>CALVBH010000053.1 GCA_944325765.1 uncultured Bacteroidales bacterium
ATTAACAGTCAGATGCTCTAACCAACTGAGCTATTCAGGAATTTGTCGTTTTCTCGGACGAGTCTTGTTTTCTCGTTCGGGATTGCAAAGGTACAACAAAATTTCATTGCTGCAAATTTTTCTACAAAAATTTTTCTCTATGCGATATTCAGAAGCACTTCGGTAAGTGTGTAAATAAATTTCTTTTGCTCTCAGTTTCTGCGTATCTTTGTCCACTGAACAATCTTTCAGGAATATGGATATCGATCTTTTGTCCAGGATGGTCAGGGAAATAATCCTTGAAAAAGACAGGGTGGAACTGCCAGGGCTCGGAACTTTCGTGGCCGAGATGGTGCCGGCGTCCTTTTCCGACAGAGGCTATACGATAAATCCGCCGTACAGGAGACTGTATTTCAGATCGAAGTTCGGGAACGATACTGCGCTTGCCGAGTTCTATGCCGCGTCCAATCACATCGCTACGGATGTGGCCGGGAAGATTCTGGAAGATTTCCTGAACGATCTGAAACAGGTTCTGAAAGAGAAGAAGACAGTGGTGTTCCCCGGGCTCGGACGGCTCAGAGCCACGAAGGAGAACAATTTCTTTTTCGTTCCGGACGAAGACCTCGATATTTTCCCCGAAGGCTTCGGGCTGGCTCCGGTGTCGCTGAAGACACATCAGGAAACGAGGGCGGAAGTCGCTGCCGCCGTCGAGGGGCTCAAATCCATTATGGATGACGGGGAGGTGACGGTGCCGGAAGCCGCGCGGGAGGTTCCGCAGGAAACACTGCCGGAAACCGTGCGGGAGAACCGGAGGATGCACCCTGCCGTGAAAGCCGTTCTGGCTGCAGTCTGCGCCATCATTCTTCTGACGGCTCTGTATGTCGTGCTGAACCTGATTTTCCCGGGACTGTTCGACAGTCTGCTGTACGATTCTGACCAGCTGGAAATTCTGGACTACGTTTCGGAATGACCGTTCTGCATCCGCACGGATGGCAGGCTCCTGCGTCGTCCGCTCCGACTCCGACTTCGGCGGACAATATGTTGCGGAAAAGCAAATAAAATATTACTTTTGCGCGCGGAAAACAGGACAATGATGAATAATATCTATCATCGGAAATTGCAGATACCATGTTATGACACCGACGCTTCGCAGCTGCTGAAGCCGGTATCTTTCATGAACTATGCTCAGGAAATGGCCAACCGCCATGCTTCTGTCCTCGGTTTCGGCTATGACGACATGACCAGGACGAGAACGGCATGGGTGCTTTCCAGAATGCATATAAAGTTCCTCAGGCATCCGGTATGGAGGGATGAAGTGAATCTGAGAACCTGGCACAAGGGACCGGAAAATCTTTTTTACCTGAGGGATTTCAGGATGACGGACGCATCCGATGCCGAGGAACTGGCCGTGGCTACCACGTCTTGGTTAGTGGTGAACATCGATACGCACCGTCTTATCAGGGAAACAGTCCTCGACGAATCGAGCGAACTGAAGGAGAATGCGATAAGTCCGTCCTGCGACAAAATAAGAATCCCTTCCGGAATAGAGCGGGCAGCCGTAGTTTCGCATCGCGTGGCGTATTCCGACCTGGATACCAACGGACATACGAACAATGCCATGTATGTGGCCTGGGCGATGGATGCGATAGACTGCGGAATCACGCTGGAACGTCCGCTCAAGGAACTGAAGATAAACTTCAACCGCGAAACGAAGGCCGGCGAGACAGTCGAAATCTCCGTTTTCCCGGATTTTTCCGGTGAAAACCCGAAATATTGGGTGGAAGGACGCGTCGGGCAGGACGACAAGGTCCAGTCCTTCGTGGCGGAACTTGTCTTCTGAAACGGAAACATTGCAGCAGCCGGCTTTCGCAGGAAGCGTAAAGACGGCTGCGTTTATATACATTGAATTATATGGAAGAATTGTTTTTCGGACAAGGCACGGGGCATTCCATTATGCTTCTGTCGCTGGTCATTGCAATCGGGCTTCTGCTCGGAAGGATTAAGGTCAAGGGAGTTTCCCTCGGTTCGACCTGGATATTGTTCGTCGGTATCCTGTTGAGCCATCTGGGATTCAGGGCCGATTCGTCGCTCCTGCATTTCCTGAAGGAATTCGGACTGATTCTGTTCGTATTCTCCATAGGTCTTCAGGTCGGTCCGGGCTTTTTCCACTCTTTCAAGAGCGGCGGTCTGAAACTGAACATGCTGGCTGTGACGCTGGTGCTTGCCGGTGTGGTGACCACATACGTAATACATATTGTGACAGGAGAAAATCTCGTGACCCTCACGGGCGTGATGTCCGGAGCCGTGACCAATACGCCTGGTCTGGGTGCGGCGCAGCAGACTTATCTCGATGCGACTTCAGGTACTTTCGTGAATGAAATCACTTCTTCGGGCATCGCATCGTCATTGGCTTCTGGATATGCCGTAGCCTATCCTGTCGGTGTCCTCGGGGTAATCCTCGTGCTGATGATGACCAAGGCCCTTTTCCGGGTCGACCTGGAAAAGGAAAAGACGGAGATGGACAGCAGGGAAGTGGGCATGGATTCTCCGCAGCGCGTGGCATTCTGCATCAAGAACCCGGCCGTTTTCGGAAAAAGCATACTGGAAGTCAGCAAGGCCATAGAGAACAAGTTCATCATATCCAGGGTTTTCCGCTCCGGAAAGGTTATGGTGCCGATGGCGGATACGGTCCTGGAGGAAAACGATGACGTGCTCGTGGTGACGGCGCAGAATTCCGTGGAGGCGGTGACCCTCCTTTTCGGGGAGCAGATAGACATGCCTAAGGAAGCGTGGGACAGGATAGACGCTTCCATGTCTGTCAGAAAGGTGACCATCACCAGGACTTCGATGACTGGAAAGAAACTCAAGGACCTGAAAATCAGGACGAATTTCGGTGTCAGCATCACCCGTATAACCAGAGGCGGCATAGACCTCGTGGCGAACCCGGATGCTATCGTCCAGATGGGCGACGCCCTGTTGGTGGTAGGTCATGACAAGGACATAAACAAGGTGGCCAAGTTCGTGGGAAATTCCCGCACCGGACTGTTCCATCCGAACCTTATCCCGATATTCTTCGGAATAGCCCTCGGAGTGCTCTGCGGTTCCATTCCTATCATGATACCAGGTGTACCTCAGGCCATCAAGCTCGGTCTGGCAGGCGGACCTCTCGTCGTGGCCATTCTCCTCGGCTATTTCGGCCCGAAATTCAAGATTACCACCTATACCACGATGAGCGCCAACCTGATGCTTCGCGAAATCGGTATCTCGATTTTCCTGGCGGCGGTGGGCCTGAGCGCGGGAGAGACTTTCGTGGAGTCCATAGTGAACGGCGGTTACTGGTGGATTCTCTACGGAGCCGTCATCACTCTCGTCCCTACAGCCCTTATCGCCATTCTCGGGCGCTGGGTGTTCAAACTGAATTTCTATCAGGTCTGCGGTCTGATTTCCGGAAGCTGTACGAATCCTCCGGTTCTCGCGTTCGCGCAGAATGCCTACGGGACCGATTATACCTCTGTAAGTTATGCGACAGTATATCCTCTGTCGATGTTCATGAGGGTGCTCGTCGCCCAGCTGCTTATCCTGATAGCCGTAGCCTAACTGTCTGACGATGCAGGAAACGAAAAAGACACAGCAACACATCTCGGAGATAGCGGACTTCATAGCTCGCTATCTTTCTTATATGCTCGGCGCGGGAGTCCATACCTCGCGTGTGGTGCGCAACAGCAAGCGTCTCGGAACGGCTCTCGGAGTGGATGTCAGCATCCATACTTCGCAGAAGACGGCCACGCTGTCCGTCAGTTCCGCCGATACTCCTGTACACGATACGAGAGTCATCGATATTCCTCCGTTCCCCATAAGTTTCGAGTGGAATGCCGACCTGAGCGCACTCAGCTGGGCTGCGCTGGATGACAACTTGTCTCTGGAGGCCGTGCGCGGCAAGTTCGAGGAACTGGTTTCGAAGCCGAAGATGAATCCGTTCTTCGTACTTCTGATGGCTTCCCTGGCGAATGCTTCCTTCTGCCGTCTGTTCGGCGGAGACATTTGGGCCATGCTGGTGACATTCACCGCTACGATGATAGGCTTTTTCACGAGGCAGCATCTGATGCGCAGGAAGGTGAATCACTACATCGTATTCATCGTTTCGGCATTCGTAGCGTCGCTGTGCGCATCATCCGCATTGTCCCTGGGGATAGAGACAGCCGAGATAGCGCTGGCTACCAGTGTACTCTTCCTGGTTCCCGGCGTTCCGCTCATAAACGGCATCATAGACATCACCGACGGGCACATACAGATAGGAATCAGCCGCATAGTCAATGCCTTTATGCTCATCATCAGTATGGCCATAGGTATGTCGATAACACTTATTCTCGTAAAGGACAGTCTGCTATGATAGCTGTAGATATAATTTCAGACGGTATTTTCGCTGCCGTGGCCGCCATGGGTTTCGGCTCCATTTCGGATCCTCCCGTGAGGGCTTTCCCGTATATCGCCATACTCGCAGCCGTGGGACATGCCGCACGGTATTGCCTGATGACATTCCTCGGGGTGGATATAGTTTCGGCTTCCCTCGTGGCGGCAGTCATTATCGGTACGGGCAGCGTCTGGTTCGGCCGCAGGGTTTTCTGCCCGATGACCGTGCTTTATATACCGGCCTTGCTTCCCATGGTTCCCGGTACGTATGCCTACAAGACCGTTTTCTCTCTGATAATGTTTTTCCAGGAGATATCGTCCCCGACACAGGGCAGCGAATATCTGCAGGCGATGATTTATAACGGGGCAGTGTCGTTCAGCGTACTGTTTACTCTGGGAGTAGGGGCCACCATTCCGGTCTTCCTGCTACGCGAGAGGGCCAATTCGATGACACGCGGCTCGAAATTCATTTAGGAACTACTTGATTATGCAGGAGATTTTCTGGAATTCGATAGCGGAGTACAACGCCGCCACCTGGTACTGGCAGATCGCCATAACGGCAGTGGCTGCCGCTCTGGCGCTTGTCCTGTGGTTCCGCCCGAGTAAACGGGCGAAGATTGCCGCGAAGGTGTTCATGGTCCTGCTGTCCGTATGGACGGCATTCGTCTACTACCTCGGTTTCTGTTCGGCACGGGATTATTCTTCCGCCCTGGCCATTTTCTGGTGTCTGGTAGCCGCATCCTGGGTATATGACCTGGCTACCGACTTTTCCTCATTCCGGAAATCGGGGAAATACGGCATATTGGGGCTGTGTATGCTTGTCCTGCCTCTCTTTTTTCCCGTTGTCTCGATAGCCCGCGGCCTGGAATTCCCGCAAATCGCGACACCGGTGCTTCCGAGTGCGGTCGCCCTGTATATGCTCGGCATGCTCATGACATTCAACTCCAAGATAAATTTCTTCGCATTCATACTGATTCTCCACTGGGCGGTGATAGCCGTTTCCAAGGTGGAAATATTCGATATTCCGGAGGATCTCCTTCTGGCTGCTGCCTGTGTGCCGGCAGCCGTCATATTTCTGACGAGGGCTCTGAAATCCGCCGGACAGGACACCAAACCCAAAATCTTCAGATCTTGAAAACAACAGCACCACGGGACATCGCCCGGATAGAATGTTTTCTGCCTTCGATGCCGGAAAACGAAATAGCCCGGATTATCGCAGCATTCGGGGACAACAGGACTTTCGGCAGGGCAGAGGTCCTGTCCGGGGAGACATTCCGCTCGTCCGAAAGCCTGAAACGTATCGCGGATACCGTCAGGGAGAAATATATGCTTCTGTATCTGAAGGATACGCCGCTCGAACCGGGTTATCTCGCACTCGACAGAATGGTGTCCATAGCAGAGGACAGCGGAGCGGACATGGTTTATGCCGACTATATGGAGAAGACGGCGGATGCCGCTGTCAGGAAACACCCTCTTGCTGACTGTCAGAAGGGCGCTCTGAGGGATGATTTCGATTTCGGTCCCGTGCTGGTCTTCAGGACATCATCTTTCAGAAAGGCCGTGCGCCGTCTGCCTGACGGTTACCGTTACGGAGGCCTTTACGCCGTGCGACTGATGATGAAAAGGATCTGCCATATCGGAGAATTCCTCTATACTTCGAAGGAGACAGATCTGCGCCGTTCCGGAGAGAAGCAGTTCGACTATGTGGATCCGAAAAACATCGGAGTCCAGAAGGAGATGGAGGAGATTTGCACCGGACACCTGAAAAGAATCGGAGCCTGGATAGATCCGGCATCGAGAAAGCCCGTCCCGAAAGGGACCGCGGAGGATGCATGGCCGGTCAGGGCCACCGTCGTCATACCTGTCCTGAACCGCGCGGGAACCGTCGCCGATGCCGTCAGGAGCGCATTGTCCCAGAAATGCACTTTCAGGTACAATGTCATTGTCGTGGACAACCATTCCACTGACGGGACTTCCGAAATCCTCGAAGACATTGCCGCGAAGGATTCGCGGCTCATACATCTGGTGCCCGAAAGGACGGATCTGGGTATAGGCGGATGCTGGAATCTGGCGTTAGAGAACGGGAAATGCGGGGAATTCGCCGTCCAGCTCGACAGTGACGACGTATATTCTTCCGAGGAGGTGCTGGAGAGAATCGTGGCTGAATTCGGGAAGCAGGACTGCGCAATGCTGACAGGCTCGTATATGATGACTGATTTTTCCTTGAAGCCGATACCTCCAGGCGTTGTGGACCATAAGGAATGGACCGATGGGAACGGTGCCAACAATGCCCTGAGAATCAACGGCCTCGGTGCTCCGAGGGCTTTCCGTACCGAAATACTCAGGCAATTCCGCTTCCCGAATACGAGCTACGGGGAGGATTATGCCGTGGGGCTGAGAATCGGCAGGGAATATAAAATAGGCAGGATATACGACGTGCTGTATTACTGCAGGCGTTGGACAGGAAATTCAGACGCCGATCTGAGCACTGAAAAGGTGAATGCCAACAATATGTACAAGGACTGGCTCCGGACTGTGGAACTGCGGGCCCGGAAAAGGTTCAACAAGGCGTGGAAAAAGGAGTGCGGACAGTGATGGATATTGCCAAGTTCATAAACGACCAGCTGTCCCGCTGGCCTCTCGCCTGTGAAAACTTCAGGGCGCTTAAGAATATCAGTATCAGGGAAATGGAAACAGGGGGGCTTAAGGTCATTCTGCAGCACAACCCTGCGCGTATCGTATCCTCGGCTGCGAAGCTCGACAGAAAGTCGCTGGCCGGGAGAAAGTGCTTTCTCTGCCGGGAAAACCGCCCTCCAGAACAGATATGCCTGGAATTCGAAGGCAGAAAAGGAAGAAAATACGATATCCTGGTAAATCCTTATCCTATCCTGCGCGACCATCTGGTCATAGCTATGAGGGAGCATTGCGACCAGTCCATCTGGCGGCGGTACGTGGATATGCTCGATCTGGCGGCGGCCCTGAAAGACTTCACGGTCTTCTATAACGGGCCTCAGAGCGGGGCGTCCGCTCCGGACCACCATCATTTCCAGGCGGCGTCCAACGGCCAGCTTCCGCTGATAAGTGATATGGACGGACTTATGGACGGGGACGGTGGCGCCGTTCTGACTTATCTGACATCCGTTCTCGATGCCGGACTCTACCATTACAGGAAATTCGTACCGGGAATTTTCGTCATACGGGGTACTACATCCAAGTCCGTCGCCAAGATGTTCTACCGGCTTCTGGACTGCGCCGGGTACGACAGGGAGACGCAGCCGGAACCCTTGGTCAACGTTTTCGTCTGGCATAAAGGGGGTGAGTTCCGCAGTGCCGTGGTTTTCAGGACATCGCACCGTTCACACCATTATTTTTCCACCGGAGAGGACCATCTGACCATGAGTCCCGGCTGCGCAGACATGGCAGGCTGCATCGTTGCCCCGTTGGAGGAAGATTTCAGGAAAATGAATCCGTCCCTCCTGACGGAACTGATGCGGGAAGTATCCCTGGACCGCGGGAGCGAGGAAAGAATCATTTCCCGCCTTACCCGTACCCAGAGGGAAGTTTCAGTGGGTATCATGTCGGGAAAGGAGATAGTCTTCGAGATTCTCAGCGACGGGGCAGGGCCGAGGAAGGCTGTTTTCCGTGACGGCAAGATAGAATACGACGGCTCCGAGTACGATGAACTTTTCTTCGAAGCCAGAACCTTGTCCACGATGTTTGCGGAACCGACATTCAGGCTGTACGGCGTCACTGTCGGCATCGGTTTCCACTGGGAAAGACGGCAGGACCGGATGTTTGCAGGTGCGCTGAAGATAATCCCGGACCGGGATTGTCTCGTCGCCGTCAATGTCATCGGTATGGAGGATTATCTTGTGAGCGTGATTTCGTCAGAGATGAATCCGCATTCGCCCGAAGAGTTTCTGAAGGCGCATGCAGTCATTTCGAGGTCGTGGCTTCTGAGTATGATTTCCGGATATCAGACCGTGGAAGCGAAACCTGCTATGCCGGCGGAACATTCTGGAGACCACGGGCAATGCGGGGAAGACGAATATGTCCGGTGGTACGGCAGGGAAGAACACACCCTTTTCGACGTATGCGCCGATGATCATTGCCAGCGCTATCAGGGACTGACGGGACATCTGGAAGAAATCGCGAAAAAAGCCGTGGACGAGACATGGGGACAGATTCTGACATACGGCGGGGAAATCTGCGACACCCGTTTTTCCAAATGCTGCGGCGGTGTGACGGAGAAATTCAGTTCCTGCTGGGAAGACAGGGATTACGGCTACCTGCGCGGGATTTCCGACACGGTGCCGGAAAAGGAAACCTGTCTGTCCGGGGAGAAGGCTTTCAGGGAGGAACTCGAAAACCCGGATCCCGGATGCTTCTGCGGGAATGCTGACGTGGAGATTCTGGACAGGGTCATGAAATCATACGACAGGGAAACGGGAAGCGGTTTCCGCTGGCAGGTGAGTTATGGCAGGGAGGAACTGTCACGGCTGTTTGCAGAGCGTTCCGGCATCGATGCAGGAGAGATACAGGCTTTGGTCCCTGTAGAAAGGGGAGTGTCGGGACGGCTCGTCCGTCTGGAAGTCATCGGGTCCGCCCGCAGGGTCGTCATTGGAAAGGAGCTGGAAATCAGACGGGTGCTCTCGGAGTCTCATCTGAAAAGTTCGGCCTTTGCGGTGGATTATACGGACGGGGAAGGGAACAGCCTCGATGCCGCCGCCATTGCCGCGGAGGCTTCCGCGGGGAAAAGGACATCCTTTGAGCGGATAGTGCTTTCCGGTGCAGGCTGGGGCCATGGTGTCGGCCTTTGTCAGATAGGTGCCGCCGTCATGGCTTCCTCAGGATATTCCTGGCGGGACATCCTGGCGCACTACTATCCCGGCTCCCTTCCGGATTTTCGGGCGGAAGTATGACTGTCATTCACGTAAATCACTGTGCATAAATGAAAAAACCGGTCAATCCGTGGCTCTGGGTCCCGACCCTGTATTTTGCCGAGGGCATTCCGTACGTCCTGGTAAATACGGTGTCTGTCATCATGTTCAAGAATCTCGGGATGTCAAACGGAGATGTCGCCATGTTTACCGGACTTCTTTATCTGCCGTGGGTCATAAAGCCTCTCTGGAGTCCGTTCGTGGACATAATCCGCACCAAACGCTGGTGGACGGTTTCCATGCAGCTGCTGATGACTGCCGCCATGCTTTCCGGAGCCTTCCTTCTCCCTTCTCCCGACCCTGAAGCTGTCGCTTCGGGCAATGTCCCAGTCTCTCCGTTCATCGCCTCTCTGGCGGTCTTCTGGATAACCGCCTTCGCATCGGCCACTCACGACATCGCGGCCGACGGGTACTATATGCTGGCCCTCGACAGCACACGGCAGGCATTCTTCGTCGGAATCAGGAGTACGTTCTACAGGCTTGCCACGATTTTCGGACAGGGTGCCCTGGTATTCATCGCGGGGATTCTCGAAACACGGACAGGGGATATCCCCCTGGCCTGGACCTGGACATTAGTGCTGTGCGCCGTTGTGTTCGGTGCCATGGCGCTTTATCATACCTTCGTGCTGCCTCGCCCGGATACGGACAGCGGACATTTGTCCGGAACAGGCCGGTCCGACCGCGCAGGGGAGATATTCCGTGAATTCGGCAGGACCTTTTCCACCTTTTTCTCCAAGAGACAGATATGGCTCGGAATAGCTTTCATGCTTCTTTACAGGCTTCCGGAAGCCTTTTTGGTGAAAATGCTCAATCCTTTCCTTCTCGACCCGGCGGAAGCGGGCGGTCTGGGCCTCTCCACGGAACAGGTCGGGCTGGTGTACGGTACCGTAGGTGTCGCCGCACTGACTGTCGGGGGCATACTCGGTGGAATGGCCGCAGCCGGATGGGGGCTGAAAAAGGTCATCTGGCCCATGGCGCTGAGTCTGGCCCTGCCTTGCTCGGTATTCGTGTATCTGAGTATGGCGCAGCCTGAAAATATCTGGGTGACGTGTTCGTGCGTGGCCCTGGACCAGTTCGGCTACGGTTTCGGATTTACAGCGTATATGCTCTATCTGATTCATTTCTCGGAAGGGGAGTTCAAGACCTCGCATTATTCTCTCTGCACGGCCTTCATGGCCCTGAGCATGATGCTGCCGGGAATGTTCGCCGGCTATCTGCAGGAATGGCTCGGCTACGTGGACTTTTTCTGGATGGTCATGGTCTGCTGTGCGGCGACCGTGGCTGTCACATTTATGGTACGCAAGACATTATGAGGATGAAATTGAAATTTTCCATAGTAGCGGCTTTCGCCGCAATGCTGATATTTTCCGCTGGTATTGCACCGGCAGGTGCGGCTAAGAAAAATTCCGGAAACAAAGGGGTGATACCGGGCATAGAAGTTCTGGAAAAGCGCGGATTTCCGGGTCTGAAAGGGAAAAATGTCGGCCTGGTAACCAATCCGAGCGGAGTCGACAGAAAACTCAGATCGACCGTAGATATCCTTTTCAATGCTCCCGGAGTGCATTTGAAGGCACTTTACGGACCTGAGCATGGCGTCCGGGGGGATGCCTATGCCGGAGGGAAGGTCAGCGACGGGACAGATGAAGCGACAGGGCTGCCCGTTTATTCTCTTTACGGGGCCACGCGGAAACCGACCCCCGAAATGCTGGAAGGCATCGATGTCATGGTATACGACATCCAGGACGTTGGGGCGCGGTCCTATACCTTTATAAGTACTCTTGGATTAGTGATGGAAGCCTGTGCGGAGAAGGGGATAGAAGTGATGGTGCTGGACCGCCCGAATCCCCTCGGCGGTGAGAAAATCGAAGGATGCAGCGTAGAGGACGGCTTCTTTTCGTTCGTCAGCCAGTACAGGATTCCATACGTCTACGGACTCACGGTGGGAGAACTTGCCCTTCTCATAAACGAGGAAGGACTCAACTGCGGCCAGCTCGGGAATCAGGAGCCTGCGCGGTGCCGGCTGACCGTCATACCGATGGAAGGCTGGAAAAGAAGCATGCGCTATGAGGATACGGGGCTTCCGTGGGTGCTGCCTTCTCCGAATATCCCTTACCCTTCGTCTTCTGAAAACTACTGTGCGGCAGGTATATGCGGCGAACTGTACGGCTTTATGAACATAGGGATAGGCTATACGCTCCCGTTTCAGGTTTTCGCCGAAGAATGGGTGGACGCCCGGCGGCTGAAAGAGTATCTGGATGCGCTGAGGCTTCCGGGCGTGGCGTTCAGGACTATCTGGTTCAAGCCGTCGTCAGGGCGTTCCGCCGGCAGACTGTTGCAGGGAGTGCAGTATTTCTTTACGGATTATTCTTCGGCGCGCATTACCGAGGTGCAGTTTTACGTGATGCAGGCAGTGGCCGCGCTTTATCCGGACAGGAAGCCTTTCGAGGCGGCCTCCGGTATCGGACTGTTCGACAAGGTCTGCGGTACCGACAGAGTACGCCGGCTGTTTTCCGAAAACTACCGTTTCGACGATATACGGGAACTGTGGCGCGGGGACGAGGCTTCGTTCCGCAAACTTTCCTCCCGGTATCATCTTTACCGGTGACGCCGCCGGCGAAATCCATTTAACAGGAATTTAAGACTGTTCACCGTTTCTTAACACGGATTAACTGATTCGTAACTGATTCGTAAAATTCCCTCTACTTTCACGGAATATCTTTGCCGCTGGAAAAGAAAAAGAGAAAGCAGTGGGAAATATGAAATTCATTCTGGCCTTCGCTGTCCTTGTTCTCGGCCAGAGCGCGTTATGGAACGCAGACGCAGCGCCGGAGACTGCCGGCGACATCCTGAAGGGAACCGTATACGACTCCGAAACCGGGGAACCTCTTGTCGGAGCCGCCATTCTGGTAAGCAATACTACTGAAGGCGTCATAACTGACATCGACGGAACCTTCAATATCAATCTTTTGCGCGATTATACGGCGTTCGAAGTCTCCTACATAGGGTATAAGCCGCTGCCGTTCGAAATCCTTACGGACTCCGGGCAGGTGAGGCTGTCGGCAGCTCCCGAATTCAGCGGATTCATTACCCTGACGGGCAACACCCTCTCGATAAGGATGCAGCCTGACGGCGAAATGCTTGAAAATGCCGTAGTTACGGGCCGCAAGAATCTCGAATCGCTTCAGGCGCTGAGAAACGAACGCATCACCTCCGGCTTCGCCATAGAAAATATCGGAGCAGGTGAAATGAGTCTCAAAGGCCTCTCCGACGCACAGGAGAGCGTGGTCAAGATGTCCGGAATCTCCGTGGCTGATGCCGGCCAGCTCATAGTCCGCGGACTCGGTGACAGGTACAGTACCACGACGCTGAACGGACTGCCGATAGCATCCCCGAATCCGGACTACAAACTCATCCCCCTGGACATTTTCCCGGCATCCACCATACAGAACATCACCGTGAGCAAGGTGTATGAAGCCAGCTCGTATGCCGACTATTCCGGCGCTCACGTGGACATAAGCACGAAAGAGGGGAAGGCTGACGATTTCTTCAACCTGTCCTTTTCTACGGGAGGCTATTTCGACACGTTTGCCGCAGGCAGGTTCAGGACGATGGATTACCCGTCGCTGTTCGTCACCCCGGGACTGGATGCTGCGGCAGACAATATCAGCTATGCCGAATTCGAACAGTATGCCAGGAACAACAGGATTTTCAATACCGGATTCTCGACTTCCGATAAGGATATCCTTCCGGATCTGAACGGAAGCGTCGGCTGGGGCAAGACCTTGACTTTCGGCAGGCATGACCTGAGCATTCTGGCTACGGCCAGCATAAAGTCCGGCGATGAAATCTACCGCAACGCCTATTACAGGACATACGAGGCGAGTTCTTCCGGAAGCATGATGAGCGGCTACAGCTATGACAGCTATTCCAGAAAACTGGACATAGCGGGCCTGTTGAACCTTCAGTACACCTACAGGGAGAACGATGACATAAGCTTTACCGTTTTCTATGCCAGAAACGGCAGGACCACGCACCTGGACAGGGCCGGATACGACTACCTCGAGACCCTCGATCTCATAGGAAGAAACCAGGTGTCGCACTTCTACAAACTCCAGGACTACCAGCTGGCCGGACACAACGAATTCGAAAGGGACTGGATGCTGGACTGGGGAGTTTCCGCAAGTTTCACGAACAGCGACGAACCCGACAGGAGACAGGTCATGTTCCAGAGGCTGGATGACGGCATCGTCACATTCTACGACCAGAAGCAGCAGGAGACCAACAGATATTTCAACAGTCTCGCCGAAAACGAGTATGTGGCCAATGCCAGGGCGACCCATGCCTTCGACGACAGGGGAAACAGGATAGACTTCGGCCTTTCGGCCAAATTCAAGACCAGGAATTTCGATGTGACGAGATTCGAATACAACCTGCTCGGATATGACGACCCTCTGACAGATCTCGATGATATGGACCCATGGCTGAATTTCGAACAGATAGCCAACGGTCTGCTCGGAATCGACAGGAAGAAGCACGACAGGGACCAGTACGACGCTTACAGCCTCGTGGGAGCCGGATTCGTGGAAACTGACCTGAAATTCGGGGCCAAATGGTCGCTGAATGCCGGTCTCAGGGTGGAAATGAGCAGACAGTGCGTGAATTACAGTACCGATGTGGAAAGGGCCACGAGGAATCTGGATGCCATAGATGTCTTCCCTGCGATAAATCTCCGCTATGATGTCACGCCGCAGCATTTTCTCAGGCTCTCCCTTTCAAGGACCGTCACGCGTCCGTCTTTCGTGGAAATGGCTCCGTTCCTGTACCAGGAAAGTTTCGGCGGGGCGCAGGTCGTGGGTAACCAGTACCTCGAGAACGGCTACAACTACAACATCGACCTCAAATACGAGTTCTTCCGGGAAGATTCCGACGATATGCTTGCGGTGACGGGTTATTACAAATACCTCGAGGACCCTATCGAGCGTACCCAGAGGGTGAAAGGAGGCGGAACGGAACATTCTTTCCAGAATGCGGACCGCGGAATGGCGGCCGGAGTGGAAGTGGAGTTCAGGAAAAGCATCATCGAACATCTCCTGCTTTCCGCCAACGCATCCTATATGTACACCGATGTCAAACTGCCCGCAGGCGGGGTCTATACGAACATGCAGCGGAATCTCCAGGGTGCGTCCCCTTATCTGGTGAACGTGGATCTGAGCTATGCTCCCGAATTCAGGAACGGTTCATCCCTGTCCGCTGCCATCCTGTACAACCTCCAGGGACCGAGAATCCAGGCAGTAGGCATCAACGGGCTCGGCGACGTAAGACAGCGTCCGTTCCACAGTCTCGATTTCAACTTCGCCTACAGTTTCGACGGGCATTTTTCCCTGAATTTCTCCCTGAACAACATTCTCGACTCAGCGGTGCATCTCGTGCAGGACATCCCGAATGCAGACAGGACCGTCGATGTCGAAAAATGGAGAATCGGGCGCGGCTTCGGTATAGGAATAAGTTATTCGCTGTAAATCGTAATCATTACAATACAAGTTCAATTTTAAAAAGAATCGGAATGAAAAAAATCAATTTCTTCGCAGCCGCCCTTCTGGCTTCCTGCTGCACCTTCACTTTCGTTTCCTGCAACGAGGATAACGGCACTCCCGACTATGGGGATGACCTTACCGGCTATGTAGAGGAAGATCTTCTTCTCGAAGCAGGCAAGACCTACTATCTGAACGGCAGTCTTCAGGTCAAGGCTCCGGCTACCCTTACCATAGAGGAAGGCGTGACCGTAATCTCACGCAACAACGGCAAGGTAAGCTATATCCTGATAGAACAGGGCGCGAAAATCGATGCCCGCGGTACGAAAGATGCGCCTGTCGTCATGACTTCAGAGAAAAAGTCGCATGGCGCGTGGGGCGGACTCCATATCTGCGGACGTGCGCACACTAACCTGACAGGAGGCTCCGGTCAGTCTGAAATCGGCAATGCTTCATACGGAGGCCAGGACGATGAGGACAATTCCGGCGTACTCGAATACGTGAGACTCGAATATACCGGCTATTCGCTCAATGAAGAAACCGAGTCCAACGGCCTTTCCCTTTACGGAGTGGGCAACGGTACGAAGATATCGCACGTGCAGGCTTACAAGGGTGCCGATGACGGCATCGAGTTCTTCGGAGGTTCAGTGAACATCGACCATTGCGTGGTAGTGGACTGCTTCGATGATTCTTTCGACTGGACAGAGGGCTGGAACGGAACGGCTTCCAACATCGTGGCATATCAGATTTCCGAGGGAGAATGCGACTGCCTGATGGAGTGCGACAACAACGGTGACAATTTCGCCGCCACCCCTGTATCCCGTCCTACGATAGACAAGGCTACATTCATCGGAGTCGACGGTGAAGGCAAAAACAGGGGTCTCAGATTCCGCGCCGGCACCGAAGTCGTGCTCAGGAACGCTCTCGTGACGGGCAAGTCCAAATGCATCACGCTCGAAACTTCAGAGACGGACGGGTCGTTTACCAGATCGGTTGACCCTTCTGCCATTACAGGCACTTACATCGCTTCCGATATTGAAAGCAAGTGGACTACGGGTGAAGGCGCCTCTGCCGAGGAGCACATCGGAAATTATACGAGCACGATGTTCACTGATGCAGGGAACGTGATCAACCACGATTTCAGCGGCGTTTTTGCCGGCGGCTTCATCGGCACTGTAGGAACGGCAGGTGCGGTATCCGCCGATGATGACTGGACCGCAGGCTGGGTTCTGGCGGAGTAATACTGCCTGCAGCTCCGCTTAGAGGAGAGACGCAGTAAAACGCTTCAGCAATGTATCGTCTCCGGAGGAGAGCAGTTTCAGATGCTCTTCTCCGGAGTCTTTCTGTCCGGCTGAGCCTTGTACGTCTTCTTCGTAGACTTCTGCAAGATGCCTGGCCACTGCCGGCGCCGGATTGATGATGTTTATGCCGGGACCTGCGATTTTCCGTATCACGTCCATCAGGAAGGGATAATGCGTGCATCCGAGGACAATGGTGTCAGCACCCTGAGCCAGCAGCGGTTTCAGGCTCTCTCCCACCACCTTTTCCGCGTGCGGTCCCGAAAGTTCCCCGCTTTCCACGAGTTCCACGAACCCTTCCCCGACATGTTCCGCGACCGTGACGTTCCCGTGGGTCAGATCGCGCGTATGCCGGTATTTTTCGGCTTTCAGCGTCCCTTCGGTCGCCAATACGCCTATGACTCCGCTTTTGGTCAGGCTTACGGCGGGCTTGATGGCAGGCTCCATACCGATGAATCTTATATGGTCGCGTCTGCCTCCGCTCAGAGAAAGGACCCTCTCTCTTGTCAGGGGATTCGTCGGGTCGGAAAATTCCGACCGCAATGTCGTTATGGCTGCCGCCGTCGCCGTGTTGCAGGCTACAACGACAATATCGGAACCGCTCCTTATGAGCGCTTCCGATATTTCACGTGCCCTGCCGATGATGAATTCCCTGCTCTTTCCCCCGTAGGGGCAGTTCGCATTGTCGGCGAAGTAAATATAACTTTCTTCAGGCAGCAGTTTCCTTATTTCGACGAATACGGAGAGACCTCCGATTCCCGAATCGAATATTCCGATCATCAGTCTTTACCGCCGCCAAGAGCCTTATACAGGGTTACAGTATTCGCCAGCTGGTTGTACTTGTCCGATATGACGCTCAGCTGGGCGTTCAGCAGAGACTGTTGTGCAGTCAGCAGTTCCAGATATGAACCTGCCGCCGATTTCCTGTACAGCATGTCTGCGGTCTTCACCGTCCTTTCGAGGTCCGTACACTGCGCCTGATGCTTTTCGAGCATGATACCGGCTGTCTCTATGGCGAACAGGGCGTTGTTCACCTCTTCTCCGGCATCCAGGATAGCCTGTTTGTAGCTCAGTTTAGCTATTTCCTCCTCTGCCTTGCTGACTTTCAGATTGGCTCTGAGCTGGCCCTGGTTGAAAACAGGGACGGCCAGGGAGCCTATCGCGTTGAGCAGGACTCCGGCAGGATTCGAAACCGCCTGTCCGAGACTGTTGGTCCACCCTGCGCTGCCGCTGAGATTCAGCTTCGGATAGAATGCGGAACGGGCCTGGTTCGTAGTGTAGTAGGCCGCCGCCAGAGCCATTTCAGCCTGGTAGACGTCCGGCCTGTTCGAAAGCAGGTAAAGCGGAACTCCCGTGCTTACTGTCTCGGGAAGCGTCTGCTCGGCAAGCGTACTCCTTTCTATGGTCCCGGACACGCGTCCGACCAGATTGCAGAGAGCGTTTTCGGTTTCCTTCTGCTGCTGTTTCAGCTGGGCGTTCGAAGCCTCGAGACCGTAAAGGTTGGCTCTGGCCTGGGTAACGGCATTCTCGTTTATCGTACCTACTTTCAACTGGGCTTCGAGAGTCCTGACCTGTTCCTTCCAGATGACCACGCTTTCATCGCTGATTCTTACCTGTTCGTCCATCATCAGAAGGGCATAGTAACTCGTGGCGATGGTGGAAACTATCTGGGAATGTACGGCCTGTCTGTAGGCTTCCTGCTGGAGAAGCGTAGCCTGCGCTTCCCTCTTGGCATTCAGCAGGGAACCGAACAGGTCGATGTCCCAGCTGACATTCCCGCCGAGATTGTATGTGTAGGACGCCTTGTTCCCGTCTATGCTTGTCACCGTTCCCTGAGGAGAAAGGTTCAGGGAAGGCGAGTATGCCCATCTGGCTGCGTACAGCCCGGCCTGCGCCTGCTCGACTCTGAGTATGGCAGACTGCAGGTTCGTATTGTAGACGAGACCGGTATCTATCAGATCCTTGAGATACGGGTCGGTGAACAGTTCCTCCCACGGCAGGCTTCCGAAAGACGAGGTGTCTTCCTGGGCGGTCGCCAGTTCGGCTCTGTACAGACTGTCCACATTCACCTGCAGATCTTCAGGCCTCTGGTATTTGCGGTATATGGAGCAGCTGCTCAGAATTACCGCCAGTGTCAAAAATATCGTTATTTTTCTCATATCTCACTCTCCTGTAATTCCCTGTCCTCTTTTCTCTTGCCCATTACCTTTTCTTCTATGTACTGGAATACCACGAAGAACATAGGCGTGATGAACAGCAGGGCTATCGTACCGATAATCATACCTCCCACGACTCCGACACCGAGCGACTGGTTTCCGTTGGCGCCTACTCCGTGAGCAGTGACGAGCGGAAGCATACCGAATATCATCGTGAGGACTGTCATCAGGATAGGTCTCAGTCTGACACCGGCAGCCGATACCGCGGCGTGGCTGAGGGACATTCCGTGCTTCCTTCTTTCCGTAGCGTATTCGGTGATAAGGATGGCTGTCTTGGAAAGCAGTCCGATGAGCATCACGACTCCGATCTGCATGTAGATGTTGCTTTCAAGACCCCACATCCTCGCGAACAGGAAGCTTCCCATAATACCGAACGGCACGGAGCAGATGACTGCGAACGGAAGGAAGAGACTTTCGTACAGACCGCAGAGAATCAGGTAGATGAACACTATGGCTATGATATAGATGATAGTGGTCGAGTGCGATTCGGCCAGTTCGGCCTCCTCCCTGGTCATGCTCGAGAATTCGTAGCCGAAACCGGTAGGAAGAGCCGTTTTGGACACTTCCTGAATGGCTGCGATGATGTCACCCGAACTGTAGCCGGATGCAGGCATACCCTGTACGGTGATGGACGGGAACATGTTGAATCTGTCGAGGTTTTCTGCACCGTATGTCTTGGTCAGGGTCACGAACTGGCTTACAGGTGCCATTCCCGACGGTGTCTTCACGAAGATATTGTCCAAAGCCTGGAGGTCGTCGCGGTATTCTGGTTTTGCCTGGAGCATTACACGGTACATCTTGGTGAACCTGTTGAAGTTCGAAGAGTACATACTTCCGAGATAACCCTGCATCACGGACAGAACCTGGTCGCTGGTGATTCCGGCACGCTGGCACTTCGCTGCGTCCACATCCACTCTGTACTGAGGGAAGTTGGCGCTGAACGAGGTATATGCCATCTGGATTTCAGGCCTCTTGTTCAGTTCGTCTATGAAGCCCTGCGTGACATCGAACAGGGTGGCCATTCCCTTGCCGGACCTGTCCTGAAGGGTCACGAAGAACGAGTTGCCCGTACCGTAACCGGAAATCATAGGCGGTGCGAATACGAAAATCTGCGCATTCTTTATATGTGAAGTCCTCGCATATATCATATCCGAAACCGCGGTATTGCTGTTTTCCTTGCCAGGACGCTGGTCCCAAGGCTTGAGCTTGATAATCATCATACCGTGCGATGCACCCGAACCGCTGAAGCTGAATCCGGATACCTGGTTGTAGACGAGAATCTGCGGCAGGTCCTTGATACTGTTGGCCACTTCGTCGAGAGCCAGAGACGTCTCGTGAAGGGTGCTTCCCGGAACGGCATCCACGCTGACGAACAGGGTTCCCATATCCTCGTTAGGCACGAGGGAAGTCTTGCTGGTGCTCATCAGATACATCAGGACTCCGATGGCGGCTATCAGAATCAGTCCTGCAGCCCATTTGTTCCTGATGAAGAATGTGACTCCGTGCTTGTACTTCTTGGACATGCTCTGGAACGCGGCGTCGAACGCTATCCTGAAACGTGTCGAGAACTTCTTCGGCTTTTCGCCCGGCTTCACTTCCTCGTTAGGGTGCAGTATGAGGGCGCACATGGCAGGCGAGAAAGTCAGTGCGTTGACTGCGGACAGACCTACTGCCACGGCCATGGTCAGACCAAACTGCGTGTAGAAGACTCCGGACGTACCGCTCATGAACGATACCGGGATGAACACGGCCATGAAGACGAGCGTAGACGTGATGATGGCGGAGGAAATCCCGTTCACGGCATCTACCGTGGCCTTGTACGGAGACTTGTATCCGGCATCGAACCTCGCCTGCACCGCTTCCACCACGATGATGGCGTCATCGACTATCGTACCTATGGCGAGCACCAGTGCGAACAGTGTCAGCAGGTTTATACTAAAGCCTGCCACTATCAGGAAGGCGAATGTACCGATAAGAGCCACGAATATGCCTAAGGTAGGGATGATGGTGGCCCTGATGTTCTGCAGGAATACGAGAACGACCAGAACGACCAGAACGATGGCCTCCAGCAGGGTCTTGATGACCTCGTGGATGGATGCGTCGAGGAAGTCCTTCGTACTCATTATGTCCACCAGGACGATGCCTTTCGGCAGGTTCTGTGAGACTTCCGCGAGATAGGAGTCTATTTCATTGATGATTTCGTTCGCGTTGCTTCCGGCAGTCTGGTTGATCATACACTGGACACCCGGCGCACCGAGCACCTTTCCGGAATAGTTGTAGCTGACGGCTCCGAGTTCTATGTCGGCTATGTCCCTGAGCCTGATGATGCTGCCGTCCGGCAGCGCCTTGATGACTATGTCGCCGAATTCCTTTTCCGTGCTCAGTCGTCCGCGGTATTTGAGCGTGTACTGGAACACGTTATCGGAGTTCTCTCCGATGGAACCGGTGGATGCCTCTATGTTCTGACTCGCGAGTGCGTTGGATATGTCCGAAGGCTGGAGTTCGTACTGGGCCATGATGTCCGGCTTCATCCAGATACGCATGGCGTAGTCTCCACCCATTACATTCGCTTCTCCGACACCCGAAATACGCTGGATTTCAGGTTTTATGTTGATGGACATGTAGTTCGTGAGGAACGTCTCGTCGTATGTCCCGTCGGGGCTGTACAGCGCGAAGATTTTCAGAGTACTGCTCTGCCTCTTCATGGTCTCGACACCGACTCTCGTCACTTCTGCCGGGAGGAGGGAGGTGGCGCGTGAAACCCTGTTCTGGACATTCACGGCAGCCATATCGGGATCCGTACCCTGCTTGAAGTAGATGCTTATGGATGCACTTCCGGAGTTGCTCGCGGATGACTCCATATAGGTCATGTTCTCCACACCGTTGATGGCTTCCTCCAAAGGGACGATGACACTGTTCTGCACCGCTTCGGCGTTAGCACCGCTGTAAGTGGTGCTGACCCTCACCGTAGGAGGCGCGATGTCAGGATACTGCTCGACCGGCAGGCTGACAAGTCCTATCAGTCCGAGCAATACTATGACCACCGAAATGACGACAGACAGTATAGGTCTGTCTATGAAATATTTAAGATTCATCTTCTATTCTCCTTCTTTTTCTCCGGCAGCATTGTTTTCCGATTCGTCAGCCGGTGCCTGCTGAACTTTGGCGGCATCGGTCACGTATGTCCCTTCCCTGAGCAGACCGGCTCCGGTAGCCACGATGACGTCACCGGCCGAAAGTCCGCTTTCCACTATGTATTCCTTGCCGTTGTTGATGTCGAATACGGTAATCATGACAGAGGTCGCCTTGCCGTCCACCACCTTGTACGCGTAGATTTTGTCCTGGATTTCGAAAGTGGCCTCCTGAGGAATCACTATGCAGTTCTCCTTTACGCTCGGTATGGATATGGTGGCGCTCGCCCCGTTTATGAGCAGTCCGGAAGGATTGTCGAAGACGGCCCTGACGCGGACTACCGAGTTCTCCACGATGCCGCTTATCGCATCTATGCGGCCCTTGATTCCGTATTCGCTGCCGTCGCTCAGTATGAGAGATACTTCAGGATAGGATTTTATGGTTTTCTCGATGGAACCGTATTTCCTGATGAGGCTCAGCGCTTCCATTTCCGTGAGCGAGAAATAGGCGTACATCTGCGAGTTGTCCGTCACAGTGATGAGCGGAGAAGTCATCGAAGCGCTTACGAGTGTCCCCACACGGATGGACGTCATGCCTGCGACTCCCGTTACCGGGCTGGTCACCTTGGCGAAGGAAAGGTTGTTGGCGGCGCTGATTTCCTGAGCCCTTGCCTGGGCGAGGGCAGCCTTTGCGCTCAGATATGAATTCCTGGCCGTCTGGAGCGCGAAGTCCGAAATCACATTCTCCTCGTACAACTCCTCCTGTCCTTCGAGTGTCAGTTTCGAAGTCGCTTCCTGAGCTTCCGCCGTGGCTACGGCAGCCTTTGCCTGCTCGTATGTGGCGGCGTATGGAATAGTATCGATGATGAACAGGGTCTCTCCTTTTTTAACGCTGGCTCCTTCCTTCACGAGTACGTCAGTGATGAAACCGGACACCTGCGGACGCACTTCCACGTACTGCCTGCCTTCGAGTACGGTGGAGTAGGTCGTGGAAAGTGTCCTGTTTTCAGTTGTCAGTGTCAGCATAGGGTAGGCACTGGCCTGAGGCTGATGAGCTACTTCTTCCTTGCAGGAAGCCAGTCCGGCGAGAAGGCACAGCCCTGGGATAAAAACTTTCAAAACTTTCATGTTCCTATATTTAATTATGTATTCCAATATCTGTCGTGACCTGAGGCCAGGTCGGTGCCGATGAAATTTTTGCGTGCAAAAATACCTCAATACTTTTTACCGTATTTGTAAAAAAGTCGTATTAATTTGTGAAATATGGACATTTAAAGTTGCGCGTAGTCAAATTTTCACTTATTTTTGTCCAAAAGGGACAATGTTTGGAGTTTTTGCACATGAAGACAGTCAACATGCAACAATTATGCTCGTTTGCTCAGAATACTCAGAAAATCGACGACAAGTTTATTCTGTTCAGTGCCAATGATGCCGCTATTCTGAAGAAATTCAGGACAATAGGCTGCCGCGTCATGCTTCTGGTGTTTTCCGGAAAACTGGATGTCGAAGTGAACGGGAAAAACATTTCCCTGGAAAGATGTGACTTTATGGACATATTGGAAGGCACGAGTTTCAGAGTCGTATCGGGCAGCAGGGATATGGATTTCTATTGTATCCTGACATCCCGGGAATTTATGGTGGAAGTGCTGCAGAACATCGTCCCCGGACCGAAAGACTATTTTTCCATTCTGCTCGTGAATCCCGTGCTCCGGCTTTCGTCAAATGCGACGTCCAAGCTATTCAGGCAAATGCGTCTGGTAGATGATGCCCTGTCGGATATGGGGCACAACTACAGGTCGGAGATGGTCAGGACATATTTCAAGGGCTTTGTCCTGGAATTGGGCAACCTGCTTGTCAGCGAACAGCATCTTCCTGCAGCGGAGATGCAGACTCTCGCGAAAAAGGATGCGATTATGGCGAATTTCATGGATCTGGTATGGAAGAATTTCCGTGAAAAGAGGGAAGTGTCCTTTTATGCTATGGAACTCTGCGTCTCCACCAAGCATCTGGCGCGTGTGGTAAAGTCGTGTACGGGCAAGACTCCGCATGCGGTGATAGATGCCGAGGTTCTCGGTCTCGCCATCCAGCTGCTCAAAAATGAGGATATGCTGGTCCAGCAGGTAGCCGATCATCTGCATTTTTCCGACCAGGCTGCCTTCTCGAAATTCTTCAGGAAATATATGCGAATGTCCCCGACGGAATACCGCCGGAATGCGGATTGAGTCGGAAAACGCACCTTTTTACAGGCGGAATTTATAGGAAAACGCACCTTTTTACAGGCTGAATTTATAGGAAAACGCACCTTTTAAGCAGAAAAAGATTATCTTTGCCATTGAAAGGCAAATAGATATGTTATACAG
>CALVBH010000054.1 GCA_944325765.1 uncultured Bacteroidales bacterium
CCTTAGTACGAGAGGACCGGGTTGGACGGACCACTGGTTTACCGGTTGTGGCGCCAGCTGCACCGCCGGGTATCCACGTCCGGTCAGGATAAGCGCTGAAAGCATCTAAGCGCGAAGCCGTCTCCGAGATGAGACTTCTATGAGGGACGTTCGAGACGAGGACGTCGATAGGCAGGAAATGTAAAGACAGCGATGTCAAAGTTGACCTGTACTAATATCCCGAAGATTTCTGCGATAGAAGACTGAGTTATACTGTTCCCAAGGCTATACGGGTTTGAGACCCTGGGGTGTGATGGAGAGAAATAAGTATCGCCAGGACCCCGAGGGGGATTGACCTGAACAAGTATTGCGGTGGCAATAACGGCGGGGATACACCTTTACCCATACCGAACAGAGAAGTTAAGCCCGCTGGTGCCGATGGTACTGCCCGACCAGGTGGGAGAGTAGGAAGCTGCCGCGTTTGGATAGGAGCCGGAGACAGGACGAAGAGTTCAGTCTCCGGCTTTTTTTGTTATATTTGGTCATTATGGCAGAGAAAACAGGATCAGAGCGCAGGGAAGAACTGCCGCCGATGGCGGAAACTTCCATTCATGCCGGATTCCCGTCTCCGGCTCAGGATTATATGACGCCCTGCATAGATTTGAACAGGGAGCTCGTAAAACATCCGGCGGCTACTTTTTACGGGAGGGTTGTCGGCGATTCGATGGCGGATGCCGGTGTGGACGAAGGTGACGTCCTCGTAATCGACAAGTCGTTGGAGCCGTCCGACGGCTCTATGGCCGTATGCTTCGTAGACGGCGAGTTTACATTGAAGTACATATCCCTGACAGATCCTGAGACGGGCCGGACGGAGAAGGATACATTGTGGCTGGTGCCGGCAAACAGAAAGTACCGTCCTCTCAAGATATCCGCTGCGACAGACTTTTCAGTCTGGGGTATCGTGACATATATCATTAAAAAAATCCGTTGATGTACGCACTGGTCGACTGCAACAATTTTTTCGTGTCCTGCGAGCGGGTTTTCAGGCCTCAGCTCGAGGGAAAGGCGGTCGTAGTGCTCTCGAACAATGACGGATGCGTGGTGGCGAGAAGCAACGAGAGCAAGAAAATGGGGATAAGAATGGGTGTGCCCTATTATCAGATCAGCCATCTGGCGGAAAACGGCAGTCTGACCGTATGTTCTTCCAACTACACGCTTTACGGGGATATGTCCGATCGCGTGATGTCGATTCTGGCAAACACTGTTCCGAAAATAGAAATCTATTCGATAGACGAAGCTTTCCTGATTCTGGACGGTATCAGGGAAACTGAAATAGCCCCGCTTTGCAGGGCTCTGATTTCAAAAGTACGCAAATGGACAGGTATCCCGGTAAGCATAGGAGTGGCCGGGACGAAAACGCTCGCGAAAATCGCGAGCCACTTTGCCAAGAAATATCCCGGATACGGAGGCGTGTGTATGATAGACGATGACCGGAAACGGCAGAAAGCATTGTCACTTACTCCGATAGGCGAAGTCTGGGGCATAGGGCGGAAGATAGCGCCGAAACTTATGGAAAGGGGTGTGAAGACGGCGTGGGATTATGTCCTCCGGCCGGAACCCTGGATAAGGGAGCATTATATGCTGGCTGGACTCAGGACGTGGATGGAACTGCAGGGTATCGTATGCGTGGAGGCCGAGACCGATGCCGCACGGAAAACCATCTGCACCTCGCGTTCCTTCGCCGATATGCTTGAAGATGAAGATGAGATTTCGCTGAAAGTGGCTGATTTTGCAGCTCACTGCGCGAAGAAACTGCGTCAGGAGAAGAGTGCGGCGATGGATGTGACGACATTTCTTCGCACCAACAGATTCCGCAGCGACCTGGAACAGTATTGTCCGTCTGTGACGGTCCGTTTAGATACGGCGGCAAGCAATACCCAGGAAATAGTCTCTGCGGCATTGAAAGGATTCCGCACTATTTTCAAACCCGGTTACCGGTATAAGAAAGCAGGTGTTGTGGTGGGCAGTATCGTTCCGGAGGATACTGTCCAGGGTTCGCTTTTCGGTTTCGACCCGGAACTGCGTTCGAAAAACGATGCCATTTCACGTATAATGGATCGTGTGAACAGCCTTACTGGAGATTCTTCCCTGCTCAGACTCGCTTCTCAGAAGCCGGGGCACTACGCGTCCGACATAAGGAGCGAGCACCGTTCACGCAGGTTTTCGACATCCTTCGATGAATTGATGGAAATTAAATAGCGCGACTTCTGAGATTTGTGCCGAAAAATCTTTAAATTTGTTGTTTGCCGGCAAAGTCCGGCAGATGAGTTCAGAACAGACAACATCTTAAACATAATACTATGCTAAAAATCAATCTGGGAG
Organism: uncultured Bacteroidales bacterium; assembly: GCA_944325765.1. Lineage (GTDB taxonomy): Bacteria > Bacteroidota > Bacteroidia > Bacteroidales > UBA932 > Cryptobacteroides. Next base: position 2,362 of record CALVBH010000054.1, read on the forward strand.
GATGTGCCTCCTTCGTTAAGGAAGACGATTACAGTAAATATGTGGAAAAAGCACTCGGGGCATTCGATACCCTTGAAGCCGAAACAGGCGCGGGGAATGACTTTTTAGGCTGGAAGCATCTGCCGACGACCACACCTGAATCACTGGTTGCGGACTGCGAAGCCATCAGGGATGAATGGAAGGCCAAAGGCGTCAATCTGGTCATAGTCATAGGTATCGGAGGTTCCTATCTCGGCGCCAAATGTGCGCTGGAAGCCCTTTCGCACTCTTTCGCAAGACATCTTTCATCCGCCAGGGATTCCATGGAAGTCGTTTTCGCCGGGCAGAACCTTTCCGAGGAATACATAAGCGAATTGATGGACCTGGCTGCCGAGCGTAATGTCGCCGCAGTAGTGATTTCCAAGTCAGGCACCACTACGGAGCCGGCTGTCGCGTTCAGGCAGATAAAGAACCATATCGAGGAAAAATACGGAAAAGCCGAAGCCGCGAAAAGAATCGTGGCCGTCACCGATGCCAGACGCGGCGCACTGAAATCCCTTTCCACCCAGGAAGGCTACAGGACTTTCGTTATCGAGGACAATGTCGGCGGCCGTTTCTCTGTCCTGACACCGGTGGGAATCCTGCCGATAGTCCTGGCCGGTTTCGATATCAGGAAAATGCTTGCCGGCGCAGCGGAAATGGAGAAAATCACGGCAGAACGCTCTGCTGAAAACCCGGCCGTACAGTATGCCGCCATGAGGAATCTCCTCTATGACCAGGGGAAGAAAATAGAAATCCTCGTTTCATACAATCCTAAACTGCAGTACCTCGGGGAATGGTGGAAGCAGCTCTACGGCGAATCGGAAGGCAAGGACGGGAAAGGCATTTTCCCGGCTTCGGTAAACTTCACTACCGACCTCCATTCGATGGGACAGTATATCCAGGACGGAGAACGCATCCTGATGGAAACCGTGGTTTCGGTGGAAAACAGCAACCGTTCCATGACCATCGTCGATGACCCGCAGAATCTGGACGGCCTGAATTTCCTTACAGGCAAGCACATGGAGCATTGCAACGCTATGGCTGAACTCGGGACCAAACTTGCCCACATAGACGGCGGCGTCCCTCAGCTTTCCGTTTCCATCGAGCGGATCGACGAGTACAATCTCGGTTCCCTCTTCTATTTCTTCGAGAAAGCCTGCGGTATCAGCGCATATATTCTCGGGGTGAATCCGTTCAACCAGCCGGGCGTGGAAGCATACAAGAAAAACATGTTCGCCCTGCTCGGCAAACCAGGTTATGAAGCCCAGGCGGAAGAACTGAAAAAGAGACTCGGATAAACCCGTGACGAAACTGCCAATGAGGTGAACAATATCATCAGACTTCTAATGATAATTCTGACTCTGACAGGAGGATATTCTCTCTGCCAGGGTCAGTCCTTTTCTACGGCAGTCGGAATCATAGTGGATTCCCTTTCCAATGACCCATTGACCGGGGCCGTGGTCGAGATAACTGATACGGCTGACGTCACCGTTTGCTACGGGATGAGTTCGGGAGACGGCAGTTTCGTCATTGAGGAAGTTCCGGACGGCAACTTCCGTCTGAAAGTATCGCTTTTAGGTTATCGTATCAGAAGCATACCCTTTGAAACGGGTTCGAAGACGGTGGATTTCGGAGTGATTCCGATGCAGGAGGATGCAATATTGCTCGAAACGGCCGTGCTCAGCGACCAGGCCATCCGCTCGTCGCAGAGCGGGGACACCCTGAGTTACAACGCCGCGGCCTACAAGGTGATGATGGGGGCGGATACGGAATCCCTGATAGCCAAACTTCCGGGAGTCTCGGTTTCCGACAGCGGAGTGGAAGCCAACGGCCGTGAAGTCCGCAGGATAATGATAGACGGACAGGAATATTTCGGAGACGATGTCCTGACGGCCCTGAAAAACCTCCCGGCGGATATGATACGCCAGATCGAGGTCATAAACAAACTCAGCGACGAGGCTGAACTGACCGGGGTAGACGACGGGAACAGCTATACGGCCATAAATGTCGTGACGAAGCCGGAAATGCGCAACGGCGCTCTTGCCGGCAGGATGTACGGCGGCTACGGGATTCCGGACAAATACATAGCCGGGGCGAACCTGAACTATTTCGAAAAAGAGCAGTCGGCCTCGCTTTTGGCGATGGGAAACAATATCAGCCGTTATAATTTCGCTTCGGAAAATATCGTGGGAGCATCGGCAGTCAGCGATGTGGGCGCCGGGAACAATTTCAAGGTAAAACCTTTGCCCGGTATTTCGTCCGTCCAGTCTACAGGGGCGAACTATGCGAACAAATGGTTCAGCGGCAGCTATTTCTTCAACAGAATCGACAACAGGAACGAGTCTTTCATCGACAAGCTGACCTATCTGAAAGACGGCGGGAAACAGTCCGCCAATACATGGTCGGATTTCAACGCCCTGAACTACAACCACAGGTTCTCCTCCAAAATCACCCTTTCACCGGGTCGGAATCACCGTCTTATCATCCGGCCTTCGGTGAACTTCCAGGATTTGGGAGACGACAGGAGCCAGAAAATGCATCAGGAGAACCTGCCTGAAGACGGCAGCCGGACATTCCTTCGTGAAAAGCTTATCGGCAACGACAGTGACCGCTGGTCGATACGTGCTGGAGGCTCCATTTCGTACAGATACAGCTTTCCCCGTCGCGGAAGAACATTGGCCGTGACCGCTTCGGGAACTTATTACAAGAACAATCAGGACAATACTTCGGATCAGTATACTTTCAAGGAAGAGACCGGGCTGTATGACCCTGAGACCGCGGACAGCTATTCCGGGCAGTTCAGGGACAGGCTGACCCGGCAGACCGTGGCAGGGGCGGGCGTCACCTACACGGACCGCATCGGGAAACGTTCGAGGGTCAGCGCCGAGTACAAGTTCAATTACAACAAAAGCGACGGACGGAACCTGGTCTGGCTTATGGACAGGAAAACGGGAGAATACGGTGAAGAGCCCGACGACAGACAGTCGAGCATAAATTCAAGCCGTTTCATCTCCAATTCTGCCGGACTCAGATACAGCTACGCGTTGAAGAAAATCTCCCTTACCGCCTATGCAGGCTATCAGAATACAGGTTTCAGGGGAACGGTAGAGATGCCGCAGGAAGACCTGTCTACCAGGAATTTCAGCCATTTCATCTACAATTTCGTGGCCAACGTGCCGTTCAACGAGGAGAATTCCCTGAGGATAGATGCCCGCAGCCGGACAGTAAATCCTTCAGTCAATACCCTCCAGAGCGTGGTCAATCTCGCGAATACGAGCAACATCAGGGCCGGGAATCCCGATGTCGTGCCGAGTTATATGCACGAAGTGGGCCTGAGGTACATCCATACCGACAGGGAAGCCGGCTCGACATTCTCTCTGTCGCTGAACTATACGGGCAGTGCGAATTATCTGTGCGATTCTCTCGTGATAGATTCTCCGGATTTCGAAGTGACGGACGGAGTGCTTCTGGGAGAGGGAAATCAGTATGTGAAACCGATAAATCTCGGCGGATACGGCAAATTCTACGGCAAACTCACATACGGTTTTCCCGTCAGGTTCCTGAGCAGCAATATGAATCTGACAGCAGCCGCCACCCTTTCCCGGCTGCCCGGTATGATAAATGCCGAGAAGGTTCCCGTATTCCGGAACTGGTACAGCCTCGGCGCCCGCATCGACAGCAACGTCAGCGAATATGTGGATTTCTCATTCGGCTACACCGGACGCTTTACCCAAAACGAGTACTCTGGGCGGTTCGGAAAGGTCGGGAACAATTTCATCACCCACGACGCCAGGGCACAGATCAAATGGATATTCTGGAAAGGCTTTTCCCTGATGGGCGCCGTGAATTACCGGCAGAACATGAACCTGGACGGGAATTATGACGACAGACAGCTTCTCTGCGACATTTATATCGGGAAACAGCTTTTCAAAAGCGGACTCGGAGAAATCAGCGTCGGGGTGAATGACCTGCTGGATGACAATGTCCGCCAGTTCGCGCACGGGATTTCGGCCTCCGGAACCACGGATACCGTAAATTCAGGAATAGGACGATATTTTTCCGTCCAGTTCGTATATCATCTGAGAGCCAGTATGGGAAAGGCTGTCCGGTAAGTTCCGGACCGGAGCCGGCAATGATTATTTCTGGGGAAAATAGAAAGGACTGTCCGAAATCCGGATGATACCCTCGTCTTCACCGCATCCGATGATTCTCCGCGCCTTGAACATTTTCCAGGACAGGTCGTAGTAGTCCGGCTCTCCCTGAATCAGTGAATTTATCCTGACTATTCTCGAAGCGTGGATGAATTTTCCCTGTCCTATATAGATTCCGACGTGCGATATCTTTTCCGGAGATACAGTCTCCCCGTCAGGCCCTGTGACCTCCGGGCTGCCGAAGAAAATCAGGTCGCCTTTCTGCAGCGGTTCTTCAGGTATGTTCACGGCCTTCCCCGTCCTTGCCTGCTGGGAAGCATTGCGGGGCAGCAGAACTCCGTTCAGGAACCAGACCATCTTCACCAGGCCGCTGCAGTCCACTCCCTTTATGGAAGTCCCGCCCCAGAAATACGGTACGCCGAGAAAATTCATGGCCGTGCTTATGATGTTTTCCGCAGAAGCATCGCGTTCCTCCGCCCACTTGCTGAAGACCTCCACGTCATCAGCCGGGACGTATCCTGTTTCACCAGAAGGCAGCATCACCTTGAAGCAGCCCCGGATCTTCTCCGGCCTGTCCCGGCCGCCGCAGCTCAGAAGCAGGTCTCCGGACACTATGTCGCAGACTTTTTCGCGTTTCCGTATGTCCGGGAATTTCAGCACGGTACTGTAGTCGGCGGTACATATCAGTTTCGCTGCCCGGATGTACTCCTCCATCTCCTCTGCCGACATTTCCGTCAGCCCGAGGTCCACGCACCAGGCGGTATAGGGGTCCGGAGTCCGCACTTTTCTCCAGTATCCCTCTCCGGCGAGAATTTCCACCGGAGTCCCCATCAGTGCCTGATTCCCGAGTTCCGCCGTAAAATCCGGTGCCTCGCGCAAATAATCGGCAGACAGCGTCGTCACCGCATATCTTTTTTCAGGCGCACTCCGTGCAATGCAGGTTTCCGCCTCCGGCGCAATGACTGTGTCCCGTACAGTTTCCGCCTCCGGCGCAATATGTCCGGCTCCGCCGAGACAGATTAGAGATAAAACGCTGGCAACAATCGACATGGCGAATTCTGGAAATTTCAGGAATACAATATGGTTTAAAGATAAAGTCTTCCGGAAAGACAGCGCCAGAGGGCATAATACTTCAGCAGGGAAACGGTCTGTGTAGAAACCAGCTGATAATGCGCGTCCTTGCAGGTAAAGTACATGGAACTCGAAAGGGCCGTGCCGAATCCGGATATTTCATCCATCCCGTATTTTATGACGCAGCCGTCGTATGCGATTTCGAGCCTGTCTCCGAAGATGGAGACGGCGGCATTTTCCGCAAGCCTCGTCCGCGAACCTCCTCCGGTGACGGTTACCCGGAATCCTGTATCAGAAGCTATAGGCCTGTCTGTCTGTTTCTTAAGTTCTTCGCAATTCTCGTGCATCCAGTTTTTCTGCCATGCATTCCACTGCGCGAAGTCCTCAAACGGCATCCGGTCGATTCTGTCGAACCGTCCGGTTTCGGTATACCTCGCCTGCAGGCCGCAGCTGCAGCTGACATAGTCTCCGGAAGTGCGGATGGTCCCTATCTTGTGGCAGGCCGGACAAAGATATGCCGCATATTGCAGGCCTTCAGCCAGATTTTTCCCCGGATACAGGTCTCCTGTTTTCGACTGTTCTTCGAATGCGTTGACCTTCAGGTCGCGGCAAATGGCTGCATAGACCTCGTCCGCAGTCATTCCGGCCAGTTCCTCAGGCGTATATTCGTGTACCAGTTCTCCGCGCATAGGTCCCCTGCGTTTGTATTTCGCCCATCGCGGCCGCAGGAGATAGCCTCCGGTGAAACGGTATGTGACCAACGCCGCGCCGGATTCCTTGGCCAGCCGTGCGGTTTTCGGAGAGATGAATTCCGTAGCCCCGTCCCAGCATCGGTTCCCTTCAGGAAACATCCCCACGGATACTCCTGCTTTCAGGTTCGCCTCTATCAGAGCCACGGCTTCGTCCCCTTTCGCTCCTTTTTCACGCGGGATAACACCGAAAAAATTGTTCATAATCAGACCGACGAACCCTTTGGTGATGGCGGCATTGGCCACGAAACGCATATGCCTTTTCGTGGCGATGACCAGGAGGGCGGGGTCGAGATTCTGCGTGTGGTTTCCGAGGGCGAGGAAAGTCTTGCTTCTGATTTCCGAAGACTTGCAGGAGAAATGCAGGGCTTTGGTCACGAATGGACCTATAGTGGCACGGCAAAAGGCGTAGACTCCTTTCTGGAAGCCGACTCCTTTTATGATATTGCTTGTATCGTAAGACATATCGGATTCAGGATTACTGTACACCGGCCGTTTTCTTCGCTTCCTCCTCTTCGAGAACGCGGTATGCCACTTTCCCTACCAAGGTTTTCGGAAGTTCTTTCCGGAATTCTATATCGTAAGGCATAGCATATTTGGCTATGTGTTTGCGGCAGTAGGCCAGAATCTCGTCTTTGGTCTCCCGGCTTGGCTCCACTCCCGGTTTTAGCATGACGAAAGCCTTGACTTTCTGCATCTTGTATGGGTCGGGAACTCCGATGATGCAGCTCATCTGGATTTTTTCATGAGCATCGAGAATATTTTCGAGCTGTGCGGGGTAGACGTTGTAGCCCGAGGTGATGATCATCCTCTTGATTCTGCCCTTGAAATAGATGAAGCCCTGCTCGTCCATACTGCCGAGGTCTCCCGTGTAAAGCCAGGTCATCCCGTCGGGATGGACACGGAGCGTCCGGGCTGTCTCTTCCGGTTTCCCGTAGTACCCGGACATCACCGTAGGGCCCGACAGCACGATTTCTCCTTCTTCCCCGTATGGCAGTTCTTCGTCTGTCCCGGGTTTCACTATCTTATAATAGGTATCAGGGAACGGAATGCCGATGCTGCCTTCCTTGGCCGTTTTGACCGGAGTGAGGCAGGAGGCCGTCACGCATTCTGTGGTCCCGTACCCTTCACGTATCTTTATGGTGGCGTGATGCTCTTCCAGGAACCTGTCGAATTTCTTCTTCAGCTCTATGGAAAGGGTGTCGCCGCCGGAAAATACGCCTTTCAGATGCGAAAGGTCGGCGTTTTTCATATTCGGCAGGCGGAGCAGTGCCTCGTAGAGGGTAGGCACTCCGGCCATGAAGTTGCACTTGTACCTGGTAATCAGTTTTGAATAGCTTTTGGCTGTGAATCTCGGAACGAGCACGCATCTTCCGCCTTTTGCAAGCATGGTGTGGATGCAGACGCCGAGTCCGAATCCGTGGAAGACCGGCATGGCCGCAAGCATCTTGTCTCCCGGACGGAACATCGGATTCGTGGCGATGACCTGTTCTGCGAGAGCGTTGAAATTCCTGTTTGTCAGTACGATGCCTTTGGTGGTCCCGGTGGTGCCTCCGGAATAGAGGATGACGGCGGGATCATTGTCGCCGCGTTCTACCTTGTAGTTGTAGAAGCAGCATCTGGCCAGACGGAGGAACTTTTTCCATGTGATTACGGGGGCATCCTGAGGTATTCTGGCGATTTTGTACTCCTCGGTGATCATATACCCCACTTTCATCGGTTTGGACAGTTCGTCCTTTATGCGTGCGATGATGACGTTTACTATTTTCGTGTTCTTGCGGACGGCCTCTATTTTCCCGTAGAACTGGTCGAGGGTGATGACGGTCACGCTGTTGGACTCGTTCAGATAGAATTCTATTTCCTTTTCGCTCGACAGGGGGTGCACCATACTGGCTATTCCGCCTATCAGGTTTATGGCGTAGAACATATATATCGCCTGAGGACAGTTCGGCATGGCTATCGTGACGCAGTCGCCTTTTCTTACCCCTATGGTCTTCAGAGCTTTCGCGCAGGTCTCTATCCTTTTTATCATGGTCGCATAGGTGGTGGATTTGCCCATGAAGTCGAATGCTATGTTCTTGGGATATTTTTCTGCGATGGAGGCTACCATTTCGAACATGGAGCCTTTGAAATAGTCGAGATGTACCGGTACTCCTTCAGTATACGGGTACCACGGCGTTTTTACTTCTGTTTCAATCATTATCCGTCTTTTTTGAAACCGCTAAGTTAGAAAAATATTTCCACCGGAAACACCGGCCCGGTTTTTTGTGTCGGAAATTTACTATCTTGGGAAAAATTTGGAGCCATTATGGAAAATAAAAAGTTTTATGCAGTGTGCCTGTTGGCCGGCATGCTGTTCATAGGAGCGATGCTTCCGACGGCGGTTTCTAAATTCCGCGCATACGACAGAACCGTGAATGTAAAGGGATTGAGCGAACGCGAGGTCATGGCTGACAAGGTGATATGGCCCATAGCTTTCAATGTGGTCGGGAACGACCTGAACAGCGTATATTCCGAGATAGAGCGCAACACTTCGGCTATCAGGGATTTCCTGGTTTCCGGCGGTATATCCGAAGCCGAAATATCCGTGGCCATGCCCGCCATATCCGACAAATACGCCCAGGAATACGGGAACAATGACCGCACTTACCGATATTTCAGCAAGAACGTGGTGACGGTCTGCACTGCCGGTGTGGACAAGGTTCTCGAACTGATGCCGCGGCAGTCGGAACTCCTGAAAAAGGGAATCATAGGTTCCGGGAACAGCTGGGAAAACCAGGTCCAGTTCCAGTTCGAAGGCCTGAACGGCATCAAGCCGGAAATGATAGAGGACGCCACGCGGAATGCCCGTGAAGCGGCGGAGAAGTTCGCCAAGGATTCAGGCAGCCGGCTCGGCAAGATCAAGACAGCCTCGCAGGGCACTTTCACCATATATGACAGGGATTCGAACACACCTTATATTAAAAAGGTGCGTGTAGTCTCCTCGGTGACATATTATCTCAAGAACTGAAGGCCTTGTTTGCGGCCGGACCTGCCGAAAAATCGGCTCTGTATTTAATATTTTGCTGATTTGAAAATAATTACTATCTTTGCGACCCCTATTTAGTACAGGGATCGCATTTTAGTATTAACCATTTAAAGATCAAGACAGTGGACACACAGAGTTACAAAACAGTATCGCTGAAAGCCGGCGATATCAAGAAAGAGTGGGTTCTCATCGATGCCACCGACCTGGTGCTCGGACGTCTTGCTTCCCGTGTCGCTCTGATTCTTCGCGGCAAGAATAAGCCGAGCTACACTCCGCATATGGACTGCGGCGACAATGTCATCATCGTGAATGCTGACAAAATCAAGCTTACGGGAAACAAAATGACCGACAAGGTGTATGTCCGTCATACCGGCTATCCGGGAGGACAGCGCTTCACCACGCCGAAGGAGATCCTGAGGAAGAAACCTACGGAACTTGTCAGGATGGCCGTAAAAGGCATGCTCCCGAAGAACCGTCTTGGAGCGAAGCTCATCAACAACCTTTACCTTTATCAGGGAAGCGAGCATCCGCACCAGGCACAGAAACCGAAAACAATCAAGTTAAACGAAATTTAGTCAGAGGATGAAAGTAGTAAACGCCCTTGGAAGACGTAAATCGGCAGTCGCTCGTGTTTATGTCGTTGCCGGCAAAGGCAACATCACTATCAACGGCCGCAGTCTCGAAGATTATTTCTGCGACGACTCTCTCCGTTATATCGTGAACCAGCCTTTTGAAGTTACCGGTACGGCAGGACAGTTTGACGTAAAGGTTAATGTCGACGGCGGCGGAATCAAAGGTCAGGCAGAAGCCATCAGACTCGGCATATCCCGCGCTCTCAGCGAGATAGACAGAGAGGCTTACCGTCCTGCATTGAAATCCAACGGATTTCTTACCCGCGATGCCCGTGAAGTCGAGAGAAAGAAACCTGGTCAGCCTGGTGCACGCAGACGCTTCCAGTTCAGCAAACGTTAGTATTTGCCTGAAGATTTACATTGATGTGCGGCCGGTATCATAAATCGGAGGATCCCGTAAAGGATGAGAATTCTTTCAGGCTACCCAGATTTGACAGGCTGCGGAAAATTCGGGAGACCGGCTCGGACCGCTACTCCGGATTGATGTGAAAATACCTGCGGACATTGCCCGTAAGGGAAAACAGAAACAAGTAAAATTTATTTTAAGATGCCAAGAACAAATTTCCAGGAACTGCTCGATGCAGGTGTTCATTTCGGTCACCTGGCGAGGAAGTGGAACCCTAAAATGGCTCCGTATATCTTCGACCAGAAGAATGGAACCCATATCATCGACCTGCACAAGAGCGTGGTCAAGATAGATGAGGCTGCAAACGTGATGAAACAGCTTGCCCGTTCGGGACGCAAGATACTGTTTGTGGCTACAAAGAAACAGGCAAAGGAAATCGTGGCCGAAAAGGCTGCATCCGTAAATATGCCTTTCGTGACAGAAAGATGGCCGGGCGGAATGCTTACCAACTTCCCGACTATCCGCAAGGCTGTCAAGAAGATGAATACCATCGACAAGATGATCGAAGATGGTACTTTCGATACGCTTGCAAAGCGTGAACGCCTCCAGATTACCCGTCAGAGGGCAAAACTGGAGAAGAACCTCGGCTCCATCAAGGATCTGAGCCGCCTTCCTTCCGCACTTTTCGTAGTGGACGTTCAGAAAGAAATGAACGCAGTGAAAGAGGCGAACCGTCTCAATATCCCGGTTATCGCAATGGTCGATACTTGCTGCGATCCTACACCGATTGATTATGTGATTCCGGCAAACGATGACGGTGCCAAGTCTATCGCTCTCATCATGGAGGTTGTCTGCAATGCCATCGCAGAAGGTCTGAGCGAGAGAAAACTCGAAAAGGAGAAAGATGTTCCGGAGCAGGGCGATGTCCAGGCTCAGGGCGGCAAGAAACTCCGTTCCCGCAAAACCAAGGCTGACGAGACCGAGGCCGTAGCGGCAGAGGCTCCTGCAGAGACCCCTACGGAAACTGCAGCTGCAGAGACTCCTGCAGCCAAGGAAGAGGCTCCTGCAGCTGAAGCAGCAGAGCCGGCAGCGGAAAAGGCTGCAGATGCGGAATAAGGTACTAACATTCTAAATTCTTGAGAATTATGGAAATTAAAGCAGCTGACGTGATGAAATTGCGTCAAATGACCGGAGCCGGTATGATGGACTGCAAGAAAGCCCTCGTGGAGGCAGAAGGCGACTACGCCAGAGCTCAGGAGATTATCCGTGAAAAAGGCAAGCTCGTCGCAGCAAAAAGGGCCGACAGGGAGACATCCGAAGGCGCGGCTATCGCGAAGGTGGACGGAAACAGGGCTATTCTCGTGGCTCTCGGATGCGAAACCGACTTCGTGGCCAAGAACGAGGAATTCCAGACTCTTGCGAATGCCATCGCTGACGCGGCTCTGGCCCAGTTCCCTGCAGATGCCGAGGCTTTGATGGCCTGCAAGCTCGCCGACGGCAGAACCGTAGAAGCAGCCGTTACGGAGCAGACCGGAAAGACCGGAGAGAAGCACTCCATCGCTTACTATGCCTGTGTGGAGGCTCCGTACATTTCATCCTACATACATAAGATAAACGGCAAGCTCGCAGCTGTCGTGGCTTTCAACAAGGAAGTTCCTGCAGAAGCCGGAAAAGGTATCGCCATGCAGGTGGCATCCATGAATCCGGTAGCCGTGAACAAGGAATCCGTTCCTCAGAACGTCATCGACAACGAACTGGCCGTAGCCGTGGAGAAAACCAAGGAAGAACTGGTGAAGAAGGCTGTCGATGCAGCCCTGAACAAGGCCGGTATCAACCCTGCCCACGTGGACAGCGAGGATCATATAGCATCCAACACTGCCAAGGGCTGGCTGACTCCGGAGCAGGCAGACCAGGCCCGTGAAATCATCCGGACCGTGTCTGCAGAGAAAGCGGCCAATCTTCCTGAGGCTATGATAAACAACATCGCCAACGGCCGTCTGAACAAGTTTTTCAAGGAGAATACCCTTGAGGAGCAGGAGTATCAGATGGGCGACGGCAAGGTGTCCGTAAAGGACTATCTCGCCGGTGTCGACAAAGAGGCGAAGATTATCGCATTCAAGCGTTTCTCTCTGAACGACTAAGCAAATGGCATCAATATAGACGAGAGGGTAGTTCAGATTCCGGACTGCCCTCTCGTCATTTCTCCCCTAAGGTAAAAGGATATAGCATGTGTGGAATTACTGGGTACATAGGTACAAGGGAAGCCTGGCCCATATTGATAGAAGGACTCAGGCGGCTCGAATACAGAGGCTACGACAGCGCCGGGGCGGCTCTTGTAAATAACGGCTCGCTCTCTGTCTATAAGGCAAAGGGCAAGGTGGCGGATCTGGAAAGTGCCGCTGCGGACAAGGATCGCTCGGGAACTGCAGGTATAGCCCATACAAGGTGGGCGACGCATGGAGAGCCGAACACGGCCAATGCGCATCCGCATCTTTCCCCATCCGGCCGTCTGGCCATAGTACATAACGGAATCATCGAAAATTACGCTACCATAAAGTCCCGGCTGCGGCAGGAAGGATATGAGTTCAAAAGCACTACGGATACTGAAGTCCTCGTGTATCTGATCGAATATCTGATGCAGAAGCATGGAAAAGGCCTTTTGGAGGCAGTCCAGTCTGCATTGGCCGAGGTCGTCGGGGCGTATGCGATAGCGTTAGCCGACAGGGATGACCCTGACATGCTCATAGCTGCCAGAAAAAGCAGCCCGCTTGTGATAGGAATCGGTGACGGGGAGTTTTACATCGCATCGGATGTAAGTCCCATTGCAGGCTGTACGGACAAGGTGGTTTATATGGAAGACGGGGAAATCGCGATTATGCGCAGGGGCGAGCCTTTGAAAATCGTGGATCTGAAGAATGTGGAATGCCGCCATGAAGTAAGGCCCGTCCCGGAAAACATTGGTCTTGCCGGGAAAGACGGATTCGCGCATTTTATGCTGAAGGAAATCCATGAACAGCCGGACTGCATCATCGACTGCATGCGAGGACGTGTGGATGGACCGCTCGGGACAGTGAGGCTGTCCGCAGTGACTGAAAACAAGGAAAGGCTCTCTGCTGCAAGACGCTTCGTTATAGTAGCCTGCGGCACATCCTGGCATGCCGGCCTTATCGGAAAGCAGTACATCGAAACATTCTGCCATGTTCCGGTCGAGGTGGCCTATGCCTCGGAATTCCGCTACTCGAATCCTGTCATAGACAGCAGTGACGTGGTCATTGCCATATCCCAAAGCGGAGAGACTGCCGATACACTGGCTGCCATAGAGCTTGCCAAAAGCAAGGGCGCATTCATCTACGGTATATGCAATGTAGTCGGTTCGAGCATAGCAAGAGCCACTGATACAGGATCTTATATCCATGTCGGTCCGGAAATAGGGGTCGCCTCCACCAAGGCGTTTACAGGACAGGTGGCTGTCCTGCTCCTTTTGGCTCTCAATCTCGCCGAAGCAATGGGGACTATGAAGCCGGAGACTTACCATGCCACCGTAAAGGCTCTGATGGAGATTCCGGATAAGATGAGGGAGGTCCTGAAGTCGGACAAAGTCATAGCCGGGCTGTCCAGGACATTCACCTACGCCCATAATTTCATCTACCTTGGCCGTGGCTTCTCTTATCCTGTGGCCTTGGAAGGAGCCTTGAAACTGAAGGAAATCTCCTACATCCATGCCGAGGGGTATCCCGCAGCCGAGATGAAGCACGGCCCTATCGCACTGATAGATGCGGAAATGCCCGTGGTTTTCATAGCCACGAAAAATGCGATGTACGAAAAGGTCCTGAGCAATGTGCAGGAAATCAAGGCAAGGAAAGGCCGCGTGCTTGCCGTCGTGACTGCGGGAGACAAGGTAGTCAGTTCCATAGCGGACGATGTGCTGGAAGTGCCTGAGACTTTGGAATGCCTCGAGCCTCTTATAGTCTCCATCCCTCTCCAGCTGCTCGCCTATCACATCGCCGTGTGCAAGGGAAAGGACGTGGACCGACCGCGCAATCTCGCGAAAAGCGTTACGGTGGAATAGCCGAGGTCCGGTAAAACCATCGTAAACTCGGCGAGTGCAGATCTTTTTTGGATTGTAAAATTTTTTTCTTAGTTTTGTGGAAACGACTGAATTTTATGACACTTCGACTTTCATACCGATTTCTCCACCATCATACAGTTGAAATATGACGGCAGGACGGATTATGATATGATAGCATTGTATATAAAGAGCTTGCCGCATATTCGGTGAGCTTTTTTATTGTCGGAGACTGTCGGAGAATATAAGAATAACACTCAAAACGAACTCAAATGATACGGATTGCCCTACAGTCGAAAGGCAGACTGAACGAAAAAAGCCTTGAACTGCTCGCTGAAGCAGGGATAAGCATAGACGGGAGCGGAAGGAAACTCCTGTCGCAGGCGTCGAATTTTCCGGTGGAAGTCCTGTACCTGCGTGACGACGATATCCCGCAGACGGTATCCTGCGGGATTGCCGATATCGGCATTGTCGGTTACAATGAAGTCATGGAACGCGGTTATCCGGTCGAAGTCCTCCAGCATCTCGAATTCGGAAAGTGCCGCCTGTCGATAGCCATTCCCAAGTATCTCGAATACACAGGGCCTGAATTTTTCGAGGGCAGGAAAATCGCCACGTCATATCCCGGCATCCTGAAAACATGGTTCAGGGAAAAGAATATAAACTGTGAAATCAGGGAAATAGCAGGCAGTGTGGAAATCTCCCCGTCCATAGGCCTGGCAGACGGTATCTTCGATATAGTGAGCAGCGGCGGGACACTGGTGCAGAACGGTCTGACAGAAGTCGAGAAGGTGATGGATTCGGATGCTGTCCTGATAGGAAACAGCACATTGGATGACGAAAAGATGCGTATCGTGCGTACATTGATGTCGCGCTTTACTTCGGTGCTCCGCAGCCGCGGTAAAAAGTACATGCTTGTCAATGTCCCGAACGACAGGATAGAAGACGCGCTGAAAATCATCCCTTCGATGAAAAGTCCGACCCTGCTTCCACTGGCCGATAAGGGATGGAGTGCCATTCATGCCGTCATAGACGAGTCCGATGTCTGGGAAAAGGCTGACGCCCTGAAAAAGATAGGGGCCGAAGACATCCTCATCCTCTCTATGGAAAAACTCATCTTATAATGCAGGCAGCCTCACCGATATCATCCCGGGCGTAGTCGAAGGACCTGCCCATATAAAACGAAAAGACATGAAAATCTACCGATACCCATCCGTAACCGAATGGAAAACCATCCTCGGACGTCAGAAAACCGGTGTCCCCGATGCAGTGAAAACCGCGGTCTCTCGCATTATCTCCGATGTGCGTGAAGGTGGCGATGAAAAAGTCCTCGGCTACATAAAATCCCTGGACGGCTGCGACCTGACGGCTGACAGGCTCCGTGTGTCCGAGGCGGAAATCGCCGCGGCTGGGGCTGCCCTGCCAGAAGATCTGAAAAAAGCCATAGTTGCGGCACAGGCCAATATCCGGAAATTCCACACCGCCCAGCAGACCGGGGATGTCGTCGTGGAGACTATGCCGGGCGTCATCTGCCGGCAGAAAAACATCCCCATCGACCGTGTCGGCCTTTATGTTCCCGGCGGGACGGCCCCTCTTTTCTCGACGGTACTTATGCTCGCGGTTCCGGCAGTTGCTGCCGGCTGCAGGAAAATCATCATCTGTACTCCGCCAGGGAAAGACGGGAATATCGCCCCGGTCATCCTCTATACCGCAGGGCTATGCGGTGTTACCGAAATATACAGGGTCGGAGGCGCTGTGGCGATAGCGGCCATGGCTTGTGGCACCGGGACGATTCCTAAAGTCGACAAGATATTCGGGCCGGGCAACGCCTATGTGACCGAAGCCAAGCAGCAGATTTCTTCCGACTGTGCCATCGATATGCCTGCGGGGCCTTCGGAAGTGATGATTATCGCCGATGATACGGCTAAAGCATCATTCGTGGCCGCCGATTTTCTCTCCCAGCTCGAACACGGGAAGGACAGCCAGGCCGTGCTCCTGTCCACGTCGGAAAATCTGATCGGGGCAGTGGAAGCGGAAATCCGCCGGCAGTATTCCTGTCTTTCACGGAAAGGAATCATAGATGTGTCGATGGAAAAAAGCATCGCCGTGCTCTGTGCCTCTGAAAAAGAAATGACGGATTTCGCGAATTCCTATGCCCCGGAGCACCTGATTATAGTTACCGCCGACTGTCATCGGACCCTCGAAGGCATCCGCAACGCAGGCAGCGTTTTCCTCGGGAACTATTCTACGGAAAGTGCCGGAGACTATGCTTCCGGTACGAACCACACGCTTCCGACGAGCGGCTGGGCGGCTTCATGCTCCGGCGTCAGCCTTTCGTCGTTTATGAAAAAGATGACGGTTCAGGAAATCACCCGCGCAGGCCTCTCTTCCCTCGGTCCTGTCATCGAGAAAATGGCTTTGGCTGAAGGACTTGATGCTCACGCCAATGCAGTCCGCGTCAGGATAATGTCGACCTGAACGCATTCTCTTGTGCCAGCCTGAGCGCAGTCGAAGGATTTGCCATGAAAACCCAAACAAGAACACACCTCTAATGAAAACCAGGAATACCGAAGAAGAGCTGAAGGCCCTGCTCAGAGAAAACATCAGGAATATCGTTCCATATTCGACAGCCAGGGACGACTGTCAGGTGAGAATGGATATCTATCTGGATGCCAACGAAAACCCGTTCGATTCGGGTGTGAACCGTTATCCGTCTCCGCATCAGACGGAATTGAAGAAAATGCTTTCCGTCCTTAAGAAAGTACCGTCGGAAAATATTTTTCTCGGCAACGGCAGCGACGAGCCTATCGACCTGCTGTTCAGACTTTTCTGCCCTCCGGGACGCAGCAGCATGCTTCAGATTTCACCTACATACGGGATGTATTCCGTCGCGGCGGCCATCAATGACGTCAGGGTCATCAGTTCTCCACTCGGGGAAGACTTCACCCTCGATGCGGATGCCCTCCTGTCTAAGGTGGAAGCCGATACGAAAATCATTTTCCTGTGTTCTCCGAACAATCCTTCCGGAAATCTTCTCGACCGCGGCCAGATATTGAAGATATTGGACTCTTTCGGCGGGATAGTGGTCGTGGATGAAGCGTATATCGATTTTGCACAGGCGGAGAGTTTCATATCGGAATTGCCGCGGTATCCGCGGCTCGTGATTCTTCAGACTCTTTCCAAAGCCTGGGGAATGGCGGGGCTGAGGATAGGGCTGGCGATAGCGGACAAGTTCATAACGGATGTGATGTCCCGGGTGAAATATCCTTATAACATAAGCGTAATAAATCAGTTGAAGGCTCAGGAGGTGCTTTCGGAGCCGCTTCAGGCGGCAGACAGGATCGGAGTCATCGTGTCGGAACGGGAAAGGCTGGCAAAAGCCCTCTCCGGACTTCCTCAGGTACTGAAAGTCTACCCGTCGGACGCTAACTTCCTTTTGGTCAGGTTCAGGGACAAGGACGAAGCGTTCGACGTTCTGATGAGTAAGGGTATTATCGTGAGGGACCGCTCATCGGCCTGCCACTGCGAGGGCTGCCTGAGAATTACGGTAGGCACACCGGAAGAAAACGACAGTGTTCTGGAAGTGCTGGGCGTTCAAGACATTCCTGCCGGCGGGGATTCCGAAGACCGCGTAGAGACTGAATCCGGGACATCGGCAGGTCATCCGCTTCACAGGATGGCTTCGGTATTCAGGAAAACAGGGGAAACGGCCATATCGGTCCGCGTGGATTTGGACGGATTCCGGAAACCGCGGATTTCCACCGGCCTGAATTTCTTCAATCACATGCTGGAACAGATTGGCTGCCACTGCGGGATTGCCCTCGACGTCATCTGTTTCGGGGATACGGCTACCGATGACCATCACACGGTGGAGGATACGGCTATTGCCCTCGGGGACTGCCTGTACTCCGCTCTCGGGTCCAAGGCGGGAATCGGGCGTTACGGCTTTTCGCTTCCGATGGACGAGGCGGAAGCATCGGTGCTTCTGGACCTCGGGGGGCGCATCGATTTCCTGTGGGACGTGAAATTCGCAGGCGACCGTGTCGGTGATGTGTCCACGCAGATGTTCAGCCATTTTTTCAAGTCGCTGTCAGAGCATCTGAAGTGCAATCTGCATATAAAGGCGGCCGGTGAAAACGACCATCATATCATCGAAGGCGTCTTCAAGGCTTTCGCCAGGGCGTTGAAACAGGCTGTAAAACTCGAATCTGACGGTTTGTCCGTCCCCAGCAGCAAAGGAGTCTTATGACAGGAATCATTGACTACGGAGCCGGAAATATCCGGTCGGTGGAAAATGCCCTCAAACGTATAGGCGCAGGTTACGTCCTGAGTTCGGACGCTGCGCAGCTTGCCTTATGCGACCGTCTCATCCTCCCGGGGGTGGGCGAGGCGAAGTGGGCTATGGGAAATCTTTCGCGAAGCGGACTTGACGACTTTATCAGGAATACGGACAGACCGCTTCTGGGCATTTGTCTCGGGATGCAGCTTCTGTGTTCCTGGTCGGAGGAAGGCGACACTCCGTGTATGGGCATTTTCCCGAACAGGGTTCTCCATTTCAGGAACGCATTGCCGCCGGATTCCTCGCTGAAGGTTCCCCAGGTCGGCTGGAATGACATCTCGTCACTGAAATCCGGACTGTTCGACGGTATTGCCGAAGGCTCATACGTGTATTTCGTCCATTCGTATTTTGCCGATATAAACGAGAATACCGTCTCGGTCACCGAATACGGGATTCCATTCAGTTCGTCCCTCGGCCGGGACAATTTCTTCGGTTGCCAGTTCCATCCCGAGAAGAGCGGCGACATCGGTGAAAAAATCTTAGCCAATTTTTTAAAGATATGAATATAAAGATAATACCTGCCATCGATGTAGTGGACGGGAAGTGTGTGCGCCTCTCGCAGGGAGACTATGCCAGAAGCAGGGTCTACAGCGACAGCCCTTTGGATGTGGCCATGCGTTTCGAGGACAGCGGAGCGGACCTGCTGCATTTGGTGGACCTGGACGGGGCGAAATCCGATGCTCCGGTTAACCTGAAAGTTCTGGAAAGCATAGCTTCGCGCACTTCTCTGAAAGTGGAGTTCGGAGGCGGCATAAAAAGTTCAGAAGCGGTATCTTCGGCATTCAGTGCGGGCGCATTCCGTCTGATATGCGGCAGCGTGGCCTGCTCCCGGTCAGAACTCTTCATTTCCTGGCTCGGGAAATACGGAGGGGACAGACTCGTGCTCGGTGCAGATATCCGTGACGGTCTGGTCGCCGTGAAAGGCTGGAAGGAAAAATCCGGGGCTACAGTGCAGGACCTGCTGGAAAAATTCATCCCCGAAGGACTGCGCACCACGATAGTTACGGATATCTCGAGGGACGGAATGCTGGGCGGTCCGGCGGTAGAACTGTACAGGGCGTTGCTGGGGGAATTTCCGGATGTGGAGGTGATAGCCAGCGGAGGAGTCGGTTCCATGGCGGACATAGAAGCACTGGATGCGGCCGGCGTACCCGCCGTTGTCGTAGGCAAGGCCATTTACGAAGGAAAAATCACTCTCCTGTCATGTTGACCAAGCGCATAATACCCTGTCTCGACATAAAGGACGGCCAGACTGTGAAAGGAGTCAATTTCCTTTCACTCAAAGCCGTGGGCGACCCTGTGGAACTCGGAAAGGCATACTCTGACCAGGGGGCTGACGAGCTGGTATTTCTGGATATCAGCGCTACGCTGGAAAGTCGCAAGACTTTTTCTGCGCTCGTCGAACGCATTGCCCTTAACATAAATATCCCGTTT
>CALVBH010000055.1 GCA_944325765.1 uncultured Bacteroidales bacterium
TCTTGCAGCCGAAATAGACGGAAGACCGGTGGATTTTCAGAAGATTGAGGCCTGTACTGCGGCACTCAGTGAAAGATTCGATGCCGTACTTCTGGAGGGGGCGGGAGGCCTGATGGTGCCTCTTACAAGGACCCTTCTGACACTTGACTATGTTGCGGAGAAAGGGTATCCTCTGATACTGGTGACCTCTGGCAAACTCGGGAGCATCAACCATACCTTGCTCAGCCTTGAGGCAGCAAGACATCATGGCCTTCATCTGAAAATGCTTGTGTTCAATATGTTCCCTCACGAGGATGACATGACAATATCCGATGATACTGAAAAATACCTCAGGGATTGTCTTAAAGCCTTTTTCCCGGATGCCGGATATATGAAGGTCCCGCAGATCAGTCGTTTTCCGTGAATAGACCGTAGAGACGGGCGTCGATCAGATCCGTGATTGCCGCAAAGTCTTCGGGGCGGTTTTCGAAGTCCAGATTGTCGGCATCTATGGCAAGCACCCTTCCCTTATATTCCGAAATCCATTTTTCATACCGGTCGTTAAGTCCCGACAGGTAGTCGATGCTGATGGATTTTTCGTATTCGCGTCCGCGTTTCTGAATCTGCGACACCAAATGCGGAATGGAGGATCTCAGGTATATGAGCAGGTCCGGAGCCTTCACGAGTGACATCATCAGATGGAACAGGTCCATATATGTTTGATAATCACGGTCTGAGAGATTGCCCATCGCTTTGTTGTTCGCGACGAATATGTGCACTCCCTCGAGAATCGTCCTGTCCTGGATGATGATTTTTTCGGAATTGGAGATTTCGAGCACATCCTTGAATCTCTGAGTGAGGAAGTAAACCTCGAGATTGAAAGACCACCTCGGAATATCCCGATAATAGTCTTCAAGATACGGATTGTAAGTGACTGATTCGTACTTCGGTGTCCATCCGTAATGTTCGGACAGCATTCTGGTCAGTGTGGTTTTTCCGCTGCCGATATTTCCTGCTACGCCTATATGCATTTCGAGTATTTAGATTTGTGCCCCTTTCTCAGAGCAATCCTTCATTTTCAAACATTTCCGAATATGCCGCCGCTTTCTTTTCCAGAGCCAGGGGATATGCCCTGGAACTTGAGGGCATCCGGTAGAATTTCAATGTCTTGTCTTCTGACGACAGCCTGATTTCCACCGAAGTCCCGACTTCGGGAATTTTACATCCGGCTGCCGCCGCAATGATTTCGGCCGCTTTCTGCCCCGTTACGGCAATGGCTCCGCAATCCGGAAGTCTCCGGACAATTTCCCTGATGTCCGAGGCTTCCACCACTTCGAGGAATTTGTCCGAGGCATTGTCCTTGAGCCTTCTTGCCTTGCAGACAGTGTCGTACAAGGCTATGCCTTTACTTTCGCAGAATTCCACTATCCTGTCCTTTTCGAAACTTTTCCCGTCTTTCCCTGTGAAATGGTTCCTGTCGTTGAAAAAAATTTCCCCAACGATGCGCCACATATCGTTGTTGAAATTCGGGTAGAAGAAATCCATCGACCATCTTTCTTTTTTGGGAGGGAAGCTGCCGAGCATCAGGATTTTTGCCCCTTCGGGCAGAAACGGGGGAATCGGGTGGGTTTCGATGGCTGCGACGGTCATTTTCTGAAAAATATTTCAACAAAAATAATTATTTAATTGCAAATTTGCATAATATTCCGATGCTCTGAACGAGACGGATGAATATAGTTCCCGCTAAGAAATGTCTTGATATGTTTTTGTTGAATGAAGATACCATTGCGGCGCCGGCTACAGTGCCGGGAACCGGGGCGATAACTTTGATTAGGGTCAGCGGGCCGGAGGCCCTTCATGCCGTGTCGGCTGTCGTGAAATGCTCTCCCGGCCGTGATATCCAGTCCGCACCGGGGTATTCGGTGAGGTTCGGGCAGATTTTCATGCATGACGGTTCGTTGCTGGATGAGGTGCTGGTATCGGTTTTCCGCGCCCCTCATTCCTATACCGGAGAAGATTCCGCAGAAATCACCTGCCATGCTTCCAGATACATAACGGACAATATATTGCTGCTCCTGGCAGAGAAAGGCATCAGGGCAGCGGCTCCCGGGGAGTTCACGCGTCGGGCGTTTCTTAACGGCAAGATGGATCTGGCGCAGGCTGAAGCCGTGGCCGACCTCATTGCAGCGGAGAATGCCGCTGCGCATAAAGTGGCCCGGAACCAGTTGAAGGGCGGGTTTTCCGTCGAACTCAGAAAAATGCGCGATGACCTTCTCAACATAGTGGCGCTGATGGAACTGGAACTTGATTTCAGCGAGGAGGACGTGGAATTTGCTGACAGAACACACCTCAGGGAACTCGTGGATCACGTTTGTTCGCATATTGACGGGCTGATTTCATCGTTCCGATACGGCAATGCCATAAAAAACGGTATTCCCGTGGCTATAGCAGGGGCTACCAATACAGGCAAAAGCACTTTGCTGAATGCGTTGACAGGGGAGGACCGGGCTATCGTTTCGGATGTGCACGGAACTACACGGGACACTGTCGAAGAGACTCTCAATGTCGGAGGTCTGCTTTTCCGTTTCATCGATACAGCGGGCATCAGGAAGACCGACGAGACTGTGGAAAAAATTGGCATTGAAAGGACCTTCAAAAAACTTTCCGAAGCGGAAATCGTGCTGGTAATGCTGGATGCCGGCAGATGGGCCGGCGAAGATTCCTGCGGGGACGGCGCACTGGGCGAACTCCTGGATCATATCGATACGGAAAGGCAGAAAATAATTTTTGTCCTGAACAAAATGGACCTCCTGGCAGGCAAGGACTGCGCAAACTTTTCCGAGGAACTGTACCTTAAAATGAATGGGAAAGGGGAGTTCGATATCCAAGACTGTGATAACAAAAATGTTTCCAATCTTAACAATTTAGTTAAATATATTAACAATAAATGTGTTGAAATAAATGTAAAAGGTGCTTCAGCCGTGTTCGTTTCCGCGAAGAGGGGAGACGGGATGGACACCCTCAAAAAAGCCTTGTCAGACATCTGCGCGGATTTCATCCCGGCATCGGAGGGAGTTGTCGTGACCAACATGCGTCACATAGAAGCCCTGTCCAACGCCAGGACCTCTCTTTCCCGCGTCCGCTCCGGTCTCGAAACATCGCTCCCCACCGACCTCGTTGCCCAGGACATCCGCGAAGTCCTCTACCACCTCGGCTCCATCCTCGGCGAAATCTCCACCGACGAAGTCCTCGGCACTATTTTTTCGAAGTTTTGCATAGGCAAGTAACGGCTTGTAAACAGCCATAACCAACCATAACCATTTAGAATAAAGTCGCTGTATATCAGCGACTTTTGTTTTTATGTGCTTTCCAGACCGTATTTGGAAGTAACGGTTTTTATCCATATTTTTCATACGTATTTCTACCGTGGCAGAAATTCACGGTTTGTCCAAATATCACAGTGACGCATTAGTTGACGTGTGTTGACAATGGTTTA
>CALVBH010000056.1 GCA_944325765.1 uncultured Bacteroidales bacterium
TTTGGTGATAGCCGACATCGGGCACAATGCCCACGGCCTCAGATACAATGTCTCCCAACTCGAAAACTGTCTCAGGGACGGTACCTGCACCGACCTGATTGTGGTCTACGGTATCATGGCGGACAAGGATCTGGATACGATACTGCCGCTTATGCCGCAGGACGCTATCTACATTTTTACCAATTCATCAGGCAAACGCGCCCTTCCGGCAGGAAAACTTCTGGAAAGATACATTGATTTCCGCGCAGGGTCGGATTCCGGTACTGTCAGGGCGAAAAGCGTTGGGAATGTGGCGGATGCCGTTTCTGAAGCCTTGTCTGTGGCGGAAAAAATCATGGCAGCGGAAGCCGGGGCGAAACCTATGGTCTATATCGGTGGCAGTACTTTTGTAGTCTCAGAGGCCCTTGATATGCTAAAAAGGAATTCATAGTATGAAAATCACAGGAGAATCATCGTTCCGGCGGATGTTTTCGGTCCGCTTTCTTTCATTCGTGCTTGTTCTGGCGGCAGTGCCTCTCCCTGATTCGTCCGCGAAGCGGCAGATTCCCGACGATGACGGTCATGTTCTGGCAAGGGCATGGAAAGAGTATCGGGAAGCCCTGGAAAAGGATTTGCCGCAGTCGCAGGCAGAGATATTGGAAAAAATCATGGATAAGGCGGAAAGCCGGAGGTATTCCTGGGATTTCTACGATGCCGTGAGGAAATACCATTCGGCGGCCCGCTCCCGGGACTGGAAATCCGCCGGAACTCTGGCGGAAGACCTGAAATCCAGGGTGGAGACATTCGGGAGTCCGGTCGTGAGCTGGAACTTCGCTGAAGTATGGCCCTTATATACTGACAGGGCCGATATCCGGGAAATTTCGGAAATGAAGGAACTGCGGAACGAAAACAACGCCGGTTTCTACAGACAGGACAGATATATCGGAAACGGCAGGATTCCGGAGGCTGTCATGGAAAATATTTCGAATGACTATGAATATCTTCTCTGGTCGGCATTTATGTACGGGTATTATTCCGCTCCTTACGGTCCCGGGAGAGATACATTGTTTACGGTTCCGGCAGGAATACTGAAGGAATATTACGGCGGCCGATATCCGGAAACCGCATATATCGAATATATGGAGGTCTCCTCAATACCGGAAGACAGCACGGCGAAGAGAACTGCCGCACTTGAAGCATTCGCGGACAGGTACAGCGGCAGGGCTGTCCGCCTGTTCGCAGTACAGGAACTGCTCAGAATGAAATTCGATGCATTGTCCGATTCTTCCGCCACGTCCGGAGACTATCTGGCCTTGCGCAGGGAATGCGTTGCTTTCGAGAAGGCCCGGAAAACCATGAAGGACGAAGCCGCGCTGACTGAAGGCCTGACATATCCTGCCGATATGGTGAAACGGCTGGATTACAAGCAGATATCCGCAGAAGTTGTCTCTGGTACGGATACTCTGCTCATATCCTTGCGGAATCTTCCGGGAGCTGCCGTACAAGTGCAGACCCTCGACAGTACGACGGTCTTCAGCCGCAATGTGGAAAATCCGGTGCAGAGCTACTATGTCTTCGATACTCTCCGGCTTGTACTTCCCGTTCTGGACGACGGCGAATACCGGATAGTATGCCGAAGCGGAGATACGGAAGCCTCGTTCCGGTACAGACGGTATACCATATCCATGGCATGGCAGATTCAGGACCGGGGACTGGCTGTCTATCTGGCCGATTTCAAGACGGGAAAGCCTGTAACGAAGGCCGATATGGAGATATATTACAGGGACAGCCTTGTCAGCATGCTGCCGGATATGAAGTTTGACGGATTCACGCTTGTGGGGGCTGATTTCCCGGAGAAAGACGGCGGATATTATATCCGGTGCCGTGCGAAAGGACCGGACGGAACAGTACGGATGACGGAAAAGGACTATGTATGGATGTCTGGGAACCGTCCTGCATACGATACGGGAAGGGGGCTTTCAGGCATATTGCTGAAGAACAGGGCAGCCTTCCGTCCCGGTGACACTCTGGAATTCAAGACAATCCTGTTCAATACCCCGCGGCATGGGGCTTTGTGCCGGGAGGAAGCCGGTTACAGGGTGTGGACCGGAGGGAAACCGGTAGTGGCGGAATTGCTGGATGCTTCCGGAAATGCAGTGTCCAGAGATACACTGTCGTTGAACGGTTTCGGTTCGGCCGCCGGCAGATTCATATTGCCTGAAGACAGGATAAACGGACGCTTCACACTTGCAGTCAGGGTGGACGGCATGGCGGTCGCCAGCGATGTGGTAAGGGTGGACGAATTCGAACTGCCGGCATTCGCTGCCGCTTTCGACCCGCAGGACCGGATTTATTTCCCTGGCGATACGGTGACGGTGACCGGACGGCTGAAAAGCTATGCGGGTACGTCATTGGCGGCAGCCGATATTTCATATACCGTTTCTTCCGACGGGAAGGTGCGGAAGGAAGACAGGCTTGAGCCGGCAGCCGACGGCAGTTTCCGGCTTTCTTTCATTGCCGGTGACGGCAGCAGGGAACGTTGCCATTACAGCATCGAGGTCAGGGTGACCGATGGGACAGGCGAAACTCACCGGTTCTCGGACTGGGTGGCCGTGGACGGCTTTTATTTCCGCGCGGAAATAGAAAACGATGCGGAGGCGTCAGTAGAGTTTCCTGCGGGTCGGGCTCTGGATGATGAGGCCGGCAGTGCCGACATATACGGTGTCCGTGCCTTGGACGGGGACTTTGCAGTGGTGTCGTTTGTCTTGAATAACGCAGACGGTGATCCGGTAGACGATGCGGAGGTCGCTTATGCGTTGTCCTTGAAAGAAGAGACGGTGACTTCCGGCATAGCGGTTTCTGGCGAGAAGCTCTGGATTGACCTTTCTTCCTGGCCGTCGGGAACTTTCAGACTTTCGGCATCCGTAAAGGTTAGAGGAAGAGAACAGACCTGCGTCTATGATCTGGTCAAGACCGGTGCTGAAGACACGAGTCTGGACAAGCCGTTCGAAAACTTCTTCAGGGTCTTGGACTCCGATGACATAGCCCTCCAGTTCGGTGCGTCCGACGGTCCCGTATGGGCCGTAGTCCAGCTTTTCGGCGGCAGCGGCACCTGCCTGTATTCCGACCTCGTGCATCTGGACGGAGTCTGCGGGGAGCCGGGTTCGCTGACGACCTTACGGTATCCCTTCAAGGACGAATATACTGACGCGGTCCGGATGGATGTCACCTACTTCAGGAACGGAAGGATATACGGATGTTCCCGCAATTTCGTGCGCAGGGCTGAAGAACTTGCGCTGCCTCTGTCTTTTTCACGCTTTACCGACAAGTCCGTTCCGGGCCGTGAATGCGTGTACGAGTTACGGACATTGCCTGGAGCGGAGTGTGCCGTTTCCGTGTTCGATGTCACCACTGAAACCATATATCCGAACGTATGGAGACGTGTCGAACCCTATTTTACGTTTCCGGACATAAGAAGCGCGTATTCGAACGGCCGTAAGGACGGCAACGGCGGCTCTGCAAGGTATTCCGGGAAATTTTACGGGTACAGGGAGGAAGCCATACCGTTCCAGCTGGCCGGGTCAGAACCGCGGTTTGCATTACTGAATACGGCGGACAGATTGTCTGCGGAAACCGGTTCGATGAGCAAATCTGCCGTAAATGCCGATGCCGCAGTTCCGGAAGTGACGGTCCGGGAGGACTTTTCCGAAGTCCTTGCATTCTATCCGCAACTCCTTTCGGACAATGCCGGAACGGTAAGATTCTCCTTCACTGCCGGAGACAGACTGTCATCCTATTATGTGTCGGTTTTCGCACACGACAGGAAGATGAACAACAATGCCCTGCGTCGGGAAATGCAGGTTTCCCTCCCGGTGACAGTTTCCGTGATGCAGCCCCGGTATCTGTACGCAGGAGACAGATATGAAATGCAGGCCCTCCTGTCCAACGTGTCGGAAAAGAATGTCGGCGGTACGCTTTCCATGTATCTGTACGGATGCGGCGACTATGAAACAGCGTCTCCGCTTCTCGTGATGAACCGTCCAGCGAAGGTGACTTCAGGATCGGCGGCTTCCGAAATATTCTCCATAGATGTTCCCGAAGGGGTGGATACTCTCGGAATTCTGACAGTTTTCCAGGCCGGAAACGATAACTGTGGAGAGTCTGCGGAACAGGCTTTTTCAGACGCGGTTTTCGTCACCATTCCGGTGTCGGCCCCGGAACAGACGCTCCGCGAGTCGCATTCGGCTCTGTTCAGGCCGGGGATGTCCCGCGATTCGCTATACAGTGTTCTCCGCTCGGAATTCTTGAACGTATCCGGCTACGGTGCGGTATCGGAAGAGATATCCCTCTGCGACATGCTGAAAGCCGCTGTTCCGGAGATGATCGGCAGCGATGCTCCGGATGCCCTGTCTGCAGTCCGCACTTATGCGGCATCGTGTCTTGCCTGCTGGCTCCGTAGCGAACCTTCCGATTCTGCCTGTGCCGGATGCGGGAAGCTTGCTGAGAAACTGCTGTCATACCAGAATGCCGGAGGCGGATTCGCATGGCTGAAAGGCGGCAAGTCGTCGCCGGTGATTACTGCCGTTGTCCTGGAATACGCCGCAGTCCTCAGGGACAAGGGACTTCTATGTCCGGAGGCGGCTTCCGCGATGGAAAAAGCCGTCGGTTACCTCGACAGGACATATTTCGAAGATGACGCTTCTTCCACGTGGGGAGGAACAAGCCTGCAGCAGTATCTTTATGCCCGCTCTCTGTATTCTTCGGTCCCTGTGGCTGCCGGGCCGTCGCGCAAGGAGCTGAAAGCCTTTGCCAAGGCTGCACGGAAATATCTTTATGATCGCGGACAGGATGCCCCGGGATACATACATTACAAGGCCCGGAGGGCAATGACGGCGCTTCATTTCATTTCAGGGGCCGGCCGGAATGAAGGCTTTCTGAATTCCACGGGCCTGAAGGCCGGCAAAAGGCTGGCTTCAGCCCTCGACAGATATATGGCTTCGCTGAAGGAATATGCCGTAGACCACAGGTCGGGCGGGAAATATTATCCTAATGCCGTTCTGCCGTTCAGAGGTCTGCTTGAAAATGAACTGTATGCCCATTCTGTCCTGTGCCGTCTTCTCGACGAATACGGCAATCTCGCCGGCGATGCCGGGGCGTCTGCCATAGCCGACGGTATCAGACTGTGGATTATGGTTCAGAAGGAGACGCAGGACTGGGGCGACGACCCGGCATATCTGCTGGCTCTGGATGCCGTTCTGGAAGGTTCCGCAGAATTGCTGGACACTAAAGTGCTCATATTGACGCAAAAATACCGGAAGCCTTTTTCCGAAATAAGGGCTTCCGGTAATGATATGACTCTCAAGTGCAGTTATTTCAGGGAAGACGCGGCGGCGGACGGCAAGGATGCCCGGTATCCCGGTTTCAGGGAAATCGCCGACGGCGAAGTCCTGCAAGTCGGAGACAGGATAATGGCTGTCTATGAACTCTGGAGCGCGGAAAACCGTAGCTTTGTACGCCTTTCCGCTCCACGGTACGCTTCGCTGAGGCCAGAGAACCAGCTTTCCGGATATTACGGGGTTATGCCGCGCAGTCTGAATGCCTGGTCGCCGTATTCCTACAGGGAAGTGAAATCCGACAGAAGCATCTGGTATATCGATGTCCTTCCGGAAGAGCATACCGCGGTGACGGAAATCCTGACAGTCGTCCAGGCGGGAATCTTTTCTTCCCCGGCTCCGTCCGTCGAATGCCTTTACGCCCCGCATTACCGGGCGAATCCGGATGCTCTGCCGGAGCTGGAGTCGGGGAAATAGACTAAAGCTGTTCTATGCACTTGCAGACATTGTCGTGGATGCGTTGCAGGACATTCTGACTGTCCTCCGCCTTTACGAACCTGTCTCCGGTGATATTCTCGTACAGTTCGATATACCTGTCGGAAATGCTGTCCACGACTTCCGGGGTCATTTCGGGAACACTCTGTCCTGCCTGGCCCTGGAATCCGTTGGCCATCAGCCATTCGCGCACGAATTCCTTTGACAGCTGCTTCTGTTTTTCGCCTTTGGCGAGTCTCTCTTCGTACCCTTCGGCGTAGAAGTATCTCGATGAATCCGGAGTGTGGATTTCATCCATCAGATAAATGGTGCCGTTCTTCTTTCCGAACTCGTATTTGGTATCCACGAGTATGAGTCCCATTTTTGCTGCGATTTCCGTCCCCCTGCGGAACAGGGCCCTGGTATACTTCTCCAGTTGTTCGTAATCTTCGCGGCTGACAATGCCGGAAGCTATGATGTCTTCTTTGGATATATCCTCATCGTGTCCTTCGGCAGCTTTCGTGGTCGGAGTGATGACCGGTTCCGGGAATTTCTGGTTTTCTACCATGCCCTCCGGCAGGACCTCGCCGCATAAGGTGCGTTTCCCTGCCTTGTACTCTCTCCATGCATGCCCGGAAAGATAACCTCTTATGACCATCTCCACCTTGAAAGGCTCGCATTTGTGGCCGACGGTGACCATCGGATCCGGAACGTCTATCTTCCAGTTTGGCAGTATGTCAGTCGTGGCGTCTAAAAATCTGGCGGCTATCTGGTTGAGTACCTGACCTTTGAATGGTATACCCTTTGGCAGGACCACGTCGAAGGCTGAAATTCTGTCAGTGACTACCATTACGAGATATTCGTTGTCGATGTCATACACGTCGCGGACTTTTCCTACGTATCTGCCGGTCTGTCCGGGAAAACTGAAGTCGGTCTTGGTTATTGCTTCCATAATGTCTGTTATTTTAATTTATTGAAAATCAGAATATTCTGTCTACGGAAGGCGCCCGGGGCCTTCGGTTCAGCAAAGGTATGAAAACAATCCGATAAGTGATTCCTGTTTCGATGAATTTCTTTTTTCCTCTGCGCCGGTGCAAGATTTTCCGGAAAGCCGGTTTTATTTTACGGATAAAAAAATGACAGGTTGGTCGGCGATATCGGAAAAGGGCGTGCTTTTTGATAATATGCCGGCCGGAAAACAAAACAAGGATTATGAAGAAAATAATGTTGTTACTGATGTTGGCATCGGTCTTGGTGTCAGGGTCAGCCCAGAATAAAGAGACCCTGAAGGAAAGAGTGGAACGCTGGAAAAGCGACATGGCGGAATTCAATGCCGGCCGTTCCGGTGACGAACAGGCCCGGAATGCTCTGGATACGCTTTCCTGGCTTCAGGCCGAGCGTGCCTTCGAGGATTCGGCCTTCGTCCTGGAGGCGGATGCCGTCATTTTCAAGTACGGACAGAGAGTCCACGTGAATTCCACCACCAACTTCATTTCCATGAAGGGAGACAGGGCGGTGATTCAGATTTCACCGAGCTATGTCTTCGGCGGACCTAACGGAGTGGGTGGAATCACCGTAGAAGGTACCGTTTCGAATGTGCGCCGGACCTCTGACAGGAAAGGCAGGATAACCTTTTCCATGGACGTGACCGGCAGGGGAGTCAATGCTTCAGTGAGAATTTACGCATATCCAGGTTCGGACAGGGTGCTGGCTGAAGTCTCCCCGACATTCAATTCGAATAACGTAAGGCTCGAGGGCCGTATAGTGCCGTATGAATTTTCAAGGACATTCGAAGGCACCTCTTTGTAGAAACAGGATTTTAAGATGAAACGACTGAAATTATGAAACGGATATTTCTGATGACACTGGCAGCGGCTGTCGCAGTGACAGCCTGCCAGAAAATGCCGGCGGTAATCGACGCTGACGGAGAATTCCTGGTGGCGACGACCCGCGATGACGGTACTGATTTTTCGAAGTACGCTACGTTTACCGTTGCGGACAGCATTTTCTTCATCGACTCCTATATGCGGGGTGAAATGGTGAAGAACTCCTTTACCGATGGACTGGTGGATGAATTCCGTCAGAGGATGGAAGCTCTCGGATATGCATACGTTCCGATAGAAGATATAAAGGTCGACGATACGGAAGACGGAACAGGTGACGATGCTGACGGCGGAACAGGTGAGAATGCGGGAGACGGCACTGAAACCGCTGCGGCGGATCTCGGTATCCAGTTGACATACATCTCCGAGACAAGCTATTATGTGGACTATGCATATCCTTACTGGTGGCTCGGTTACGATGCCTACTGGTCGCCTTACTGGACAGGGGCCTGGTATTACCCTTACCCTGTCACTTACGAATTCACTGCGAATTCCCTGTTGGCCGACATGGCTGACCAGACAGTGACCGGAGATGACGGAGATAGCCATCCTATCGTCTGGAGCTGTACGCTGAGCGGCGAATCCGGATCGATGAGATACGACTATGTAAGATTCAGGACAGCCATACGGCAGGCATTCGACCAGTCCTCATACCTCGGTAAAACGCATTAATCAGAAAAGGAAATCACGATGAAAAAAGCAATCATAATGTTAGCTGTCGCCCTGATTGCGACAGCCAATGCCGACGCCCAGGTCGGACGCCGCTACTATATCGATGCAGGCTGGCAGTTCAACGGTGCGTTTTCGAACAATTTCTCCCACAATGCCAGCGGCTGGGGAGCATACGCGGAAGGCGGATACTATTTTCTGCCGAGAGTGGCGGCCGGACTGTTTTTCAGCTACAACACGAACAACGAATATTTCCCGAAGGCGACGTATGATGCCGGTGACAACACCATGATTACGACGGATATGTACAATTCTCTGTATCAGGTGCCTTTCGGAGCCGAACTGCGCTACAGATTCTCCTGGAAAAAGGTCCAGCCGTATGTCCAGGCCAAACTCGGGGCGAATTATGCCAGAGAGTACCAGCTGTATTCGGTCTACGGGGTAAAGGATTCGCAGTGGGGCTTCTATGTTTCGCCGGAAATCGGCCTTACCGTCCACCCTTTCAATAAGAGCAATTTCGGTTTCCAGATTTCCGCATATTACAGTTATGCCACGAACCGAAGCGAGGCCTTCGGTATTGACGGTCTGAACAATGCCGGTTTCAAGCTCGGT
>CALVBH010000057.1 GCA_944325765.1 uncultured Bacteroidales bacterium
AGTCGAAATCCTACGAACGCCCGTACTACAGGATCCGGTATCAGTTCCCGGAAAAGCATCTCGACAAGAACAAGCGGGCTATGAAATACCGGTCGCCGGCCGGAGCCCCGACATTCATCTACTATCCACAGTACATCCGGTCCCGGTATCAGGCGAAATTAGAAATCCCAGTACTCTTTATTCAGGAAGGTGAGAAAAAGGCCGAGAAAGCCTGCAAACACGGAATCCCAAGCGTGGCCGTGTCAGGAATACAGAACATCGGCTATAAAGGGACTCTGCCTGAAGATATCATACGATTGGTGGATGTCTGCAAGGTAAAGACTGTCGTTTTCATGCTCGATGCCGACTGTTACGACCTGACCCACACATTGACAGTGGACGACCCTATCGACAGGCGTCCGCGAAATTTCTTTTATGCCGTCCGGAACTTCAAGGACTATTTTGCGAAGCTCCGCAACCACAACATATACGTCGAACTCTACTATGGCCACATCCGGAAAGACAGGACAGATGACAAAGGAACGGACGATATCCTGACCAATACGCTCAAAGGTAAAGAAGACGAATTGCTGGAGGATATCCGCTATGCAATGAACGAGAAATCCGGTGAGGGGCAGTGGGTCCAGGTCCATAAAATCACGTCGCTCCCGGACTCGAAGATCCAGGAGTTCTGGAAGCTCCAGAGTGCCCAGGACTTTTGCATGCGTTACTTCGATCAGCTGAAAAATCTGCCGGAATTCACATTCAACCGGCGGAAGCTCCGTTTCAATGACAAAGGCGAGCTCGAGAGTGCCCAACCGCTGGAACCGGACGAAGTCTTCTGGCTTACATCGACGAACAGGCAAGGCGAGATCCAGTATAATTTCTGCTATGTGGGCGCCAAATACTTCCTTGAGCACCGGGGATTCTTCCGGTACCGGAAACCCAGCGGCGAATACGACTTCATACAGGTAGAAAACAACATAGTGAAGGTCGTGCGCCCGTATGAGGTAGGAGACTTCATCCGGAGCTTTACGAAAGACTGCCTGCAGAAACCCATACTGGAGATGCTCTACAAGGGCGGCGCCCAGTACCTCGGCCCGAATTCCCTCACGATGCTCGACTTCTTCCAGGGCGCATTCGATCGTCCGGCACGGGATGTCCAGCGGCTCTATTTCGGCAGCAAGATGTGGGAGATAACGGCGGATGCCATCCGGGAGCTCGATTATACCCAGCTGCACCTGAACATCTGGACCGATATGAAAAAAGAGTTCAATGCAGAAAAACTTTCCTCCCTTATCGATGTCCGTCAGACAGACGGACAATATTCGTATGAAATAACGCCTGTCGGCAGGCAATGCGACTTCCTGATGTTCCTGCAGAATGCCTCGAATTTCACATGGCGAAAGGATGAAGTCACACAGGAGGAACAGACGGACAATGCCCAGCATTTGATTTCCAAATTGGCAGCATTCGGATACTTGGTAGTGTCCGCCAAGGATGAAGCCGTGGCCAAGGCAGTAGTCGGCATGGACGGCAAGCAGTCGGAAGTCGGTGTGTCGAACGGGCGTTCCGGAAAATCCCTGCTCGGTGAAGCCGTAAAGCAGGTGACCTGCTCGAAATACTACAACGGCAAGGCATTCGCAGCCTCTGCCAATAACCGCCATGTCTGGGACGGGGTCACGGAAAAGACCAAGGTCGTAGTCATAGAGGACTGCCAGCGGGATTTCGACTTCGAACAGCTTTTCGGCCTGATTACCGGCGAGTGGCCGGTGGATCCGAAAAATGAAAAACCATTTACCCTCCCGTTCAGCGTTTCCCCTAAAATCTACATCACCACCAACCACGCCATCGGCGGAGACGGAGGCAGTTTCGAGGCCCGGCAATGGTGTCTCGCTTTTTCCGATTTTTACAGTGCCGAACACGAGCCGAAGGACGATTTCAAGACCCGTTTTTTCTCCGAGTGGGATTTCGAGCAATGGAATCTTTTCTGGAATCTGGTCGCCCAGTGCGTCCAGATATATTTCCGTTTCGGCTATGTGCCGGCACCGGGCAGCCGGCTGAAGGAAAGGAAGCTGATCCAGGATATAGGCGAGGACTTCATAATGTGGGCTGATGAGTATTTTTCCGCTCCGGAACATTTCAATACAAGTTTGGTGAAGAAAACGGTATATGCCGATTTTGTCAGCGATATAGGTCCGGCAAAGGCTAAATTCTACACGACAACACGATTCAAGGCCAAGGTTATCAAATACTGCGAACTCAGGGGATTCATATTCAATCCTCAGTTCTATGATCCTGTGACGAAAAAATGTCTCAGGTTTGACAAGGATAACAGGCCAGATCCGAACAACGACAAGAGAAATTCCCTCGAATATATCACGGTGGGCGACAATTCATTTTATGTAAATACTCCGACACTTTGGCCGGATGGCGGAATGGATGAGCACATCGATACTGGAGACGAAGAAGATGGCGACCTCCCGGAGTGACAGAGAGCGGTATCTGCTGCGGACGCCGTCGCAGATCCGTTCGTTCAGGCTCCGGTATGCCAGGCTGCTTGAAGCCCGCTCCTCCGTGTTCCTGAACTGGGTGCGGTCGTTGCCGATGATGGAATGGTATCCTCTGCTTATCAGACCCGGGAACGAAGAATTGTCCATAGGGATTATCTGTATCCTCTATATTGACGGACAGATATGCATCAGCTTCAGCGAGGATATGCAGTTCATCAGGAACGAACCTCTCGATGACGATGAGTACCGGCAGTGGTCGGAAACCTTTTTCAAGAGACGGGATTACCGCAGGAAAGAGCCGGATATTAAGGAGCCTATTTCAAGAAGAAAAGAAAAATTTAAATAATGGAAATTGCTATTTTAATTTTTCGATTTTTTTTTGAATAAAAATTTTGATATTTTAATTTTGTGAGAAAAATTAAAATA
>CALVBH010000058.1 GCA_944325765.1 uncultured Bacteroidales bacterium
ATAAACTTCTTTCAATTTTGTCCGTCAGTGTCCGCAGGTTCAAATCAGGGAGGGATTCGAACCCCCGGAGCCTTTCAGCTCAACAGTTTTCAAGACTGCCGTAATCGACCACTCTACCACCTCTCCAGTATTTCAATCGGTTTCCTCTCGGAAAAGGACTGCAAAGATAATCATAATTCAAAAATATGCAAATTATTTTTTACAGGTGTTGCCACTGTCGCGACAACTGCAATCTTCGGGAACGAAGATATGTTTTTTTCACTATATTTGCATTCAGGCAAAGGCAAGCCACTATTTTTAACAAATCAACATAATCATGAAAAAATTTTTGATTTCTGCAGCCTTGGTTGCTGCAGTGTCGCTGAGTATGTCAGCACAGGAAAA
Organism: uncultured Bacteroidales bacterium; assembly: GCA_944325765.1. GTDB lineage: Bacteria > Bacteroidota > Bacteroidia > Bacteroidales > UBA932 > Cryptobacteroides. Next base: position 385 of record CALVBH010000058.1, read on the forward strand.
GGGTGATTGGACCGTAGGCGGTGTTATCGGCGTTTCAGGAGGGACAAACACTTACTCAGAATCCGTCAGCGGAGACAATCATTCTGAAAAGTCCACCAACCCGACCTCATTCGAATTCAGCCCGAGAGCCAGCTACTTCATCATCGACAACCTTGAACTCTCTGCGGGTCTGGATTATACTCTTGGAGTCGAACATTTCAGTTCCAAATCTTCCCTGAGCACGAATATCGCAATGTTCTCCATAGGGGCGAACTACTATATTCCTATCATCAAGGACAAACTGTACTACACTCCAGGTATCCAGTTCGGCTTCGGCGGCGGTTCGTCAATCGAAAATGACGGAGGGGACAAGTTCCCCACGAAAATTCCGTTCGCCCTCGGTTTCTCCGCCGACCTCGGCAAATTCGAATTCAAGGTGCTCGACTATCTCGGCATTTCCATGAATGTCTTCGCATTGGATGTACTTTACAATACCATTGACACGGAAATGAACGAAGTCAAGGCAAATATGACCACCTTCGCAGCCGGATTCAACTACGGAATGTCAGTAGGAGTGAAATACTACTTTTAATTGAAAACGGTTGCGGACAGCGTCCGCAAGACATATACAAAAATCCATTGAAGTAGCAAAAGCCGTCAGGTTTTCGCTACTTCAATTTTTATTTCATAACTTTGCCGACTGTTCAAAAAATGATTTTCGAATGAAAAAGATATTTGTACTGCTTTCAGCCGCAGTTATCGGCACGAGCCTGTCGGCATCGGAAGACTCACCCTTATGGATCAGGAAAAACTGCATCTCGCCGGACGGGACCACGATAGCATTCTGCTATAAGGGAGACATCTTCACCGTAAGTTCCGAAGGAGGCACAGCCCGGCAGATTACCAGCAATCCGGCCTACGATTCCGACCCGATCTGGACACCGGACGGGAAAAGCATAGTTTTCAGTTCATACCGTGAAGCGGACAAGGATATTTTCATCACATCCGCAGAGGGAGGAGAACCGAAACGAATCACCGACTATCCCGGGCACGAAACCCCTATGGCCGTATTGCCGGACGGTCGGATCGTTTTCTCGGCCTTTCTGCAGCAGGACGCCGACTACAGCGGGTTCCCGGGGATTGCGTTACAGCTTTATACGGTAGGGCCGGACGGCGGCAGACCGGAGTACGTAACCTCTCTGCCGGTATCGGACCTCAGCATCAGCAGTGACGGAAAGGTGTTGTATGAAGACTGGAAAGGATATGAGGACAATTTCAGGAAGCACCATACTTCTTCGGTGACACGCGATATATGGATTTACCGCCCTGCTGTGGGACAGGAAGGTTTCGGTATCAGCGGCAAGGGGTCGTTCACCAGGCTTTCGACATTCGAAGGCGAAGACAGGGATCCTGTTTTCGCTGCCGATGGGGACACATTCTATTATCTCAGCGAGAGGGACGGCAGTTTCAACATTTACAGAAGCTCCGTTTCCGACCCGACTGAATCCGTCAGGATTACCGGGATGACGACGCATCCTGTCAGATATATCTCCATTGCCGGCAACGGCACCCTGGCTTTTTCCTATAACGGTGAACTTTATACGGTGAAGGACGGGCAGGAGCCGGTAAAGGTAGACGTCCGCATCGTTTCCGACAAGCTCGAAAGGGACAATATCATACGGAATCTGTCAAGCGGAGCCGGCGACCTGGCCATATCGCCCAACGGGAAGGAAATCGCGGTCATCCTCAGAGGGGACGTATTCGTGACGTCCGTGGACTACAATACGACCAGACGCATTACGGATACTCCGGAGCAGGAAAGGAATCTCTGTTTTTCAGAGGACGGCAAGACGCTGTATTATTCTTCGGAGAGAAACGGACATTGGGGCATTTATGCCACATCCCTGACGGAAAAGGATGACAAATATTTTACTTACAGCGTAAAAATGGAGGAAAAGGCCGTCACGGATCCGGGACAGACTTGTTTCCAGCCATCCGTTTCTCCTGACGGGAAGTGGCTCGCATTCCTTCGTGACCGTACTGAGTTGGTTATCAAAAATATAAAGACGGGGAAAGAAAAATCGCTCCATAAAGGCGTGAACTATTCGTATTCGGACGGGGACCAGAGTTTCGCCTGGAGTCCGGACAGCAGGTATATCCTGTGCAACTGGCAGGCCGGCGGGGGTTGGAACAACGAAGACATTGCCCTGATAGATATCGCGACAGGAGAAATCACAGACCTGACGGAAAGCGGCTACACCGATACGAATTTCAGATGGGCTCTCGGCGGAAAGGCCATGACCTGGATGTCAGACAGGGCGGGATACCGCAGTCACGGAAGCTGGGGCTCCGAATATGACATTTATGTCATGTTTTTCGACGGCAGGGAGATGTACAAGTTCACCCGCGACGAGGAAAGCGATGACATGGAAAAACTTCTTGCCGACAAGGCCTGGGAGAAAAAGGAAGCCAAAGATTCTGCCAGGGCGGAGAAAAAGCCTGAAAAGGTCGTTCTCGATATAGACAACAGGGAAGACAGGATTGTCAGGCTGACCAGGTTCTCCGGCAGGCTCGGAGATCACTATCTGACGGCCGACGGGTCCAGACTTTATTATATGACTCGGCTTGAAAAGACTTACGACCTCTGCGTTCTGGACATAAAGGACGGCAGCGTGAGGGTACTTGCAAAAGATACTGCAGGTTCGATCTATCCTGCCGGAGATGACAAGTACTTCTATATCCTCAGTTCCAGAGGAATATCCCGCTTCGACCTGGCTGCCGGCTCGCAGAAAAACATCTCGTTCTCCGGGGAATTCAACTACAGGCCCGCTGAGGAGAGGGAATATATCTTCGACCACATCTGGAAACAGGTGGAGGACAAATTCTATGACAAGGATATCCATGGCATAGACTGGGCGATGTACAAAGAGGCCTACAGACGCTTTCTGCCTTATATAAACAACAATTTCGACTTCCAGGAAATGCTTTCCGAAATGCTCGGTGAACTCAACGGATCGCATACGGGAGCCAGATATTTTGGAGTTTCATCGCAGAGTATGGGCAGGCTCGGTTTCATTCCGGACTGGTCATACGACGGCGACGGTCTTAAAATAGCGGAGGTGCTTAAAGGCGGGCCGTTGTACATAACTGATCCGGAAATCGGAGCAGGGGACATAATAGAAGCCATAGACGGGGAGAAAATCGAGGTCGGGATGAACTGGTTCCGCCTGTTGACCGGAAAATCGGGAGACAAGGTGCTCGTCACCGTGCGCAAGGGATGCAAAAGCGAGGACATCTATGTGGAACCTGTCAGAAGCGACAGCGATTTTCTGTACAGGAGGTGGGTGAGACAGCGCGAAGAAATGGTAGAGAAACTTTCCGGAGGCAGGATAGGCTATGTGCATGTGGCGGGAATGGATTCTCCGAGTTTCAGGGAGGTGTATTCCAAACTGTTGGGCAAGTACCGCAATGCGGAAGCGGTCATAGTCGATACCCGGAACAACGGCGGCGGATGGCTGCACGATGACCTCGCCACGCTTCTCGACGGCCGTGCATACATCAGATTCGAACCGAGGGGCCAGTATATCGGCACTGAACCGTACAACAAGTGGACGAAGCCGTCCTGCGTCCTCATCGGCGAAAACAACTATTCGGATGCCTGCGGCTTCCCGTACGTGTACAAGACTCTCGGCATCGGCAAACTTGTCGGCGCCCCCGTTCCGGGGACAATGACGGCTGTCTGGTGGGAGCAGCAGATTGACCCGACGATAGTATTCGGCATCCCGCAGGTGGGTTCTGTCGGGCTCAAGGAAGGACGGTATCTGGAGAATCTGCAGATAGAGCCGGACATTCTGGTCTACAACGACCCTGCTTCCGTTCTCAACGGTGAAGACAGGCAGCTCGAAGCGGCAGTGGCCGAAATGCTGAAGGAAATCGGCGAATGAACAGGCTGAACGACTCAAAAGGGCGTTTTCTGCGTTATGCTTGATTCGAAAACGGGCATCATTACCGGTTTCAGACCGCTTCGTCCAGGGGAAATGAAAAAAGCATCGGACTCAACCGATGCTTTTTTCGTGGAGAATACGAGAGTCGAACTCGTGACCTCTTGCATGCCATGCAAGCGCTCTAGCCAACTGAGCTAATCCCCCGATTGCGCCTGCAAAAATAGTCATTATCTCCGAATTCGCAAAATTATCTTTCTTCCGCCGCATTCCGCCGCCGTTCCAATATCTTACTCACTTCGTGAATATAGGCTACAAAACCGCATCGAGCAGAACTATCTTAAAATCAAACAGGATATCATCAATTTGCTCAAAGCCGGGAAACAACGGATGATGGAATAAAACAGATTTGTCAAAATGCCTTCCTTTATGACAAAATATATACGTAACTTTGCAATCATTAAAATTAAATCAGGAATGTCAAAAAGGAAAGTAGCATACACAAAGCGAGCAACAACATATGATGACCAATTAATGCTCCTAAAACAACGAGGCGTTCTCATTTCAGACGAAGGAAAAGCAAAAGAATACCTTTCCGACATTGGATATTACAGACTTGGATTTTACTTGCACCCATTTGAGATAACTTATCCAAAACTGAATTCCAGTCGCAGACATCAACTCAAACCAGGTACAAAAATTGAAGATGCAGTCGCCTTATATTATTTCGACCTGGATCTTAGAAATCTGCTTAACAGATATTTGTCCAGAATAGAAGTGGCTATCAGAACTACTGTCATTTACGAACTGTCAAACAAGTACATCAATGACCCGACCTGGTTTGTCAATCCGTCCGTTGTTGCCCCAAAATTCATTTCTGACTTTCAAACAATGGCATATGATTCTATCAAGAAAAGGAGTCCCATCAAAAGACACCACCAGAAATACGCCGGGCACTATGCTCCAGCATGGAAAACAATGGAGTATATGACGCTTGGGAATATAGAAGTCCTATATGACAGTCTGTTGTCTGATGCTGACAAAAAGATAATCAGCAATCACTTCGGAGAACCGGCAACAGCTACTTTCAAAACATATATGATGGCAGTCCGCGAAGTAAGAAATGCTTGTGCACACGGCAATGTCCTTTATGAATTGACCCTGACATCTGGTATCAGGTCAGGAGTCGCGTGCCCGTCATTTCCTGCGAACACACATCAGACATTCCATGGAGCATTGCGCGTGATTGACTACCTCCTTAGAAAAGTTTCTGTAAATAGGGCAAAGGATATGTGGGACGAAATATATAAGGCTACCAGGTTGCTCTATTCGCAGTCTCCGGCATTACAATCTCTCATCGAAAAACTGACCGGTATAATTCTGCCGGAAAGGCAGTCTGAATAAAAATTTGCGAGATATTGCTAATTAACAAAAAAGTCGTACCTTTGCAGAACCAAAGTGTATTTGGGAGGCCCAGTAGCGCCCAACTGCACTATAAACAAGATTAAATCGAGTCTCAGTTGCAAGTCAATTGAGGCTCGTATTCTTTATAAGCATCCACTCGTTAGACTTAATCCGCCGCCGTTCCAACGCCCAGTATACTCTTTTGTTATCGTAGCATACCTTTTTCGTGATGCGTTTGCATACTTTTGTTGCAAACAAAACGCTGAAACTATGGCTAAGATAGACCGAAGGGACTTCCTGAAAGCCGCAGGAATCGTCGCGGCGGCAGGTATGATCAATCCTGCGCAGTTATATTCTGCCGAAAAGAAAAGGAAAGCGGGGACACCGGTCCCGGAACTCGCCCCGATCGATACGGATGTCGTGATCGTAGGCGCCGGTCCTTCCGGAGTCCCGGCTGCAATAGCCGCTGCCCGGGAGGGAGCCAGAGTCATCGTCTTGGAAGAAGACTTCGTACCCGGCGGCGCACCGGTGGATATGTACGTGGCCATGCTCTGCGGCACACCGAGGGTCGGCATTTACAGGGAACTCATCCAGCTGCTGAACCGGAAATATACTACGACCGGTGCCGCAAGACCGGATTTCGGCCTCGACGGCTCCAACAAGAAAAACCACTGGTATCTGCCGTCTTCATATATTATGGCCGTGACGGAAATGATGGGCCGGGAGAAGAATATCACGCTGATGTGCGGAGCGCATGTATCGGAATTGCTCCTGAAAGAAAAAGGAAACAGGAACAGAGTTTCGGGAGTCGTAGTCGACAGGTGCGGCAGAAAACAGAGAATCAGGGCGAAAATCACGATAGATGCGACCGGTACCGGGCTGATCGGAGAACTCGCGGGGGCTCCGGCCATGTACGGACGCGACGGAAGGAGTGCATTCAACGAGCCAATAGGCGTGGAACTTCCTGAAGAAAGAGTACAGTCCTGCACATGGCAGTTCATCACCCAGGCTCTGGTTCCCGGAGCCCTTCTGCCCTGGGAAAAACTGAGGTGGAAAGGTATGGTGGAGGACAATCACGGCTGGCTTCGCGAACCGGATGTGGCACGTGCCGGAGGCCTTTACCTGCACTGGGGCGGAAGATTCGAATGCAAGGATACCCGGGATCCTGTCGAACTGGCGAAAACCCAGGCCGAGGCATTGGAATCCCTGAGAAATGACTTCGCGGAGTATCACAAGGCGGGCTACAAGGTATTCCTGGCTCCTAAGATCGGGGTCCGGGAGGTGCGCAGGATAAAGGGCGAGTACGTCCTGGCCGTAGACCATCTCAGGCAGGGTCTTTTCCCTGATGATACCATAGCCATCAGCAATTACGGCATAGACGCCTGGGGCGAGCATATAAAAAAGGAAGACGCCCGCGTGAAATCCTACGGCATACCTTACCGTTGTCTGCTCCCGTTGGGCGTAGACGGGCTTCTGATAGCCGGAAGAAGCATAAGCGGCTCGCATCTGGCGATGAGTTCATACCGCGTCCAGCCTATAGTGGCCAGTATAGGGCAGGCCGCCGGAACGGCTGCCGCAATGGCCGTGGCCGACAATACCGATGTCCGCGGCATAGACGTGGACCGGCTCGTATCGAAGCTCCGCACCGCCGGCCTTTTCGACGTAAAAAAACTTAAGAAATAATATGGACAGACGGGATTTTCTGAAGAAAATGTCCGCAGCGGCAGCCGGGGCTGTCGTAGCGGGCGGTCTGGAACTGAATGCGTCGGAAAGGCGCAGACGCGGTGGCTCCGATAAGCCTGGAGCCGGCTCCGGACTGGAATTGCCGGAAGGCAGCATTATCCTTTTTACCGGAGACTCCATCACCGACGGGGCGCGTGAAAGGAAATATTACAGGCTGTACAACCATATCCGGGCCTTGGGCAACGGCTACGTGCAGTTGACAGCCACGAGGCTGAACTACATGTTCCCTGACAGAGATCTGAAAATATACAATACGGGCATCAACGGCGATACCATAGAAAAGATGATGGCCCGGTTGGAGACGGACTGCATAAAACTGAAACCGGATTTCGTGAGCGTTCTGATAGGCGTCAATGACTTCAATGTGTCGTTCTCCCGCACAGGAAAAGGAAATCCGGACAAGTACGAAAGGGAATACAGGCAGATGCTCGACAGAATCAAGAGCGCCCTGCCGGATGTCCGCTTCATCATAGGCGAACCGTATGCTGTCAAGGGTGCGCGTGAAATCACCGACGCGTGGTATCCGGAGTTCGAGACATATCCTGCCATAGCCCGGAAAATGGCGGAAGAGTTCGGTGCAGCCTTTATCCCGTACCAGTCGGTCTATGCGGAAGCTGCCGCCGGTGCGCCGGAGAGATATTTCTCCACCGACGGAGTCCATCCGTCCATCGCAGGGGTGAGGCTTATGAGCAATGCGTGGTTGTCTTATGTTAATCCGAGATGATTATGGTTACGAGAAAAAATTTCCTTAAGGATTCCCTGCTGCTGACCGCAGCAATGATGTTGTCTCCGAAATCCCTGCTCGGAAAGAGCCTCGGGACAGGCCGGAAACTGAAACTGGAAAAGGACGATGTCATCCTTTTCTACGGAGATTCCATAACTGACGGCAACCACAACCGGGAAATAACCGCTCCGTCAAAACCCGACGGTCTGGGCGGAGGCTATGTGATGTCAGTGTCTTCTTACCTGGCTGAAAAGTACCCTCGGATGAACTTCAACTTCTATAACCGGGGAATCAACGGGAACAAGACATTCCAGATGATCGACAGACTGGAAACGGACTGCTTCGGACTAAAATACAAGCCGACAGTAGTATCTGTGCTGACAGGCATAAACGACTATTCCCTGTCTCTGCGCAATACCGGGAAAGGAAATCCTGCCGAGTACGAGGCGAAGCTCGCCGAACTATTAGACAGGATAAAGGCCGGGCTGCCGGGTGTCAGACTCATCGTGCTGGAGCCGTATGCCATAGCCGGAGTCAGGGAAAAGACCGACTCGTTCCTGCCGGGCTTCTACGAGTACCAGCCTGTGGCAAAAAAAGTGGCCGAGAACGCCGGAGCCGTCTTCGTGCCTCTGCAGAAACATTTCGACGAGGCCGGCAAAAAGTACGGGAAGGAAAAATTCTCCCGGGACGGGGTACATCCGTGGTCTGCCGGTATCGAACTGATAACAAGGGCCTGGATAGATGCCGTGGAAGTGTGACCATTCTGAATCCGTATGACCGATAATTGATAACGTTAAGACAACCCGAACAGATGAAAAGAATTTTATTGGCAATGATATTTGCCTGCAGTCTGCTGGTGGCAGGCAATGCACAGGAACGCAAAGGTTTGACACTGGACGAGACTGTCCAGGCAGCATATGACCAGAAGGTCATCGATGAGGAGCAGAAGACTGAAATCTGCGAGCTGATAGACAAGCTGGAGACGGACCGCTCCAGACTGAGGAAAGACAGGAGCAGCGGAAAAATATCCACGGATGAATACAAGTCCAGATCGAAGGCTCTGTCCGGAGAATTCAATGTATCGCTGAAAGAGGTTCTCCGCACGACCGAGACCTACAAGAAGTGGCAGAAAATCCGTTTCGGCAAATAATCGGTATATGGAACGCTTCCAGCAGAATCCCATATTGAGTCCGGCGGACATACCGCCGGCTCTTGAAGGTATGACAGTGGAGTCTCTCCTGAATCCGGGAGCTTTCCGGTTCGACGGGAAGACTTGGCTTCTGATGAGAGTGGCTGAACGGCCGGAGCAGAAGCCGGGCAGAATCTCTTTCCCTGTCCAGAGGGACGGCAAGGTGGAAATTATGGATATCGATGTCTCCGATCCGGAGCTCGATGCGCGGGATCCTCGTGTCATTTCGTACAAGGGAAGCGACTATCTGACCACTATGTCCCATCTTAGGCTGGTCTGCAGTGAAGACGGCATTCATTTCTATGAACCGGGAGAGGGGTATGGGCCGATATTCGGATCCGGAGAATACGAAGGATACGGCATAGAGGACTGCAGGGTCGCTGTTATTGACGGCCTGTTCTACCTCACCTATACGGCAGTATCCAGGAATGGAGTGGCCGTGGGGATGATGTCCACCGCAGACTGGAAATCGTTCAGGCGTTATGGTCTTGTATTGCCACCTCACAACAAGGACTGCGCCCTGTTCGAGGAGCGTATAGGCGGGAAATACTTTATGCTCCACCGTCCGAGCAGCCCGGAAATCGGGGGTAACTACATCTGGCTTGCGGAATCTGAAGATATGCAGCACTGGGGTAACCACAGATGCATCCTGCATACAAGGCCTGGTCGTTGGGACGAGGCGAGAGTCGGCGCCGGGGCTTCCCCGATATTGACTGACAAGGGCTGGCTGGAAATCTATCACGGCGCGGACAGGAACCACAGGTATGCGTTGGGAGCTTTCCTTATGGACAAGGATGATCCTTCCAAAGTGCTGGCACGTTCGTCCGAGCCCCTTATGGTGCCGGAAACTCCGTATGAGACCGGAGGTTTCTTCGGCAATGTCGTATTTACCAACGGCTATATAAAGGACGGGGACAGGATTACAGTCTATTACGGTGCCGCAGACTCCGTGATATGCGGGGCGGCGTTTTCGGTAAATGAAATCTTGGCAGGACTTGAATGATTATGGATATTAAACAGACAGCAGCAATCTGTCTGGCGGCCGTGATGTCGGCTGCCTGCAGCACAGCTATATTGGAGCCGGTCGCCCAGGTGTCGGTAGGACGTATCGACACTATGCCGAGGTGCCCGGACAAGTTTCTCCTTCCGGACTGGAAGGAAATCGCCTTGGGACTCGACAGCTATCTGTACGATTTCGATGCAAGGGGAGAATATCTTCCGTTGATATGGATTGACAGCACGTGCAGGAATGTCCCGGAACCGGCATTCGGACTTTATACGGCAGTCGGAGACAGACGTCAGGGTCCAGACCACAACGGCGGAGAGCATCACGAGGCCATAGGCGTGCTCGGTTCCCTGTATGCTTCCACGCTGGTGGGCATCGACAAGAGCAGCCAGGACGGTTATGACTATATCCGGATGTGCCGGAACTATTTCAATTCCGCTACGGGCTGGAATATAGTTATGAACAACACAGGACCTGAAGCAGGCGCCTTAGGCGGCGGTTATGGCCGGGATTTCTGGTACGATATCTATCCTAATATGCTGTTCTATGCCTTGGGATACCATTATCCCGAGGTGCCGGGTGTAGACGGGATAATGCGTGCCGTGGCCGACAGGTTCGCATCCGCGGATTCGGTGATTATGAATGACGTGGGCAATTACAGGCTCAGGGAGTTCGATTTCGGGGAAATGAAGCCCGGAAACACCGAAAAGATGGTGCAGAGCGATGCTGCCGCCGGATTTGCATATGTGCTTTACAGCGCCTGGAAAAAGTATCAGGACAAAAGGTATCTGGATGCTGCAGTGTCAGCGATGACGGCATTGGACAGCGAGACGGAAAGCCAGTTCTACGAGGTCATAATGCCATTTGCCGTCTATATGGCGGCGAGGATGAATGCCGAAATCGGCACTGACTTCGATGCGGTGAAATTCCTCTCCTGGACATTCGACGGCGAATCCAGGGCCAGGCCGGGATGGGGCGTGCTTTCCGGAAAGTTCGGAGACTATCCTGTGGACGGACTCTGCGGCAGCATTTCTGAAGGCTATGCTTTCGCTATGAATACATTCGCGCTGGCCTGGCCTCTGCTTCCTGCCGTGCGCTATGACCAGTCTCTGGCAAAGGCTGTGGGGAAGTGGGCGTTGAATGCCGTATCGAACGCCCGTTTCTTTTATCCTCAGTATGTGGAAAAGTCGCATCAGGCTCTCCTGGATACCGAAGTGTCGCGGAACGTGATTGCGTATGAAGGATTCAGGCATTATGACAAATACTCTGATCCGAGGCTTGATGGCGTGGAAGGCATAGCCATAGGAGACGGCCCTGGATGGGTGAAAGGAAATCCGCCGGAGTCTATGCTTAGCATATACGGATCAGCGTATGCCGGGATTTTCGGGGCTGCCGTATTCCCTACCAATGTCGAGAAGATTCTGCAGCTTGACTGCACCGTTACCGACATATTCGCGCAGGACGCATATCCGACCTACCTGTATTACAATCCGTATGAAGAGGCCAAGGATATCAGAATCGATTTCGGTGACGGAAAATGCGATTTGTATGATATCGTTTCGAGACGGTATCTGCTGGAAGATGCGACTGGAGAGCGGTATTTCAGGCTTGAAGCCGACACTCCGTGTGTCGTGGTCGTATTGCCGCACGATACCAGGCTTAAAATCCGGAACGGCATTATGCAGACTTCCGATGGCATCCCTGTGGATTATCTGTGCGGCAGGGAATAAATCCCGGAATATGGCGGGACAAGCTGTCCGTCGGAATACATCAGACTTATAACCAATTGATTTCATACTTTCCATTATTATGGACAGAAGAGACTTTATCAGAAAACTTGGAATAAGCGCCGCTGCTGCGAGCGTATTGAGCCCCGGCTTCGTATTCGCTGATGAGAAGGAACGGGCTGCGACAAAGAAAACGTACACATATCCGGACCTTTCGGCCGATGTGGTCGTGGTAGGTGCGGGGCCGTCCGGCATCCCTGCAGCCATAGCTGCAGCCCGGGCAGGGGCCCGGGTCATCCTGCTGGAGCAGGATGCTATGCCGGGCGGTGCTCCCGTGAATATGTACATCTCTATGCTCTGCGGAGGCCCCCGCGTAGGAATCTACAGGGAAATGGCCCGGACACTGAACAGTGAATTCACCGTCACGGGCACACCGCGTCCCGATTTCGGGCCAGACGGAGCCAACGGAAAGAACCACTGGTATCTGCCCTCATCCTTTATGCTCGTGAACACCAGTATGATAGCGGCTGAAAAGAATATAGAGCTGATGTGCGGAGCCAGAGTGACCGATGTCATAGTAG
>CALVBH010000059.1 GCA_944325765.1 uncultured Bacteroidales bacterium
TGTCGACGATCATCATCATGTTGAAATATCCCTGGACGATAGTCTGTGTAATGTCCAGAATATTTATATGTTTCTCCGCCAGATAAGTGCAGACTCTGGCGATAATGCCGACCGTATCCTTGCCGACAACGGTGATTATGCTTCTGTTCATGAACCTGTAATTTCAATTCGGATGACAAATATACTCTGAAATTGGTTTAAAAATCCGAAAAATTCCGAAAGTCTTTCAAAATCGCGCTTGATACCGGAGGATTTTTATGAAATTTCCATTAATTTTGGAACTTTAATCGGTTGGAGATATGGAAAAATTTCTTTTTCTGGGTAATATAGGCGCAGGGGAAATCCTGATTATAGCATTAGTGGTGCTCCTGTTTTTCGGCGGACGCAAGATTCCGGAGCTGATGAAAGGTCTCGGGAAAGGCGTCAAGAGTTTCAAGGAAGGGATGAATGAAGTGGAAAAAGACCTTTCCACAGCCGATAGCGGAAATTCCGCCACGAAAAAGACTGCCTCTGCCACTGAAAAAACATCAGGGAAAACGGATTCTGCCGACGAGCAGTAGCCAAACCTTTCCCGGAAATGCCGCAAAAGAATACGGAAACGGATATGGTTCCGATTCCGGATGATTCCAGGATGACTTTCTGGGACCATCTGGAAGTACTGAGATGGTCGTTGATCAGGATTGCCGCAGTCCTGGTCGTTCTGGTCATTGTCTGTTTCCTTATGATGCCGCATATTTTCGACACGATTGTCCTGGGCCCGACATCCTCGGACTTTTTCGTCTACGGATGGTTTTCCTCGCTATCCCGCGCCATTCCGTTTATTCCCGACTTTTCCGATGACAGTTTCCACGTGGATATCATCAACATAAACGTGGCTTCACAGTTCATGACGCATATCACGACATCCTTCTGGCTCTCGCTGGTCCTGCTCTTTCCCTATATAATATATGAACTGTGGAAATTCGTCAGTCCCGCCCTTTTCGCTTCCGAGAAAAAACCGGTAGGCAAGGCTTTCCTTTTCGGGACGCTGATGTTTTTCATCGGCTGTCTGACCGGCTACTGTCTCATTTTCCCGTTCACCTTCCGTTTTCTGGCAGAGTATCAGGTCAGCCAGACGATAGTGAACCAGATTTCGCTGAATTCCTATATGAACAATTTTCTCGGTATGGTCTTCATCATGGGGCTGGTTTTCGAACTGCCTCTGCTCGCCTGGCTTCTCTCGAAACTGGGAGTAATTCACCGGGGTTTCCTGCAAAAATACCGTCGTCATGCCGTGGTCGTCCTGCTGGTTCTCTCTGCCATCATCACTCCGACGGGAGACCCGTTCTCGCTGATGCTCGTCTTCATCCCGCTTTATCTGCTTTATGAACTGTCTGTCAGGATAGTCCGCCCCGCTCCGATGCCATCGTAACCATCCGTTCGCTCCGCTCCAATGCCGTTGTGAATCCTTGCCTGCGGCAATCATATACCGTCAATCCCGAAAGCCGAGGAAATCCTCCCGGCCGTTTCCGGAGCGGAAGCTTTCATACTGACAATCCTGTCGCCGTCCAGCAGCCATACTTTGTCCGCCTTTTCCAAGGCAATGCCGATGTCGTGTGTCGAGAAAATGATGCACTTGCCTTCTTCAGAAGCCAGCCTTTCCAATATGCCGGCAATCTGATGCCTGCCCGGAACATCCAGAAACGCCGTAGGCTCATCGAACAGCATAACAGGCGTATCTTGTGCCAATGCTCTGGCTATCATTATTTTCTGGTATTCTCCGTCTGACATTTCGTCCATACATCTGTCGGCATAGTCCTGCATTCCGACTATGTCCAGGGCCCGCTCGGAAATATCCCTGTCATGTTCGGAGAGTATGCCTGTCCAGCCGGTCCAGGGGGCCCGGCCCAATGCTGTCAGATCCCTGCATTTCAGGTCCGGAATCCTTACCCTTCCCGTACCGGTAAATGAGACGCATCGCGCGATTTCCTTCTTGGAAAGTCCTTCAATATCCGCTCCTCCGATGCTGACAGTGCCTGACAATGGCTTTTCAAGCCCCGCCAAAACCCTGATCAACGTGCTTTTCCCGCTTCCGTTACGTCCGACCAATGCGGTCAGTTCTCCTTTTCCTGCCGTGGCACAAATATTCCCGAGCAGGATTTTCCGCCCGTATCCGATGGTGATGTTGTTTAAAGTGATCATAATATGTTTTGTTGGCAGTCAGATCCCTCGACTTCGCTCGGGATGACACATAGGTCAGCATTCAGAATGACACGGGAAAGGTCTTTCTGCTGCGGAATAATACCCAGACCACTACAGGGATGCCGACAAGCGAAGTCACGGCATTTACCGGTATGGCGGAGAGTTTGGCGATGATGTCGCAGCAGAGCATAATGCATCCGCCGCACAGTGCCGTGCAGGGCAACAGCACGCGAAGGTCGGCATTGCGCACAATCATACGGCTCAGATGCGGTACGGCCAGTCCGATGAATCCTATCGGGCCGCAGAATGCGGTTATTGTACCGGACAGCAGTATGGTGGCGAGGAAAATCCAGTGTCTGGTCTTCCTGACATCGGTTCCGGCAGTGGCCGCATAACTCTCTCCCAGCAGCAGAAGATTCAGGTTCTTGCCCAGTATGAAGCAGATGACGACTCCGGCGATGGTGGCGCCGCCCATAATGCCGAGCCTCAGTCCCGTGACATGCCCCAGAGAGCCCATAGTCCAGATTATATAGGACTTGAGGGACTGTTCATCGCTCAGGAACTGCAGTATCTGGACTACGGCATCTATTCCTGCTCCGAGCATCATCCCGAGTATGAGGATGACGGTGTTGTCTCCGATTTTGCGGGAGGCGGCCGATATGAGCAGCAGAACGGCGGCGGCCCCGAGCCAGGCGGCTCCGGCCAGACCGGCCGTTTCGAGAACGGGCCCGGTCTGGTGGAGTATCCCGGAGGATACTCCCAGGACGCAGACGGCAGCACCGAGCGAAGCCCCGGAACTGATACCCAGGACGTACGGCCCCGCCAAAGGATTCCGGAACAGGGTCTGCATCAGAAGTCCGCTGACGGAAACCGATATTCCGGCCAGCAGCGCAGTGACGGCTTTCGGCAGTCGTATTCCGTTTATAATCAGCACTGTCTGTTTGTCGGCAGACAGACCGCACAGGGCGTTCCACACTTCAGCGGGGGCGATATCCGCACTGCCCGTGAGCAGGTCGGCGGCGAAAAGCGTTATAAGGAGGATGACTCCGCATCCTGTTATGGTTTTTTCCCGCATTCGTTATTCTATCCAGACGATTTTGGAAGGGCAGACACCGGCCGTAGCGGACCATACCGGAGAACCGGCGGAGGTGAAATAATATACGGATCCGGGGGTGACGTAGTCTCCGGCATCCGTTATCACGAAATCTCCGTTCGAAGGATTTGCCGACAGACCGTAGCAGTTGCTTATTTTCACGGCATCCGTATCGAACCAGGCACCGTCGCTGAATGTCCCGTTTTCGATTTTTCCGTATGAAACCACGGGATTCCAGGAAGCGTCATAGGTCGTGGACTGGGTGTAGAGGATTCCGTCATACAGACACCAGTTTGCTATGGAATGATCCAGGATGACTGACGTGGCATCATTGACCCGATTATATGAAAAGACGGACCCGAGGTCATCTCCGTAGTTTCCGAGAGAGTTCACATATTCCACATCGCCCATACAGATGATGTCCGAGAGGTTGTAGTGCCCCGTTTCGACGGTCTTTTCTACGGTGAAACTTTCTGTGTCCACGACCGATATGGTCTGCTGGTATTCTCCTGTCTCGAAATGTTTGCCTCCGGAATTCAATACGTAGATTTTTCCGTCGTGGCAGTGAAGCCCTTCAGGTTCGTAGCCTACGCTCACCCTGCTTGTTGTCCAGTCCGACATCGAAATCCTGTAAAGAGAGCCGTTTTCAGCCCAGGAAGTCACGTAGAGAAAGTCGCCTTCCCTGATTATGTTTCTTCCCTGCGGTACGGTTATCTGTGTGATGTGCCTGGCTGTGGCTGCATCCGCTATCTCCACCAGACCGGAACCGTTCAGGACGATGATCAGATAGTCGTCAGTAAGGAGCATATCATTTCCCACATCTCCCAGAGCCAGCGGCATATCGGGATTCTGTTGTGCGAAATAGTTGCTGTAGTACCGTCCTCTTTCCAGGTCCACATAGTCGAGGGTGGAGTTGTTCGAGCCCAGACCTCCCTCGTTCAGAATATACAGGCCTTTCATGCCTGATTCGACAGGAGTTATGAGGGTGAATTCAGGATCCGGACCGTCTGTCCCGACCTTGTCGCAGGCGAAGAAAGCCGTTGCGGCGGCGAAGATTGCCAGAAGCCTGTAAGGCTTGAAATCGAGATAAGTTTTCATACGCATATTGTTTCTAAATTTTTTGTAGTATAATCATTGTTTTATAATCATTTGAATTCGAACTTGAGCGAAAGCCTGAAGCTGGTTCCGGGCATCGGATAGCGTGACACTATTTCATATCCGGTATCGGTGACATTGCTGACCGAGAGGGCAGCCGTGATGAATCCGAAAAACCGTTTGGAGAGCATCAGATCCAGATTGGCGTAAGCCTCCAGAGCTTCGGACGCGATATTGGCGGACGAACGGAAGCGTGTCGAATTCCAGATGAAATTCGCGGAAAAAAGCCAGTCGTACCAGCGCAGGGCGAGGGTCGAGGATATCGAATGGAGAGGGACGTAGGCTATCTGACCTCCGTACCATTGCGATGACGGATCGCTCATGTCTCCGGCCCTTTCGTATGTGTAGTTGAACAGCCATGACAGGGAAAAGTCCGCTGCCCTGAGGGTGTTGTCCGCCGAGAAATCCCATCCGTAGCCGTGGACGAGGCCGTAGTTGAGCGCGGACCAGACGAACTGGTTGGCGATCGGAAGCCAGACTATCTTGTCCCGCGTGATATTGTAGTAGATATCTGCCTTGAAGTTGCCGGACCAGATTCCTGCAGAGCCCGAGTATGCTGCGGTAAAGTCGAACTGGTCCGTTTTTTCCGGCTCGAGTGCATGCACTACGTTTGCAGAGGAATAGGCGACGTAATACAGTTCGTTGAAAGTCGGCAGTCTGAACGAGTTTTTCCAGTAGAGCAGCAGGCGGAAACGCCCTGGAGAATACTGGAGGGAAACGTATGGGGAGAATGCGTCGTATCTGCGGCCGTCCCTGTCAGAAGAGTGGCTCCAGACTGCGGATGCACCTGCGGACAGATTCCTGTATCTGTAGTTTGCCTGTGCCGCGAGGAGGGAATTCCATCGGAACTTGTCCGACATTCCTGTCACGTCCGAGCGCAGATGACTGAAAATCTGATCGGTGGCTATGGAGCACGAAAGACCTGCCGTCCGGTATGCTGCGGAGGCGGAAAAATATCCCTCCTGCTGGTAGTAGTGCAGGTTCTGGTACGATACCGACTGGTTCTTCACGGTATCCTGCAGATAGTTGCAGTAGTCGTACGAGTATTTCCCGAGGATTTTCACGGCCAACGCATCTCCCGAATAGCGGTAGCTGCCCTGGATGAACGTGTTGTCATCGCGCTGCCGGTTGCCGTTCCGGAATTCCCCGGCACTTCTTATGACCGGTCCCGGAAGTCCTCTGTCTGAGTGGAACCAGTAGCCTTTGATCTGCCAGTCGGACTTTCCTGACCTGATGTAGAGAGCGGGCTCGAGATGCAGGGAGTTCAGATCGGAATTTTCCCTGCGGGCGGTCGTGTCAGTTCCGGAAGCTGCGGTGTAAGTGTATGGATAGTCTCCGTCGGTGTGCCTGAAGTCTCCCGAAAATTTCAGATATGCCCGGCGGGAAAGCCTGACTGCCGCCGAGAGGAAGGCCGAGCCTGTGTCGAAAGAGCCGTATCCGCCCTTCAGTGTGATGTCGTACGGCCTGGAGAAGTCGGGAGTTTTAGTCTGCAGGTATACCGTGGAAGAAGACGCGAGTTCGGATGCGGACTGAAGGAGTGAGAAGGAATGCGCGTTGACTACGGATATGGATTCCAAGTCTTCCACCGAGTATCTGCCCAGGTCTACCTGTCCGTTCTGTATGTTGCTGATTTTCACTCCGTCTATGAAAACTCCCGTGTGCTGTGAACCGAGAGCGCGGACGTTTATGGTTTTCAGCCCTCCGAGACCTCCGTAGTCCTTGATTTGCAGCCCGGTGGAATACCGTAGGATGTCCGGAACCGAATATGCGGGTATGGAAGATATGCGTCCGGACGAAATTGTCTGGACGGCAGGGGATTCGAAACGGTATGTAGACACCTGCGATGCGGACAGTGTGTCAGTGGCTTCCAGCATCGCGAGCATCACCAGGCTCAGTAAAAACATGGGCTTATATCAGGTTTTCGCCGTCCGTAGTCCCGCAGACGGAAATCCTCATAAATGCAAAGGCAGGTCTTCTGGCTCGTCCCCGTTTTCACGCCTTCCCGGTCATAAACCAGTGGCAGCGAATGTGAAAACCGTCGGCGGGACACACAGCAACGGGTATTGTTGCAGATTCTCACTGCATTCCCTTTTGATTCCGGAACCGGACAGGTTCCCGGAAACCTTTGCGCGGCCAAAGATAGTGCGAAACGGAGTCAGAAGCAAGTCATATATGCGCAATTTTCATTAATTTTGCCTTCCGGCGGTTTTTCCGCTGCCGCGACAATGATGAAAAACACGATAATCCCGATACTTGTCCCAGCTTCGTTTCTGTTCCTTTCCGTTGCCTGCGGCAATGACGGGGTCTCTCCTTCGCCTTTCGACACCGTATATTATGCCCCGGAATATGCCGAAGGATTCGAAATAGCCGGTTTCAGGGACAGCGCCGGGAGGGTAATCAGGACGAAATCGGCCTGGCAGGGCGGCGATTCTCCGGTAAAGGAACTTTTCATTTCACGGAACGGGGAGAAGGCTCCCGAAGGATTCGAAGGCCAGGTTCTCGAAGGGGAGGCGGAAAGGATAGCCGCCATGTCGTCCACGCACATAGCCATGCTCGACCTTCTCGGAGAAACCTCCCGTGTCAAGGCCGTTTCCGGACTCAGGTTCATTTCGAATGACCGGATCCGCGAAAACAGGGATTCGATAGCGGACGTGGGCAGCGAAGCGGACGCTGACTTCGAGAAACTGGCCGGGGTGCGGCCTGACCTGGTCCTGCTCTATGGAGTGAATTCGTCCAGCCCGATGGAGAAGCGTCTGGAGGCTCTCGGCATACCGTACATCTATATCGGGGAATATCTGGAGCGGAATCCGTTGGGAAAGGCCGAATGGATCGTGGTTCTCGGAGAGCTGACAGGATGCAGGGCGGCCGCGGAGAATCTTTTCGCGGAACTGGAAAAACGGTATGTTTCCCTGAAAGAAAGCGTTCCCGACGATGTCTGCAGGCCTTCGGTAATGCTGAATACCCCTTACGGAGACACCTGGTTCATGGCTTCGCCGCACTCCGCCATGGCCTGTCTGCTCCGGGATGCCGGGGCGCGGTACGTCTTCAGCCCTGACGGACAGGAGGGAAAAACGGGTTCGGGAACTTATGTCATAGATTCCGAAGAGGCGTTCCTGCTGGCTTCGGAGGCGGATTTCTGGCTGAATGTCGGACAGTTCCGTACTGTCGGCCAGCTGGTTGCCGCGTATCCAGAAACCGCCTCCCTGAACTGTGTGGCCCGGAGAAACATATACAGTTGCGACAGACGGACGACCGATGGGGGAGGAAGCGATTTCTGGGAGTCCGGTTCCGTGCGGCCGGACCTGGTCCTGGCGGATCTGATAAGGATTTTCCATCCTGAACTTTCAGACCCTGCGGACACCGCGGAGCAGTCCCTCGTGTATTATTTCCGGCTGGAATAAATGAAAACGGATTTTATGATACAGGACAATACCGATTCATCCCAGGCTCTCCGGGTTATGCCCGATTTCCCTGACGGCAAACGCTACAATACCTTTGCCGGCTATTTCAGGAAAACTTACGGGGAGAGGCTGCAGAAGATAGTGCTCGATGCCGGATTCACCTGTCCGAACAGGGACGGGACAGCCGGCACTGGAGGCTGCACCTATTGCGACAACGCGGCCTTTCACCCGGGCTACAGCACGCCCGGAAAAACACTGTCGCAGCAGATGGATGAAGGCATTGAATTCCATCGCGGCCGTTATCGGCGGGTCGGACACTATCTGGCCTATTTCCAGTCTTATTCGAATACATACGCACCTGTGGAAACCCTGCAGAGACTGTATCTGGAAGCGTTGTCGCATCCGGAGGTGGTCGGAATCGTCATAGGGACGAGGCCGGACTGCGTGGATGAACGGAAACTGGATATGATTGCAGGTATAAGCGAGGGAATATTGCTGCCGGACTCGGACTGGTGCAGGTCCGTGGGCGGCAGGGAATTGCGCAGGCCGGTGTTGGTGATGGAATACGGCATCGAGTCCTGTTACGATTCGACATTGTCGCGGATAAACCGCGGACATACTTTCGGGTGTGCGCGGAAAGCTGTCGTTATGACGGCTGAAAGGGGAATCGATACCGGAGCCCACTTTATTTTCGGACTTCCGGGGGAGACGGTGGAAATGATGAAGGATCAGACGGAGATGATAAATGCCCTGCCTCTCAGGTCAGTGAAGTTCCATCAGCTGCAGATCGTGCGCGGAACGAAGATGGAAAGGGAGTATGCCCTGCATCCGGAAGATTTCGTGCGTTTCGGACTGGACGGGTATCTGGACTTTGTCATCGATGTTCTGGAGCGTCTCAGACCCGGTATCTACGTGGAACGCATAGCCGGGGAAGTGCCGCCGCGCTTTGTGAACGAAACGCCGTGGGGTCTGGTGCGCAACTTCGAACTGCTCAGGATGCTCGATGCCAGGATGGAGGAACGGGATGCTTTCCAGGGGCGTCTGGCTCGGGAACCGGTGTAGTTCCGGCTCCTTTCCGGCAGCTCTGGATTCATCGGGTTTGCGTTATTTTATGTCGAGTCCCGGAAATTGTAAGGTAAAAAACATTATCTTTGCAAATTAAACTTTACACGATGCAGACATTTACCAACTACGAGATTCCCGAAGGTCTGACCTTCGATGATGTGTTGCTGATTCCGGCACGTTCTGAAGTCCTGCCACGCGAAGTGGATGTAACTACTTGGTTTTCAAAAGATATTAAACTGCATACTCCGATAGTTTCGGCTGCGATGGATACTGTGACCGAATCGGAACTGGCCATAGCCATGGCGAGGTCCGGAGGCATAGGCGTCATTCACAAGAATATGACCATAGAGCAGCAGATGGAGCAGGTCAGGAGGGTAAAACGCGCTGAAAACGGTATGATTTACGACCCTGTGACCATCCGTCCGGACGCTACCGTGGGTGATGCTCTCGGAATGATGGCCAAGCACCATATCGGCGGTATTCCCGTAGTGGATGAGAAAATGCGCCTCATAGGCATCGTGACCAACAGGGATCTGCGTTTCCAGGACAATATGAAACTCCCTGTTTCCCGGGTGATGACTTCCGAAAACCTGGTGACGGCCCCGAAAGGTATCGGTCTGGCGGAAGCCACCGAAATCATAAGGCAGTACAAATTCGAAAAACTCCCTGTGGTGGATGAGGACGGAAAACTCGAAGGCCTCATCACATACAAGGACCTGATGAAGATAAAGGACAACCCTATCGCATCCAAGGACTCCAAGGGGCGTCTTCTCGTGGCTGCGGCCGTAGGCGTGAAATCGGACACGGTGGAGCGTATCGAAATGCTGACGCAGGCCGGGGCGGATGCAGTCGTGGTGGATACGGCTCACGGACATTCCGTCGGCGTGCTGAATGTCATCAAAAAGGCCTGCGAGGCCCTGCCTGACATTCAGATTGTGGCAGGAAACGTGGCGACGGCCGAAGGGGCCAAGGCCCTGGCGGAAGCCGGAGTGAGTGCGGTAAAGGTCGGTATCGGACCGGGATCCATCTGTACTACCCGTGTGATTGCCGGAGTGGGCATGCCTCAGCTCTCCGCAGTGATGATGGCTTCTTCAGCCCTGAAAGGCACGGGCATACCTGTCATAGCTGACGGCGGTATCAGGTATTCCGGCGATGTGGTCAAGGCTCTGGCGGCAGGCGCCAGCACTATTATGGCAGGATCTCTCTTCGCCGGCGTAGAGGAGTCGCCGGGCGAAACCATCATACTTAACGGCCGCAAGTTCAAGTCGTACAGGGGGATGGGTTCCCTCGAGGCCATGCAGCAGGGGTCGAAGGACAGGTATTTCCAGGACATGGAGGAAGATGTGAAGAAGCTGGTGCCGGAAGGTATCGTGGCGCAGGTTCCGTACAAGGGTACGCTTTCCGAAGTCGTTTATCAGCTCGTAGGCGGCCTGCGTGCCGGAATGGGATACTGCGGGGCCCGGAACATAGAAGCCCTCCGCTCGGCCAGATTCGTGAGAATCACTCACGCCGGCTATGTGGAAGGACATCCGCACGATGTCACTATTACCCGTGAATCCCCTAACTATTCACGATAGTCCGCTATGGGGAAATTCGCGTCATCAGTACTGTCGTTAATGGTGATCGCCTTGCCGATGCTGGTATCGTGCAAGGCGGTTTCCTCGTTTTTCGATGACGGGAAGACAGTGGCGGTGGTGGGCAAACACAGACTGACGGTGAGCGACATAGCCGCACTCGTCCCTCCCGGGACATCTTCGGAGGACAGCCTGAGAATAGTGATGCAGTACATAAACGCCTGGGCTTCGGATCTGGTTTTCGCCGATATCGCCGAATCGCAGCTGTCCAAGCAGGAGAAGGACGTGACTAAGGAACTGGAAGAGTACAGGAAGGCCCTGCTTAAATACAGATACGAACAGCGTTATGTGAACGAGAGACTCGACACGGCAGTCACCCGCGAAGAACTCGAAGCCTATTACGATTCGCACAGGCAGGATTTCATCGCGGCAGTTCCGATGCTGAAAGCCAGATTCATGCGTATCTCGGCCGATTCACCGGTCATCGGGACCATAAAGGAAAACATGGCGTCCGAAAATATCGACGCCAATATCTATGCCGACAGTCTGGCGCTGTCTTCGGCCGACAGATATACCGATTACGGAGACAAATGGATACCTGCGGCGGAACTTGCCGAAGATTTCGGAAAGGACACTGAAAGTATCCTGAAGGAGATGCGCCATTCTTTCATACAGATTCGCGACACGGACTATGACAAGATTAACATAGCCTACGTTTCCGACTTCGTCCCTGCCGGCGAACCTCTTCCTGTGGAATACTGCAGCGAGGAAATCCGCGGGATTCTCGTCGGCATCAGACGGCACAGGCTGGTGACTGCGCTCGAAAGGAATCTGCTGGAGGACGCACGGGCCAAAGGCAGGCTGATTATATATTGAACCGCAAAATACGAGTAAACGGCAAAAATACGAGAAGATGAACAATATCCTGAAAATAGGGGCCGTGCTTCTGTCAGGCTGCTCACTGCACCTGGCCGTGTCGGCACAGACATATCCTGACGGTCTGATAGACAAAACAGTGGCTGTCGTGGGCAATGAGATGATTTCGATTTCCTCCCTCGAAGAGGAAGTGCAGGTGATGCGTGCACAGGGAATGGTATCCGACAGGAACATCCGCTGCGAGATTCTGGAGCAGATGATGATTTCCAAACTTTTCCTGATTCAGGCCCGTCTGGATTCACTGACCGTAAACAACGATATGGTCGAAGCCGAACTCAGCAACAGGATAGACAATATCAGGACACAGCTCGGCGGAGACGAAAATGTAGAGAAATATTTCGGCAAGCCGCTGTACAAGCTCAGGCAGGAATGGCGTCAGACTCTGCAGGACCAGAACCTGACCCAGGAAATGCAGCGGAATGTGGCAGGGTCCGCTCCAGGGATGACTCCGTATGACGTGCGCGAATATGTCGAAAATACGGATTCTCTCGACCTTCCGATAGTGCCTATCAAGTATCAGCTCAGCCAGATATGCATCTATCCTGACAGGGAAGCCGCCAATCTGGCCGTGAAGGACAGGCTGCTTGCGATACGCGAGCGTATCATGAACGGGGAGAAGTTTTCGGTCCTCGCCAGAATCTATTCCCAGGATCCGGGCAGCGCCAGGCGTGGAGGAGAACTCGGCATGGCGTCGAAGTCGGTTTTCTGGCCGGCTTTCTCCGATGCGGCCATGTCCCTCAAGCCGGGAATCATTTCCCAGATAGTGGAAACTCCGGACGGTTTCCATATCATAGAAGTGCTTGAAAAGAAGGGGGATATGTTCAACGCCCGTCATATTCTGATGAAACCGGAATATACCGAAGATGACAAGACGAAGGCATTCGCTACTTTGGACAGCCTGAAGGCGGAGCTTCAGAACGGCGCCGTTTCCTTCGACCTGGCGGCAAGGTTCTATTCGCAGGACCCCGCTACCCGTACCAACGGAGGTCAGATGGCCGACCCGAATACAGGCTCGTCCTATTTCGAAATCGACCAGCTCAAGCCGGAAGATTACAATGCCATCAAGAACCTGAAGGAGGGTGAGATTTCAGAGCCGTTCGAATCCCGCGACAACGAAGGACGTTCAGGCAACACCGTGTATAAAATCCTGAAGGTGGACAAGATATTGCCTGCCCATACGGCATCGTTCACCGAGGATTACAACCTGCTTATGGAGCAGGCCCAGAACGAACGCGCCATGGAGGCCATAGACGAATTCGTGAAACAGAAAATAGAAGAGACATATATCGTCATAGACCCGATTTTCAAGGACTGCCCGTTCGACCAGGAGGGCTGGGCCTCGAAATTCAGGACTGAAGAATGATACGGAAAATCCTTATATTGGCACTGTCGTTGTCGGCCGTTATCCTGCAGGTTTCGGCCGGAGCCATGACATTGCCAGTGGCGCAGGAGCAGAAAGAGGAGGCGGAGGACAGTCTGGTGCGGCTCCTGAGCGGAAAGAGTGCGCAGCTGCTGGAAATCGACGGGATGAGTTACCGTAAAATCGTCGGACCTGCGGTGTTTTTCCATAACAACACGTACCTCCACTGCGACACGGCTCTGTGGAATGTGGACACCCGTATCATAGACGCCATAGGAAATGTACGCATCGTCCAGGAGCAGACCGAACTGCAGAGCGAAAAGATGCAGTATTTCATCGACAGGGACCTCGCCGAGTTCCGCGGCGACATAGTCCAGCTCCGGGACAGGGACGGGAATACTCTGAGGACCAAATTCCTGGACTACAATACCAAGGACAGCGTCGGGATTTTCTTCCGCGGCGGCTCCATGCGCGACAAGGACGGCCAGATAATCGAAAGCCAGAGAGGAACCTATGATTCCAAAATCCGTGTCTTCGATTTCGCTACCGATGTCAATATGTTCACCGACTCCATCTTCATAAAGACCAATACCCTCAAATACGAGTCGGACTATTCTCTCGCTACGTTCGGTACGGGGACCAATGCATGGAAGGACGACTACATGCTTTCTTCAGAGGCCGGATGGTACGACAGGGACGGCGAACAGTTCTTTTTCCGCATGAATGTCCATCTGATGTCGGCTACCCAGGAAGCCTGGTGCGATACCCTGTACTTCGACAGGAACACTTCCGACGTGCGGATGTACGGGCACATCCAGGTGACGGATACTACGAGAAATGTCTATGCTCTTGCGGGAAGGATGGACTATGTGGATTCCGTGTCTACCGTCACCATGACGGAAGATCCGGCCGTAGTCCTGGTCGTGGAGGAAAATGCCCGGAGGGATTCGGTCTATTGCGGGGCCGATACGCTCATTTACCGCTCGAAACTGCTCTGCGAAGTGGATTCAGTCCTCGTGGCGGAAGCATCGCTCCGCAGGCAGAATATGGATATAGACCCGGTAATGGAATTCCGCAGGAAGGCAGCCGAGGAGGCGGCCAGGAAGGCGGCGGAAGAAGCGGAAAACGACCCTGCGAAGAAGGCGCAGATGGAGGCCGAGAGAATGGCACGCGAGAAGGCGGAGCGGGAGGCGGCCGCAAAGGCAGCTGCTGAGGCGGAAGCGGCGGCTGCACAGGAGGCTGCGCTGAAAGCGGCGGCGGACTCTCTGGCAGCGGCCGGTTCGCCTGCCGTATCGGACTCTCTGGCGGTTACCGACTCTCTGCTGTCTGCTGATTCTCTGGCGCTGACGGACTCGCTGGCATCGGTAGACTCTCTGGCGGCGGCCGATTCGGTCATAACCCCGGATTCTACCAAGATAGGATTCGTGACAGCCCTCAGAAACGTGAAGATTTTCCGCGAGAACATGCAGGTAGTCTGCGATTCCCTGCTGTATTCGGACCTCGATTCCATAGTCCGCCTGTTCAGGGAGCCTGCCATCTGGAACGAAATCACACAGCAGTACAACGCCGACAGCGTTTATGTCCTGATGCGGAACCAGGCTATGGAAAAAGCCAGCCTGATGTCGAATTCGTTCATCCATATTCAGGAAGACACGGCCCATTATAACCAGATAAAGGGCGCCGAGATGATGGCCTATTTCACTCCTGAGGGAAAACTCTCGCGCTTCGACGGACTCGGAGGGGCATCGGCCATTTTTTACATAGAGGAAAACGACACTCTCGCCACCGTGAACAAGAAGGATGCGAAGATGCTGTCGGCCATCTTCAGGGAAGGCCAGCTGCACAGAATCTATTATTTCGATACGGCTGTCAGCGATGCTTATCCGGTAGTGCAGCTCAGCCGGGAGGACAGGAAACTTAAAGGATTCAACTGGACTCCGGAAAGACGGCCGGTGGACAGGCATTCCGTGACTTCCCTGGACCTTCGTCCTTCCGAGAGGAAAAGGTACAATGCCGTACCGCGGGCCAGTTATACTCAGACCGACCTGTATTTCCCTGGTTACATAGACGATATTTATCACCAGATTTCGCTGAGGGATTCACTGAATCATGTCAGGGAACTTGAAAGACAGGAAAAGGAACGGCTCGACGCACTCCGGGAGCAGCAGGTGAAGGATTCGCTTGCCATAGTCCGGCTCGATTCCCTGAATGCGGCCAAGGCTGATTCCATCGCTTTTCAGGACAGCCTGAAAGCCGCTGCCGATTCGGTAGCGGTGGCTGACAGCATAGCCAGGGCAGACTCTCTGGCGGCTTCGGACACTCAGGACAGAGTGCTGACCAAGGCAGAACTGAAAGCGCAGAAGAAGGCGGAGCGCGAAAGGCTGCGGCAGGAGCGCAAGGCAGCACGTGAGGCCAGATGGGAGGCCAAGGACAAGGCCGATGCCGAGAAGGAGCAGGCCAGGGCCGAGAGAAAAGCCGAGAAACAGCGGGAGAAAAAGCGCAAGGCGCTGAGGCAGGCTCAGAAGCGGGCGCAGAAAGATGCGGCAATCCTCGAAAGTTACCTCGAAAGATATGAACGAAGACAGAAAAAATAACAAAATATGACTATTGCCCCGCTTGTCGGGGCATTTTTTTATTGATTATTTTGGAAAAAAGACATACTTTTGAATTTTATGTGAATTTTCCCCAACGGATTTGACAATGTGCCTATGAAATGGATTTGTGTATTAGGATTTGCATTTTCTCTTTTTTTATGTCTGGATTCGTTCGCCCAAAGCAGCAATACACGCATACTTGCCGGCAGGGTAATAGATGTCTGGGACGAACCTCTGGCAGGAGCCAATGTCTATGTCCGCGGTGATGCCGGTTACGGAACATCTACCGATGGCAACGGTTATTTTTCACTCGAACTTCCCGAGAAGGGAGATGTCCTGATAGAAA
This sequence comes from uncultured Bacteroidales bacterium, assembly GCA_944325765.1. Classification (GTDB taxonomy): domain Bacteria; phylum Bacteroidota; class Bacteroidia; order Bacteroidales; family UBA932; genus Cryptobacteroides. The sequence continues at coordinate 15,706 of CALVBH010000059.1, forward strand.
TCTCGTTCCTCGGGATGCAGTCGGAAATCATTTCCTATACGGGCCAGAAGGAAGTCACCGTCATCCTCGAGGAAGACTCCAATATGATGGAAGGCGCGGTCGTGACGGGAAAGCAGAATATCAACGACCTGGACATACGTTCCAAATCCGGCGTCATCACCACAGTGGACGTCAAGCGTCTGCAGGACAAGCCTATGGTCGACATGTCGGTGGCGCTGCAGGGTACGGCTCCCGGTCTGGTGGTCACGAACAAGGGAGACCTCGGCACCAAGCCGGAAATCCGAATCAGGGGAAATTCATCGTTCCGTGAAGGAGATGTGGCCAACGAGCCGCTTTTCGTCCTCGACGGTCAGGTCATATCCTCTGATGCGTTTATGACCCTGAATCCCCTCGACATAGCGGATATCAAGATATTGAAGGATGCGGTGGCCTGCGCCCTCTACGGGACCAAGGCGGCGAACGGAGTGATAGAGATCACTTCTGTCCGGGGAACCACCGGAGAGGCTCTCGTGACGTACAATTTCAACGCAGGTATCACTACCCGCGGCCGCAGGGGCGTACTGATGATGGATACGGACGAAAAACTCGAACTCGAACGCCTGCTCAGGAACCCGACGGCTCCGGGCTATCTTTACAGCGAGGAATATATCCGTGAAACGAATCCGGGCGCGGCCAATATCGACGAGCTTGTAGCCGAAGGCCAGGCCAAACTGAACGAACTGCGGAAGACCAATACCGACTGGTTCAAGGAACTGCTGCGCAACGACTTCTATCAGCGTCACAACCTGAGCGTCCGCGGCGGAAACAGCAAGACTTCATACTACGCCTCCGCGAACTACAGCTATCAGGGGGGGCAGATTCCCGGGAATGACGTCCGCCGTTTCACCGGCAGGATCAGTCTCGACCAGGCTGTCGGACGCATCGGATACGTCTCCATAAGCGTGAACGGCGGTTATTCGAAAGCCAACAGCCCTAACGGTTCCACCTATTCCCCGACATCTCTCATATACGATCTGAACCCGTACGAAAGCAAGACCAGCGGGGAACTCTGGTCGTATCCTAACAGGACATACGATGACCTGTTCTATCAGTTCGAAAAAGTCTCCACGGAAAAGCGTTTCGGCACTACCGCCAGTATAAACCTCCAGCCCCTGAAAGGTCTGGATGTGGATGCAGTGGTCGGGCTGGACATGGTACTCTCCGAGTCCCAGGAATTCACTCCGTCCACTTCCTATGAGGAACAGCAGAACGGGGCTGAGGAAATCGAACGCGGAAAACTCGTGAAATCCAAGAATGTGATGGCCAATATCACGTACAATATCCGCGTGACCTGGAACCGCGTTTTCGGAAAGCATGACATCACCCTCGGAGCCAATACCGACTATTATATGGATGATGTGGACAACATGTCCATTACCGGTTACGGAGTCGGACTTCTGAATTCCGCTTCGGCCATAAACCAGTCCATAGAGGGCAGCAGGAAGGTCAGCACCGCGAATCTGAAGGAAAAGACGGCTCAGGTAGGTATCGGAGCCCTGGCCGGATACAGTTTCGACGGGACCTATGATGTCTTCGGAACATACAAGGCCGACGCTTCCTCCATTCTGCCGAAAGACAAGAGGTGGAACGCCGCCTGGGCTGTGGGTGCCGGCTGGAACATCAAGAGCTATTTCCAGGACTGGAATCCGATATCGGCGTTGAGGCTCAAGGCCTCCTACGGACGTACCGCGAGTCTGGCAGGCATATCGCCGGCATTGGCGGTAGCTACTTTCCAGTATCTCGACGACAGTTACGGCGACCGCAGGATTCTCGAACTGATGTCCCTGTACAATGACTCTCTGAAGCCGGAACAGACGATTTCGACAGAGGCCGGAATATCGTTAGGCTTCTGGAACAGGTTTTCATTGGATGTGGGCTGGTACAACAGGGTGACGGAAGACGCCCTCCTCGATGTGCCTGTACCGTCATCAAACGGATTCACTTCCATGATGAGGAATATCGGCGTGCTGAGCAATTCAGGTATCGAGGCCGCCGTTTCAGCGACTCTGCTGGATATGGACGAGACGAGGCTGAACCTGCGCTTCTCCATAGCCTACAACGAGAACAAGGTTCTGGACCTGTACGACGGGGACAAACTGTATACGAGTGAATACTCATTGGTGCCCGACTATGAGGTGGGAAAGGCATACGATATCATTTACGGCCCGATTTCCAACGGTATAGACCCGATGACAGGCTTCCCGACCTTCAGAAAGGCCGACGGGAGCGAGATTCCGGCGACAGGAAAGCTCGAAAAGGAGGATATGGTGGCGCTCGGCCATGGAGTCCCTCCTTACAGCGGAACCATAAATCTCAGTTTTACATACAGGAACTTAGAGTTCGACGCCGATTTCTACTATGTCTTCGGTGGTATAAAGGCATACTCATACTCATACGTCAGGGATGTGGACGATGCGAACAAGAATGCCGTCAAGGGCCAGGTGGAAAACATGTGGTTCAAGAAGGGGGACCAGAACAAAATATACAATTCACCTTTTACACAGACCGCATCCCTGGAAAACCTGACCCTCTATCCGAACAGCAGGAGCGTAGGCAGCAGCGACTATCTGAGGCTTTCCATGCTCTCCCTGCGCTACAGATTTTCAGAGCGGCTTCTGAAAAAGGCCGGGAATTTCTTCAAGTACGGGAACATAGCTTTCCAGGCTTCGAACCTGTTCACGCTCACACGCTATAAGGAATCCGACCCGGAGTCCGGTTCTTTGGTGGGAGCGCAGCAGCCGATTTACACCATAAGCCTGAGTCTGTCATTTTAAAGGAGTCCGAAGATGAAAAAACATATAATTTCCATAATGGTCCTGCTGCCGCTGACAGTCGGCTGTCTGGACATCAAGCTCGAAAACCAGTTCTCCGATCCGGATGCTATCACTACCGTGGATACTGCACGGGAGCTTCTGGCATCGGCCTACAATTCGCTGCCACGCTATCAGGTAGAGCTCGCCGTGCTCAGCGACGATTTCTGTCCCACACGGTTTGCGAACTATTATGCCGAGATGCAGAATCTCTACAACTGGCAGGACAACGCCATCACCGACCTTTCGGATCTGATCTGGAAGGATTATTATATGACTGTATCTTATCTTAATACGCTGCTTACACGCCTGCCGAACGTGGTGATCGAGGAGGAGTCGGATGCTGTCGAGCTGGAAAAGGTGCGCAGCGAGGCCTGTGCGTTGAAGGCTTGCTGCTATTTCGATCTTCTTCGGTTCTATGCCCCGCGCTATGCGCCGGAAAATCTGGAGAAGGATGCCATCATCCTGAAAAACAGGCTTGAACTGGACTTTCTTCCGCGCTCGTCGCTGAAAGCCTGTGTAGAGGAGATTTCCACCCTGCTCTCCGAAGCGGCTTCGGTGGAGAATACCGGGACTGCAGTCTATTATTTCGGCTCCGATGCAGTGAATGCCCTCAGGGCGGAGTTCGAACTGTACCGCGGAAACTACGGAAAGGCCGTGGAGTACGGGCTGCCTTTGCTTTCTGACCTTGAAACCCGCCTTGCGGATACTGAGTACGAAAATCTGTGGACGGAGAATGAGAGCCAGGAGCGGATTTTCGCCCCGTATATCTTCGATTCTTTCTATATCGAGCTGAACTATGATAGGGAGCAGGGCGACTACTTCTGCCTTTCCGACCAGGTGACTTACGAGGACGGTGATGTGAGAAAGGATTGGTGCGAATACGCCGGCCCGCAGTCCGGAGTCCGGAGTTTCGGCAAGTACAACAGGATGTATTACGATAATACGGAAGTGCGCTATATCAACACTCTGCGCTATTCGGGCGTATGTTTCACCGTGGCGGAGGCTTATGCGAGGGACAATCAGCCTGGCGAGGCTGTGAGCCTGATGAACCGTTATCTGTCCGCGCGGAGTTGCGAGCCGTTGGACGAGACCCTGTCCGGAGATGAGCTCATAAATGCCATCCTGAAAGAGAAACAGAAGGAGTTCGTCGGTGAAGGTACGCGGTATTTCGATCTGAAAAGGCTGGATATACCGCTCCAGCGGTACAATGCCGCAGGCTCCGTCTCATCGACTGTCGCAGCTGACAGCTACAAGTGGCTGCTGCCGATTCCGCAGTCCGAGTACAGGTACAATGAGAACATCACGGCCGAGCATCAGAATCCAGGCTGGGCGTATGAGATTACCGAGTAAGACAGTATAACATAAAACACTTTATCAAATAGTATTATGAAAAAAATTCTTATGTTTCTGGCGGCTGTCGCGACAGCGGCAGCGGCTGTTTCCTGCGAGGAGACAAACTCCGGTTACGAAGGAACGAACTACATTTATCTGGACTCCGAAAACAATTCGCTTTATGATTTTGACGGAGCAAATATGCAGGTAACGGCGATGCTTACTACGGCGCTTGATGAGGATCTTACGCTTACGCTCAAGATGGATAACGATACTTATGTTTCATTGGAATCCGATAATATTACGATTCCTGCAGGCTCTCTTACGACTGTCTTCAATATTGTAGTCAAGGATCAGCTGCCGGAAGGTACTTCGTCCGTGAACTGTACGGTAAGCCTTGATCCGGCGACAGTGCTCCCGGAAAAGGTCAGGCTTGCGGCGGATTATACGTTTACCTTGCATTCTTCTGCCACTCCTGATCTGACAGAGGAACAGCTGGCCATCATTTCCGCATATCAGGAAGCGACAGGCATAGACCTGACCAAATACCTGGGGCTGGTATCCGTAAGTACGGTTTATACGGCGTCAAACCCTGATTCCGAAATCCCGTTGTCTCCTGTGACTTATTCAGGACAGACTATGATAGTGCTTTCTGAAAAATCGAAGGCGGGACAGCCTGTGCTGGAAATGCTGAATAACCCTATGGGTCTGCAGGGTGCCTTGTACGCCAAGCTGAGGAGTCTGACTTTGGACAATCCGTTGTGGGAGCCGAGCGAATATGCTATGAGCTATTCCCAGCTGCTTGAAGCCATCGGCTGGACTTCAACGTCTTCGGAGACGTTTTCGATGACTCTGGACGGAATCAAACCGCAGACGAACAAATCCGTGGAATTCCTGGCGGACTTGTCGTATTATGATGAAGAGTATGAAGAAGACGTGACTATGATCAAGGTTCCGTTCGAATTCTATTTTTCGGCATTCGAGCGTGAGAAGGAGCTGATTGCGGCAGGCAATATCGGTCCGGATGTTAATCCTGACTGGCTTTTTGATGCTACGGTAGACCCTGATTTTCTCCTGAACTGTGAGAATGTCTCGGAAGATTACTACGAATACGGGAACTGGGTGGAGGCCAAAGCGTCCATAGCTGCGGACAAGATGGTGTTCACGTTCTGCATCTATAACTACAACGATTACGATTACTCGAAAGTTGTCGCCACCTATACTCCGAACGAGTAGGAATCTGAAATAATTTTCTTATCTTGTCTGCCCTTTCGGCATTGTCCGGAGGCAAGGGAGGTTTCCCTTTGGAAAAGGTTTGATGAAGATAAGGAAAATGAGGAAATTGATTTCTTTCTTTGCGGCGATAGCCGTAATTTGGGTAACTGTCTGCCCCGAGGCAAAAGCTTCGGAGCAGACTTGTTGTATCTGCGGCAGCGAAAAACATTGCAGCGACAGCTGCGATACGAAGATATTGCCCCCGGAGGGGTTGGCTGTCAAGACATTGCCCAACGGGCTTACCTGTATGGCGATGCAGAATCCTTCTCCGTCGCGGATGATAGAATTCCGGCTGATTTTCAGGACAGGCTCGGTGATGGAGTCTGACGGGAACAGGGGGACTGCGCATTTTCTGGAGCATATGGCATTCGGCGGTACGAAGCATTTCCCGAAACGGGAACTTGTCGAATATCTGGAATCTCTCGGTGTGCAGTATGGAATAGGAATCAATGCGTTTACCGGCTATGACAGGACGATCTATATGTTTTCAATGCCGTCTGATGACCCGAAGAATCTGGACCAGGCTCTTCTGATTCTCAAGGATTGGCTGACTGATATCACGATAGCTCCGAAGAAGGTGGAACGGGAGAAGGGCGTGATTCTGGAGGAGCTGCGCAGCTATGTCTACGATGATGAGTTCTATGATCTGAAAATAGGAATCGGAAAATACAGTGAAGGCATTCCTCTCGGTACTCCGGCTTCGGTATCCGCGATGACCCCGGAAATGCTGGAAGATTTTCATAATACGTGGTATACTCTCGACAGGGCCACTGTGGCGGTAGTGGGGGATATCAATGTTCAGGATATGGTATCGAGGGTAGAGAAGGTTCTCGGTCCGCTGCCTGCCACCGTTTCACCTGAATTTACTGATTCTCCGCTGGAATATGCTGCAGGTACGACCGTGAAGAATGTGGAGGATACCCTGATACGGAATATGAGTTTCGAACTGATTGTCCCTCATCAGGCCGTGATGCGAAGGACTGTGGGGGATGCCGTGGCTTACGGACGCAACCGTATGCTGGTCAGCGGCATTACTTCGCGCCTGTATGAAACCGGGAAAAATGCGACCATATCCAACAACTGGTATTTTGCCGACAAGGAGCATTTCGTCATAGCCCTCTCGGGGAAGGACAAGGAGGAGGTTTCCGCGGAACTGAAAGATGTGGTCGGCGAACTTTACCGTCTTGAACGCGACGGATTCTGTCCTGAGGAAATGGCGAAACTGAGGGAAGATGCGCATACATACGTTCCGTCTGGAAGCAGTTCCTATGCCATATGCGACAATATTGCCGATGCGGTGCTTTTCGGTGACTGGGATGTGACTGACAGAGCCCAGGCTGACTGCATCGACAGCCTTCTGCAGACGACTTCTTCCGCACAGCTGCAGGAAATCCTGTCCTCCTGGCTTGATGCCGCCGGACAGACAAGCCTTGTCGCGTGCAAGTACAATCCGCAGAGTACGGCCGGCTTTACTTCAGAAGAAGCGGATGCCGTTCTTGCGGAAGCTGCCGTGGCGGAGCTCGGGCCGTTCGTCTATGAAGAAGATGAACCGGAAGAAGAAGATCTTATGCGGACAGTCATACCTGCCTGGCTTCTGCAGGAGCGTCCTTACGATGAAAATATGATAGCCCGGCGGACGTATTTCCCTAATATAGGGGTGACGGACGTGCTTTTGGAAAACGGTTTCCGCTTCGTTCTGCGCCCTACCTCAGATGGTGAAAACAGGATACAGATGCAGACTTTCGCGCCTGGCGGACTTTCACGTGTGCCGGAGGAGGATTATGCATATTATGAAGGTATGGCTGGCTATATGGAGCTCGGCGGTATCGCAGGCATTGAACCTCAGGACTATCATTCCATACTGGCGGAGAACGGCATAGGGCTGATTCTCGGTATCGAATCCTACTGGCACGGAATGATCGCTTCCGCCCCTGTCCCGGATATGAGGCTGATGTTCAATATCGTATATCAGCGAATGACAAACCCTGGTCTGGACTACGAGGGCTTCGAGGAGATACGGCAGGGCGAGATAGAGGATTTCGGAGAGGAATCATATCTGACCAGACTGATGAAGCAGGATGCCCAGCGCCAGCTCAGTATGCAGATTGACAGTCTGATGGGGAATCTGCTGTATGGACGACGCACGCAGCAGACGATGGAAGATCTGGAGACTCTCAGCCTGGATTCTCTGGCTCGTGTTTACAGGGAGCTTTTCTCCAATCCGGACGGAGTGGTATGTGTAGTCTGCGGCGATTTCGATGTGGATGGACTGCTCAGGGAGGCTGTGCCGGTTTTCGGGCAGATGCCTCGCGGTCCGAGACCGAATGTGATGGGACCTTCGCATTTTACCTTGCCGGAGGTGACGGTAAAGAGGGAGTTCCCGAATGCCAACGAGACACAGACGCTGTTCGACTATATCCGTTTCGGCCAGTACGAGCCGTCCCTGCGTTCGGGGTTGAAGCTCAAACTGATGAGCAATCTGGTCAGGAACCGGCTGATTACGGTGCTCCGGGAGCAGGAGTCTCTGGTGTATTCACCGTATGCGGCCCTGTTCTATACGGCCCAGCCTAATTCTGTCTTTTACCTTGATGTCAATGCTTCCGTGGACAGGGACAACACGGCCAAGGTTCACGGAATCCTGGATGAAATCATCGAGGAACTGCAGCACAGGAAGGTTTCTGACAAAGAACTGAACACGTTGAAACAGATTTTCATAGTGAACAAACGCTCCTATCTGGAGGAGGACGCTACGGCAAACTGGAAAAGCTACCTCGTGAAGCAGATGCGGAATGACGAGACTCTTGTGGAGCTCGATATGTACGAGTCTGTCCTGGAGAGTATTTCGGCCAAGGAGCTTCGGGATGAGTTCAGGAGGTGTTTCGATACGGACAGGTATATGATTTTGTCTATCGGCCCATTCGAGTCCGATTAGCGGAAACGGGCGGATTGCGGCCTTGCGGCGGCGTTGCACTCCACCCGTTTCCGCCAATCGGTGTGGTTTTACGACGTTCCGTCCATTGGTGCGGCCTTGCGGCGGTCTCGGATTTAAATAATTGGATTATGAAAAATATTGTAAGGATAATGATGGTACTGGCGGTGGCGGGAGCTGCCGGCATTGTCCTGCGGGCGCAGGATAAACAGGCGTATGCCGTTTTTACGGATGACGGGAAGCGCGTGGATTACGGGGAAATGCTGGATTCGCTGGCCCTGGCCGACGTGATTTTCATAGGCGAGACACACAACTGCCCCATAGCTCACTGGCTCGAATATGAAATCACGAAAGATATCTGGCAGCGCGATTCCGCGGGACTGGTCATCGGGGCTGAAATGTTCGAGACGGACAACCAGCTTCTGGTCGACGAATATACCGGAGGGCTGATTTCTTCCGACAAGTTCGAGAATGAGGCTAAACTCTGGGACAACTACTGGACAGACTATTATCCTCTGATTTCATTCGCGCGTGAAAAGGGCCTCAAATTCGTGGCTACCAATGTCCCGCGCAGGTATGCCTCGTATGTGAAGGACCATGGGCTTGAGGCTCTGGAAAATCTTTCCGAAGAGGCCAGGGCCCTGATGGCTCCGCTTCCGATAGAATTCGAGGCTTCTGAAGAGAGCGAGGCGATGTTCGGCTTCATGAAACTGATAAGCGGAGGCGGCAGCGGGGAAAAAAGCTATTTCGCGGAGGCTCAGGCTCTCAAGGACGCCACGATGGCCTGGTCCATAGCCGGGAACATGCAGGCGAAATTCATTCACTACAACGGGAATTTCCATTCGGATTTCCACGGAGGCATAATCCCGTATTTCGAAAGCTACCTTCCGGGAAAGAAGGTGATGACAGTCTGCTGCGCCCGTCAGGACGACATTTCGTCTCTCGGAGAGGAGAATGCCGGGCGTGCGGATTTCATCATCTGCGTTCCTACCGATATGACGATGACGTATTGAAGTCTTCTCCGTGCCGGATTACTCGCCGGCATTCGCCTTTTTCATCATCTTTTTCCAGTTGAATACAGGGAGCAGGAACGAAATCAGGGCTGCGGCAAGCCAGAAGACCGATACCGGGGTGAAATTGTATACCGCATCCGCGATATCCGCAGCCTGCTGCATATTACCTTCTATCAGGTAGCCGCTGGCTATGTCCTGTATTCCCGCAGCGATGTAGCTGGAAATGCCTACGATGCCCAAGGCCGCCCCCGTAGCCTTGCGCGGTACGATGTCCACAGCCATAAGTCCTGAAACGATGCAGTACAGGACGCCTATGGCCAGACTGAACAGCGAGACGTAAATCACGTTGAGTACATAGCCTCCTCCCGAGAAGAGGAACAGGGCGAGGGCCGCGAAGCTTATGACTCCCGAAAGGATGGCCGGTTTTATGCGGTCGCTCTTGAATACCGTATCCGAGAGCCAGCCGGCCAGTACCGTGCCCACGACTCCGAAGACTGCCGAAAAGGCGATGATCTGGGATGCGGTTTCGATGGAAAACAGCTTCTCTTTCTGGAGAAAGAGCACGCCCCAGCCGGCCACCGCGTATTTCGTGATGTAGATAAAGGCGCTTGCGGCCGATATTATCCAGATTCCCGGATGTTTCAGGACGATTTTCTGGACTTCGGAAGTCCGCATCCTGTCTTCCTTGCGGAGATTTTCCGACGAGAGTTCCTGTACGGAAGGAAGCCCCTTGCTTTCAGGCGTATCGCTGACGAAAAAAAGGATAATCAGCGTTCCTATGACTCCGGCGGCGGCCGAAAATATGAATCCGGACTGCCAGCCGAATGTTCCTACGATGGCCCCTATTATTATGAATGACAGGAATTCTCCGAAATACGGACTGGCGCAGAAAATCCCGTAATAGGTGCCTCTCTTGCTCAGAGGGAACCATCTCGACAGGCTTATGATGCCGGGCGGGGAGCCCATGGACTGCATCCAGCCGTTGATGCCCCAGAGAATGGCGAAAGAGATGAATACGGCTGCCGAAGCTATCCCTATGTCTCCGTGGAGGAAACCGAGTGTCCCCATAATCAGGTTTACGAGAGCGGAAACGGCCAGACCGGTAGCCATGAAGCGTCTTATGTTGCAGTAGTCGGCTATGAAGCCGTTCATGAACTTGCCTACGGCATAGACGAAGAAGAGGGCGGAGCCGATGATGCCCAGCTGTCCTGCAGTGAGAAGTTCCGAGTCTATGACCGGCTGTTTCACCACACTCAGGCTGAGGCGGCAGACGTAATACAGGCTGTATGCTATGGTAGCGCCCCAGAAAGTCTTGTTCCGGAGGGATTTGTATACTTTCTGCTCGTCCCCGGGCGGGACTTTCGCAGCGGATGGCTTGCTGATTCTGTAGAATGAGTACAGGCTCATGGTGCAGTACCGTTTTTAATAATGTCCGTCAAATATACCAAATATCCTGTAAAAACATAAAAATTGCGAATATCGCAAATTACTCTATGGAAAAATTATTAACTTTAACGGATGTTTAATAAAAATGGTTATGAAAAAAGTTCACAATTTCTTCGCTGGACCTTGCGTATTGCCGCAGCAGGCCATCGATAAAGCCATTGAGGCGTTGAAAGATTTCAGAGGTACGGGAGTTCCCGTGGTCAGCATATCACACAGATCGAAAGAGTGGTCGCAGGTAATGGATGAGTGCAGGGCGCTCTGGAAAGAACTTTTGCATATTCCCGATACCCATGAGGTGGTATTTATGGGCGGGGGAGCCAGCCTGCAGTTTCTCTGCGTGGCCATGAACTTCCTCGAAAAGAAGGCCGGCTATTTAGAGTCCGGCGTCTGGGCGAAGAAGGCCCTGAAGGAGGCGAAAGGCATCGGCGAAGCGTATGCCGTGGCTTCTTCGGCCGACACTACCTATAATTATATACCGAAAGGATTCGAAATACCGTCGGATATCGACTATTTCCATATCACGACGAACAACACCATTTACGGCACCCAGATAAAGGAGGACTTCGACAGCCCGGTGCCGCTTATCGCCGACATGTCGTCCGATATCATGAGCAGGCCTCGCGACATAAGCAAATATACGGTGGTTTACGGCGGTGCACAGAAGAATGTGGGGCCTGCGGGCGTGGCTTTCGCCATTGTCCGTAAGGACGCACTCGGAAAGGTCAGCAGGTATATTCCTACGATGCTGAATTATCAGACTTACATCGACGGCGGCTCCATGTTCAATACGCCTCCGGTCTATGCCATCTACATCATGTACGAGACTCTGAACTGGCTGAAAGGCATCGGCGGAGTGGAGGCCATATACAAAATCAACAGGCAGAAGGCCGACCTTCTCTATGCGGAAATCGACAGGAATCCGCTTTTTGTCGGGACTGCCGCCAGAGAGGACCGCTCGGATATGAATGTCTGCTTCGTGATGGCTCCGGGATACGAGTCCCTTCAGGATGAATTCCTCGAATTCGCCAAGGGGCAGGGAATGCTGGGCATAAAGGGCCACAGGTCTGTCGGAGGCTTCAGGGCTTCGATCTACAACGCCTGCCCGTTGGAGAGCGTACAGGCTTTGGTGAACTGCATGCAGGAATTTGAAAACAAGAAAAAATAACGCGTTATGGTCATTCTTATAGCTACGGAAAAACCTTTTGCGGCCGCGGCCGTGAACGGTATGAAGGAAATCGCGCAGAAAGCCGGACACGAGGTGCGGCTTCTTGAAAAATACGGTTCTGCGGACAGGCTGACAGCCGCTGTCGCCGACGTCGACGCCCTTATCGTCAGGTCTGACAAGGTCACGGCCGAGGTTATAGAGGCTGCAAAAAACCTCAAGATAGTAGTCAGAGCCGGTGCCGGCTATGACAATATCGATCTGGAAGCCTGCTCTGCCCGCAATATCGTCGCGATGAATACTCCCGGCCAGAATGCCAACGCCGTCGCTGAACTGGCTGTCGCCATGATGATTTTTATGTCGCGAAACCAGTTCACTCCGGGTACCGGAAGCGAGATCCGCGGCAAGAAACTCGGTATCCAGGCCTACGGCAATGTCGGGAGACTGGTGGCTCAGAAGGCTTTGTGCCTGGGGATGAAGGTGTGTGCTTTCGATCCGTATGTGCCTGCCGACAGGATGAAGGCTGACGGTGTGGAGCCTGCCGCATCCCTGGAAGATATGTACCGTGAGTGCAATTTCATTTCCCTGCACATTCCGGCTACACCTGAAACCAGGAAATCCATAGGCTATGACCTGATTTCCCTGCTTCCGGCTGGAGGCTGCCTGATGAATACCGCCCGCAAGGAAGTCATAAACGAAGCGGAACTGGACAAGGCTCTGACGGACAGGCCCGATATCAAGTATATCACGGATATCGCTGCCGACAGCCAGGCCGAACTGAACGAGAAGTTCGGCAAGAGGGTGTTCG
>CALVBH010000060.1 GCA_944325765.1 uncultured Bacteroidales bacterium
TTTAGCGCCCGGATTGGCTTCAATATATTCTTTCAGTGTCTGCTCCGTAAATATCCTCATAGCAGTTTAGTTTCGACAAAGATATTAAAAAATTCCGTAAAATGGAAAGAATTTCCAAATTACGGAAAATATTCTCCACCGGCACTTCCTCCCGGGACATCTCCCACACGGTGAAGGTTCGGCTGTGAAGTCAGTTTCCTATCTCCCGCGTCATGTCGAGCGCAGTCGAGGGATCTGCGAAAAAACAGCAAAGTTTTTCTTTTTCTTACAGTTTTTTACAGTTGCATGCCATATCTTCGCCGGTGACGGGTCCGGCAGGAGAGCCTGGACTGAAAAATATTAACCTGAAAAAACCTATAGTTTATGGAAAGAGGGGACGAAATTATTGCCGCGCAGCGGTATGTTGACATCCTGAGTGATGCAGGTTTCAAGGCGGTATTCGGTGACAGGAGGAACGAGGACGTGCTGAAGGATTTGCTGAACGTACTTCTGCCGGAGCACAGGAAGGTGCAGAGACTGGAGTATATGACGACAGAGCTTCCGCAGTTCTCTCCGTTCAGCAAAAGCATCCGGCTGGACTTGCGGTGCAGGGGAGATGACGGGACGGTGTTTATCGTGGAGGTCCAGTGCTACCACCAGAGGAATTTTTTCCGGAGGTGCGTGCTTTATGCGTCGAAGGCATACGACTACGGGTCGGAGCGGGGTGACAGGGGAGAGTACGGATTGCCCCCGGTCTACTTTATCGGTCTGCTGGGCGGTGAGGCGCAGGACATGCAGGGTGTACCGCCGGACAACGGGAAACTGTTGTTGGAGTACACATTCCGGGAAAAAGAGAGCGGTGAAGCGCCGGACGAGACGATAAATTTCGTATTTTTGTGTGTCAACAGCTTCGGGAAGCGGTTGGAGGATTGCGGGACGCTGTTGGAGAAATGGTGCTATGCGCTGAAGAACATACGGGTTCTGGACAGGCTGCCGGAGCGGTTGCGGGTCGAAACATTAGAGCGTCTGTTCAAGGCTTGCGAGATAGCCAAGTTCGAGCCGGGAGTGAAACTGACATACGAAAAGGATATGATAACGGAAAGGGACTACTACAACATTATCGACACCGCCCGGGAGGACGGTCTGGAGAAAGGTCTGGAGAAAGGACGTGAAGAAGGAGCCAAATCTGTCAGAATAGAGATAGCCCGCTCTATGAAGACGACAAATCTGGACTTGTCAGAAATAGCTCGGATTACAGGTTTGCCAGAAGCGGAAATCTCGGCGTTATAGCTTCCTGTCCAGCTTCTGAATTTTTCTGAAACCGTACCGTGGAATTCGAACTGGATGCCTCTCCATCGGCACTTCCTCCCGCGATATCTCACACATGGTGACGGTGCGGCTGTGAAGACAGAAGGACTGCACCTCGAAACTACGCAGGTGCAGTCCTTTTTGGATACTTTCAGAAAATGTCCTCTGTCAGTTTCCGGAATATTCTTCACGGAGATTGGAAATGGCCGCCTTTACCTGTTCCGGAGCTATTTTCCAGACAGCCCGGTCGTAGCTGAGCAGCCCGTTGCCCTCTATTTCGACATCGTAAAGTTGGACCTTGAAGTCTCCGCAGCTGCCTGTCTCATGAATATGCCGGTAGAGGGCCGTATAAAAGTCTATGATAGACTTTGTGTACCAGGCGGACGATTCTTCGGTGACAGGATACAGAGGGTGGTCGCTCTCCTTGTCTGTCGGACCTTCCTTTCCCGTATCCGGGTCATACGTACCGGTAGCCCAGTGTACTCCCGGCCAGCTATGCCCGAGTGCCTCTATCCCGTATCCGGCGGTCTCCGAATCCAGACTTATCTTTCCCTCCTGTGTCGGAGCTATCCCGCCATGAGTGTCTATGATATCACCGCCGCCGTGTCTCGGGAATCCGCTGGCTTCATCTATGAGACGGGACGGATCCAGCATTTTTGCCCATGCAGCATGTCTGAGAGTTTCATTCTGTCCCCAGCCCTCGTTGAACATCACCCAGGCAATAATGGAAGGATGATTCCACCTCTGCTGAATCAGCGTCCGCATCTCCATCTCCGCCCTTGCGGCAGCCTCCGGACACAATACCCGGTCAGTGTACGGATCTCCCTGTCTTCCGCTCGGCATGTCCTGCAGAATCAGAAGTCCCTTACGGTCAGCCCAATAATAATATCTTTCAGGTTCTATCTTGATATGCTTCCTGACGGCATTCAGACCTGCAGCCAGCGCAGCATCCACATCGAAAGCCAACGCTTCATCGGTAGGTGAGGTATAAATGCCGTCCGGCCAGAAACCCTGTTCAAGTGCGCCGCACATAACGAGTTCCTCACCGTTCAGATACGGTCTCCAGTACCCGTCCGGACTTTTCGCGATGTTTATGCTTCTGACACCGGCGTAGCTTCCGATTCTGTCCGTGACCTTACCGAGCGAATCCCTGAGTTCTACTTCTATGTCATACAGATACGGCGAGTCAGGAGACCAGAGACGGACATCCGGTATCTGGATTTCCACTGTTTCCGAGCACCAGACATTGCGGGCCTTGTACCAGTCCAGATTCGCGAGGACGATACCGGTCATTTCAGTTCCGATAAGGCAATCCTTCTCCGCCACAGTCTTCCCGTCACCGAGAACCTTTACACCAAGCTCCATCTGTCCGGGAACAATGCTCGCGTCCACACTTATTTTCAATGACCCTTTTTCTGCGTCCGGGACTATATGGATTCCGCAGATGGAGGATTCGGATACCGGTTCTATCCAGACCGTCTGCCAGATTCCGGAAGTAGCCGTATAAAAGGCACCCGCCGGGTGCAATGTCTGTTTCCCGCTCAGCTGCCTGCCGGTATCGGTAGGGTCCTGTACCGCCACAGTCAGCCTCTGTTCCTTTCCTTCCACCAGAAATGGAGTAATGTCGAAAGAGAAGCGGTCATATCCTCCCGAATGGTTTCCCACGGCCCGGCCGTTCAGAAACACCTGCGCCCGCCAGTCCACTGCATCGAAGTTCAGCAGAATCCTCTTGCCAGCCCATTCCTCCGGAACTGTAAATGTCCGCTCATACCAGAGAGTCTCTTCAGGAAGCAAAGGCTTCATCACACCTGACAGAGCCGACTCGACAGGATACGGCACCAGGATTTTACCCTCAGGTTTAGGCATCTTTCCTGATTCGCCTTCAGATATGGCATAGTTCCACAAGCCGTTGAGATTCATCCATTCCGACCTGACCATTGTCGGACGGGGATATTCCGGATGGGCATTGTCCGGAGTGACATCTTCAGCCCAACGTGTCTTGAGCGGTCCGTCAACCTGCTTCCAGGCCTGCATACTGAATTCCTGAGTACCTGTTTCTTCTATCAGGCCTATATCGATATATTGGTCTCCGCCCTTGTTACGCTGGACACAATGCACTGCGATGACGTTCCTGCCTTTCTTCAATGCCGCTATAGCCTCCCGGTTCAGTTCGTATATGCCATGCGTGTTGTTGAAACCTTCCGGTCTGCAGGCAAGCACTCCGTTTATGTAAATATCCGAATCCTCCCCGTACCAGGCGGATATGAGTACGGTATTCAGCTCTTCGAGATGGAATTCCTTTCTGAGCCACAGATCGGATGTCGTCCATCTGATTCCCACAAGCTCGTCCTTGCCGAAAGCCGTACCGACTGCTCCGTACCCCTCTTTCCAGGAACTGTCATCGAACTCCAGATCAGACCAGCCTTCTCCGGGTTCGGCTTCCGTATACTTCCACAGCTGCGGGACATCACGCGATACCGGAATAATATCCCTGTACTCAGGCTCCGGGAACTGGTCCAGATGGGCTTTTTTCATAATGGCAGGGTCTATCTTGCATACTTTCCTGTCATACGTCATCATCCCGTTTATCTCGGCTTCGATATCGGAAATCTGGGTATATACGGCGGCTGAAAGCCCGTTCTCCCGCTTCAGCTTGTGGACTCTCTGCCAGAGCTTCACATATTCGGTAGCCAGACTGTCCCTGTCCCTGAAATTGTAGTAGCCCCACAAGGCATCGTGTCTCCAGACATGGTCATCCAGTATGCACCCCAAACCTCCGAACTCTCCGTTTACGCCTGCCCGGTGTTCATCCGTGACAGGAGCATCCGGCCCGGGATAGAAATGCTTGTCGATGACATCACCGTAACCTGCGTCATACCATCCGCTGGCATTGCTCACAAGCCTGGAAGCGTCGAGCGAACGGACCTTGTTCACTATACGCGGAGTATCATACTGACCCCAGCCTTCGTTGAAGACCACCCACATGACTATGGACGGATGGTTGTAATACTCCGACACGTAATCGTCCATCTCTTCTTCCCAGTCTTTCCTCGAACTTTCAGTACGGAGCTGCCCGCAAGGGAAGTCCTGCCATACCAGTACGCCTAATTTGTCCGCCCAGTAATACCACCTCTCGGGTTCTATCTTCACATGCTTCCTTATCATATTGAAGCCTACGGACTTGACGAAATCTATATCATATTTGAGCGCCTCGTCACAAGGGGCGGTGTAGATTCCGTCCGGCCAGAAGCCCTGGTCGAGCGGTCCCATCTGGAAGACGAACTTGCCGTTCAGCATAAGCCTCGGCACACCTGAGGCATCCTTTTCCACCGATATTTTCCTCATACCGAAATAGCCTGTAACCTCATCGACTGCCTTCCCGTCTTTCAGCAGCGTTACCTTATAATCGTACAAAAACGGATTTTCAGGTGACCAGAGTTCGGCAGAAGGCATTTCCACCCGTATGACCTCATCGGTACTTCCGGTTTTCTTCAGGACGGTCCTGCCTCCGGCAAGCACCTCAATGTCGGCGGTCAGCCCGTCTGTTCCACGAGAGACCGGCACCACTCTGAATCCGGCTTCCATAGCATCCGTATCCGGTGTCACGTAAACGGCCGAGATATGCTCCTCCGAGACAGGTTCCATCCATACGGTCTGCCAGATTCCGCTGGTAGTCGTATAGCTGGCTCCGGCAGGATGCAGGGACTGCTTGCCGCAGACCTGGTTTCCGGCGTTGCTCGAGTCCCTGACGGCTACTTCTATGGTCTGTTCCCCGCCTGTCGAAAGACAATCGGTAATATCAAAGGAAAACCTGTCATATCCACCCTTGTGATTCCCCACGGAAGTCCCGTTTACCCTGACTTCCGTTTCGTAATCCACAGCTTCGAAATTCAGGATTATGCGCTTCCCCCTCCACTCCTGAGGAATCACTACGGTACGGCGGTATTTCAGGAGCTCTCCGGGATGCAGCTGCACCGTCACTCCGGACAATGACGATTCTACCGGATAAGGTACAAGGAGCTTCCCATCAGGAACGAACTTGTCGGAAGCCATGCCGCTTTCCGTGATGGAATAATCCCAAAGCCCGTTGAGGTTCATCCATTCAGATCTGACCATAGTCGGGCGGGGATATTCCCGCCAGGCGTTTTCAGGAGTTACAGACTGCGCCCATTCGGTTGCGAGCGGAGCCTTGCCCGGCTTCCAGCGGTTCTTAGCCGAAACCAAAGCGGAAAATCCCGCCAACAGTATAAGCAAGATGACAGTTTTTCTCATAATCAGGCTATTTGAAAGATATCTTCCGCATGGAAAGGGTACGGATGCCGTCCACCATATCGGTGGAGTAGTAAATCCTGATGTCCTGGCCGCCTTCGGCATCTCCGTCCGGACCGATAAGGTTCGGGTACATCGAACCGCCGGGCTCCATATCGAGAGAAATGATGACATCGGTATTTTCCCAGACGATGCCGTCATCACTGTAGGAAATGACGATATACCGCTGCCAGCAGTGATAGACCATAATCCATTTTCCGAGCCATGTATTGTACATGACAGACGGGTTCCCGCCATGATATTGTCTCAGGCCTGCTATGCTGGTATTTATGCCGCCGAGCCCCGTTTCCTGATTGCAGCCTTCAACAGTAAAATCCGAACCATCCCATTTTTTCCAGGTTCCGGCTTTCCCTTCGGGATCTTTCGACTCGGCCATGGTAATCATAAAGTCCCCTCCGTCAGGCGGAGGACAATACCCGGAATAATAGCATATCCATGACTGGCGCTCCTCATTCCAGACCACGCAGCCGTCTCCCAGACCGTAGGACCGTCCGTCATTCGCGCTTACGGCAGGCTTCGGCTCATTCCCCGACAGGATTTTGTCTCCTGGAGTCCAGGTCATGCCGAAATCTTCGGAATATGCCACTCCTATGGATTTGTAAGTGCAGTTCTGTCCCGACCAGTGACTCTCCGAATGGAAAAAGCCCACAAGTTTCTTTTCAGGCAGTTCGTGGACTCCGATAAACCACTGCCCGCCGTCGGAAAAACCCTCGGTAGGGTTCTTCGATCTTCCGATGACTACCATACCCGAAGTAAGGTTGTTAATATTGTCTTCAAGCCACGGGGTCCGGCAATAGTTCTGCATAAGGGAATTGGCCGAAGGCCAGAATGTAGTGAAATAGTTCGAGCCGAAAATCTTGGAGACGGTGACCTTGCCGTCCAGCCAGTAACCTCTGTCAGGGATACCAGGTTTTTCCTCGATATCCACCCTGTTCGTCATAAGGTATGTCCCGTAGTCGGTAAAAATTTCCTTCGGTTCGTCATCCGTATCTTCTTTCTTCCCTCCGGAGCCTGAGTCATCTTTAGAACAGGAAAGGAAAGTCAAGACAGATGCCGTACACATCATTGTCAGAAAAAAACATCGTTTCATTTTCGGTTATTGTTTTTGTGATTATCAATATATGTTGACGGGGAAACCCCGTATTGTTCCTTGAAAAGTTTGTTGAAATATGAGGCCGAGTCTATTCCAATGGCCATCATGGCATCATTGCAGCGGTCGCAGCCGCTGTCGAACATATTTTTGGCGTATCTGATGCGGATAATATTCACGTATCCTGTCATCGACAGCCCGGTCAGGGCCTTGATTTTGCGGTGAAGGGACATCCGGCTGAGCGAAAGTTTCTTAGCTATACTGTCTACGCTGAAATCCGGTTCAGCCATCCCGGTCTCGATAATCCCGTTCAGTTTCTCTATCAGCCTGCGATCGTATGAGGTATATTTCCCGCTGATGTCCGATATGCCGATATTT
>CALVBH010000061.1 GCA_944325765.1 uncultured Bacteroidales bacterium
CGACCTGAACGACATCGAGGACTGAGCCGTACTATTTCTCGAAAGAGGACTTGTCCGGGAATCGCTTCTGCATGAATTCTCTGGCGCGGATTCTGTCATTGTCGGCAGCATGCTCCGAATCGTTCAGACAGAAGAAAATAGGATGGTATTTCTCCATTCGCCTGAAATGTCTTTCCCGGTGAATCATGACCATCATCGATTCTCTTTTCGTGACATAGCGGAGTTTTCCCCGTTTTTCAGCGAGTGCTGCGTATGATATCACATTACGCGGCACGTCGTTGTCAGCCCTCATCCGGTTTCTGACAGTCGCACGGAATTCATCGCGAAATACGTCTTCTATGAAATATCTCAGATCACTTTTCCTGTATGCATCTATGTTGTGATGCTGCAGGCCGTTATAGTAATGTCCATACTTCTTGTTCACCATCTCCGAGGAATGTGCTACCGTAATGCTATAGTTTTTCAGCGGATTTTTGCGGATATGTTCGCGCCAGTACCATCGAAGTCTTCTGAAAGGCATCCGCCTCATTCGGATGACTGGAAGTCCGTCAGGTGTGAAGAAATTATCCGGTGTGACAGGCTTGTTCAGGAACATATCGTCGCAGGCATACAGAAAATGTTCGGAAAGTTCCGGAATTTTGTATATGGAAGCCTCTATTACGCTGGAATTGAAGCAAGGACGACTTTCTGGCAGCAAAATTTCAGAGTGGTCAATGATCTGTACCCTCGGGTTGGATGTATCCAACCATTCAGGTATCTGATTGTCCGTGATGATGAATACCTTGCGTATCCAGGGTGCATACAGTTCCACTGAGCGCAGGCTGTATTTCAGTTCGTCGTTGTCGACATATCTTCCGGTGCAGTTCCTCGACGAATCCTCATCTGTCTTGCCGATGAATGCATTGCGTTTCTTCTGCCATTCTGGGTCATTCCCGTCAACCCAAAGATATACAAAATCGATATCCATTTGCCAATGTCGTTATGTATTCTATTTTTCGAAAGATATTTTGTCCGGGAACCGGCTTTGCAAATATTCTTTGGCCCGAATCCGGTCTTCGTTCGTCGCATATTCAGAGTCATTCAGACAGAAAAAAGTCGGATGAAGATGTTGCAGTCTGATAAAGTGCCTTGCCTTGTGTATCCCCACGAGCATGGATTCCCTGTCTGTAACATAGCGCAGGATGGCTTTTTTCTCGGCAAGGGCGGTATAGACGAAGACTATCCGTTCAATGTCGCTGTCATCACGCATTCTATGTGCAAGCATAGGTTCGAATTTTTCCGGAAAAATTTCTTCTATGACACGCTGGAAGTCGCTTTTCAGATATGAGTCAATGTTGTGATGCATTATACCAGTATAATAGATGCCGTATTTTTCTTCTACGACACGCGAGGCGTTCCCTATTTTCCTGCTGAAATTCCTAAGCGGTTTGCGAAGAAGTTTTTCCCGCAGGAGCCAGCGTACCTTTCTGAAAGGTTTGCGCGTGAGCCTGACGATGGGATATCCGTCCGGGGAGAAAAAGTCATTCAGCCAGACTTCCCTGTTCAGGAACATATCGTCGTTGGCATACAGGAAATGTTCCGAAAGTCCCGGTATACGGTAGAGAAAGGCTTCTATCAGACAGGAATTGAAGCAGGGACGGCTCTCAGGAGGCAGGATTTCCGAGTGATCGACGATCTGTATCCGGGGATTGGTCGTATCAAGCCACTCAGGTACCTGGTTGTCGGTGACTATGAATATCTTCCTGATCCAGGGCGCATACAGTTCCACCGAACGCAGGCTGTATTTCAGTTCGTCGTTGTTCGCGTAACGGCCTTTGCAGTTTATGGGAGAGTCTTCTGTCGTCTTGCCTATGAAGGCATTGCGCCTGGCTTTCCATTCAGGATCATTTCCGTTGACCCAGAGATATACCAGATCTACGTCACAGACTGAGTTCTTGCTTTTCATATCCTAATCTTCTCTTGATGGCCGGAAAACTTCCGAGGATTTTCCTGAATGCCGCATAGTTGCGGTCATCGCCTGGTTTCAGGTTCGTGGTTTTCAGTGACAGCTCTTTAGGTTTTCCGATTTCCCTGCACCTGTGCTGTCCGTTCGGGAGAGGGACTACGTATGTACCCTTCGATACGGCCGCCGCCCAGAACCAGACATCATCGACCGTAGGTGCCATGGACATAAACAGATCCGGATCGAGCATCGCTTCATCTAACGAGTGCGGAGGGTAAAGGACCCCTCCTACGCCGGTCTGGAGATTCGCGTAACCCGGGCGGAGCCGTCTGAAGATGAAATCGTACCATTTGTATTTTCTCCACATGGAATATGGCCTGTCCGGTATGATGCGCCTTACGCGATGGGCGATGACGGCATCCGGCATCCGCCTGTGCATCCTGACCAGATCCCTCAGCATGTGGCGGTGATAGAAAATATCGTCGTCCACAGTCACGATGACATCTTCGGGAAAATCCCGCAGGGCAGGTATCAGTTTTTTGTACGAGCGTATATCCGAGGAGTCGAAACGCG
Organism: uncultured Bacteroidales bacterium; assembly: GCA_944325765.1. Taxonomy (GTDB): domain Bacteria; phylum Bacteroidota; class Bacteroidia; order Bacteroidales; family UBA932; genus Cryptobacteroides. The sequence continues at coordinate 2,516 of CALVBH010000061.1, forward strand.
CCTCGAATAGAGGGCATTCCGATTTCAGCTTTTCGAGTTCTTCCGGCAGCACTCCGCCGGGAAACTTCCATGTATCGAGGTACAGCACTATCCTGTCCGGAAGCATCGAACCGTCCAGGACCGAACGTATGGCCCGGACGCAGTATGGAATCGCTTCCGGGAAGGATGTCAGCGAGACGATGGTTCCCTGTTTCCTGTTTCCTGTTTCCTGTTTCCTGTTCATCGTATGCCGGTTTTGTGCGTCAGATTTCATATCCTATCCGGCGGCCTATTTCAGGCCACTTCGTGACTATGGCTTTCAGCGTTTCCGCATTCCGGTCCGTGCCCGACTTGAAATTCACCGTTTTGAGGGACAGTTCCCGTGGCTTTCCCACTCCGCGCGGCTTGTTGTGTCCGAACGGGACGGGGACGACCGGAGTGCCGTTGGCCGCAGCGGCGGCCCAGAACCAGATATCGTCCATGGTAGGCGCCATAGCGCGGAAGAGTTCTTCTTCGAGCATATCCTCTTTCAGGCAGTGAGGCGGATAAAGCACCCCTCCTACTCCCGTCTGTATGTTTCTGAAGTCTCTGTGAATCCGTTTCAGCAGAAAATGATACCATCTGTATTTGCTCCATTTGCGGTAAGGCCTGCCGGGCTTCATCCTCTTGGCCCGATGTGCCAGTACGGCATCCGGAATTTCGGCATGCAACCGCAGCATATCCCGCAACATATGCTTGTGATAATACACGTCATCGTCTACTGTCACTATCACTGCCTCGGGAAAATCTTTCAGTGCGGGAATCAGTTTTCTGTAAGAGCGGATATCCCTGTCGTAGTCCCTGATTTCGAATACGGGATTTTCCTCTGCCATTTTCAGGAGTTCCTGTGGCAGTCCGTCTTCGCCGAACTGGGCGATGGTGACATATAGCACGACCTTGTCCGGCAGTACGGACCCCTCCAGTATGGAACGGATGGCTTTCGCGGCATACCCGATGGCTGCCGGAAAAGATGTCAGGGAAACGATGACTTGCTGTGCAGGCTGTTTCATGATGCGGTAGAATATCTATGCTGTCAGTGCTTTCCTTGCTTTTCCCCGTCTTCTTTCGAGAAGAACTTCCACTGGAAGAATATCAGGTACAGGGCTCCGCAGGTCACGCAGCTGTCGGCGAAATTGAATACCGGCGCGAAGAACCTGAACGGATTGCCTCCTATGACCGGCATCCATTCAGGAAATGTCGTGTCGATGATCGGGAAATAGAACATATCCACCACTTTTCCGAAAAAGAACGGCGCATAACCGCCCCCTGCAGGAAGGAATTCCGCCACTGTACTGTAGGTGGATTCACTGAAAAGCAGTCCGTAAAACAGGCAGTCGATAATATTGCCAAGGGCGCCTGCGGTAATCAGGGTCAGTCCTGTGACGACTCCTGTCGGGGCCTTCCCTTTTCCGACGAGCCTTGAAATCCACCAGACCAGCACTCCGAACAGCACGATACGGAAAAGCGAGAGCAGGAATTTCCCTGCCTGCCCTCCGAATTTCATCCCGAAAGCCATTCCCTCGTTCTCGATGAAGTAAATCTGGAACCAGTCGCCCATAACGCTGAAATGATCGCCGATGGCCATATTGGTCTTGACCAGAACCTTTATGATCTGATCGATTATGACCAATACGGCACCTAAAATCAGGAGTCGGGCTCCTTTGGAGATCTTCATCCCGATTATTTGTTTTTATTCATCATTTCCTTGGCTTCGACCGTCAGTGTGGCATGCGGCACGAGACGGAGCCTTTCTTTCGGAATCAGCTTTCCCGTCACGCGGCATACGCCGTAAGTCTTGTTCTCGATACGTACAAGGGCAGCTTCGAGATTCTGGATGAATTTGTACTGTCTCTGGGCGAGCTGGCCCGCCTCCTCCTTGGAGAGGGTGGATGCACCTTCCTCCATTACCTTGAATGTAGGGGAAGTATCTTCGATATCGTTGCTGGAATCGTGAGTGACAACATCCCTTAAGGTCTTGTACTCTTTCTTTGCCTTTTCAAGCATGTCCAGAATGATGGCTTTGAACTCCTGAAGTTCCTCGTCACTGTAACGGACCTTCGTTTCGGTCCCGTTTACTTTCGTTTCCTCTGACATAATGATATAGGTTGATTTATTTTTTTGAAACACTGATATAAACCGACGCGTCGCCCCATTCTACTTCGACGGCGTCTTTCCTGTCTCCGACAGGCAATGCCGATATGCTTCCGGCCAATGTCTGTGCGGCAATATAGTCTGAAAAGTCTTTCAATGTCTCAGCGATTTCCTCGCCGTCCGCCCCTCCGGCGAATATCTTCACGTCGATCTTGTCGGTCACGTCGAAACCGCTGTTCTTCCTGAGGTTCTGTATCCTGTTGATGAGTTCGCGCGCCACGCCTTCTTTCCTCAGGTCGTCCGTCACCGTGATGTCCAGCGCCACGGTCAGCGGGCCGTCCGTAGCCACGAGCCAGCCCGGCATATCTTCGGACGAAATTTCATAATCTCCTTTCGCCAGGCTCACGTCGCCGGAAGCCAGATGCATGATATATGGCTCCGAAGCTGCTTCTGCAGCCTGGATGGCTGAGATTTCCTCCTGGGACAGGGTGCCGAATGCCGCGGCTATTTCCTTCATCTGCTTTCCGTAGGCCTTTCCGAGAGTCTTGAAATTAGGCTTTATCTTCTTAGTAATCAGGCCTGTCGTGTCGGAGATGAATTCCGCCTCCTTTACGTTTACCTCTCCGAGAAGCAGCTGTTTCACGTTTTCGAGCTGGTCCCTGACCTTGCCGTCTATGACCGGAATGACGATTTTGGACAGAGGCTGGCGTACCTTGATATTCACTTTTCTTCTCAGGGCCAGTATCATGGAAGATGCCCGCTGGGCCAGTTCCATCCTTTCCTCAAGATCCTTGTCCACTGCGCCGCCGTCATATTCCGGCATGGCTTCGAAGTGTACCGACTCGGCTTCAGGCACGAGGTCGAGGTAGAGCCTTTCCATAAAGAACGGCGCTATCGGTGCAGCCAGTTTCGCTACGGAAACCAGTATCCTGTACAGCGTCTGGTATGCGGAAAGCTTGTCGTCATCCATTTCCCCTCCCCAGAAGCGTTTTCTGCCGAGGCGCACGTACCAGTTGCTCACGTGGTCGCAGACGAAAGTCTGGACAAGCCTGCCGGCCGTGGTCACGTCGTAGTCCTCGTATGCCGCCACTACGTCTTTTACTAATGAATTCAGCAGGGAAATTATCCATCTGTCGAGTTCCGGCCTGTCCGACAGCGGTATCTGCGGAGCTGACGGATCGAAACCGTCGATATTGGCGTACAGCGCGAAGAACGAATACGTGTTGTACAGGGTCCCGAAGAATTTCCTTCGGATTTCGTCCACTCCTGCCTCGTCGAACTTGAGGTTGTCCCACGGCTGGGAATTGGTCAGCATATACCATCTCAGGGCGTCGGGCCCGAACTTGTCGAGAACGGCGAACGGGTCCACGGCATTGCCGAGTCTCTTGCTCATCTTGTTCCCGTCCTTGTCGAGGACCAGGCCGTTGGAAATCACTGTCTTGAACGCGCATTTCCCGCTGACCATGGTATTTATGGCATGCAGGGTGTAGAACCAGCCGCGTGTCTGGTCCACGCCCTCGGCTATGAAGTCTGCCGTGCAGCCGAACTTCGGGGAACCGAGATTCCTGAGCCCTTCCTGGGCGTACGGCATGGCTCCGGAGTCGAACCACACGTCTATGAGGTCGGTCTCGCGAATCATTTTTTTGCCTGACGGCGATACCAGGAAAATCTGATCCACGTACGGACGGTGAAGGTCGATTCTGTCATAGTTGGCCTTGGACATGTCTTCTGGGTCGAAGCCTTTGTCCTTCAGCGGATTCGAATCCATGAAGCCGGCGGCTACGGCAGCCTCGATTTCGGCGTAAAGCTCTTTAAGGGAGCCGATGCACTTTTCTTCCTTTCCGTCTTCGGTGCGCCATATCGGGAGAGGGGTCCCCCAGTAACGGCTTCGCGAAAGGTTCCAGTCCTGTATGTTCTCCAGCCATTTTCCGAACCGTCCGGTTCCCGTGGATTCCGGTTTCCAGCAGATGGTGTCGTTCAGTTCCATCATCTTCTCCCTGACAGCCGTAGTCCGGATGAACCATGAGTTCAGAGGATAATAGAGGACAGGCTTGTCGGTCCTCCAGCAGTGCGGGTATGTATGCGTGTGCTTTTCTATCTTGAATGCCTTGCCCTGCTGTTTGAGCATCACGCAGATGTCTATGTCGAGAGTCGGAGCATCCGGGGCCAGCGAAGAATCGTAGGCGTTTTTCACATAGCGTCCGGCGAATTCCCGGTAATCATCGGAAACATTGGCCTTTACATATTCCGGATCCAGATCTTCGATGCGGTAGAAGCGACCCTGGCGGTCTACCTGGGCCTGTCTGTCGCCGTTTTTGTCCACGACCATCAGAGGCGGCACGCCCGTGGCCTTGGCCACCCTGTCGTCATCCGCACCGAAGGTCGGTGCAATGTGGACGATACCGGTAGTCCCGGCATCCGTGGTCACGTAGTCTCCGGGAATTACCCTGAAGGCCCCCGGCCCGGGATTGAACCACGGAATCAGCTGCCTGTATGAAATGCCCACCAGTTCTTCTCCCTTGAAACTGCCGTCGAGAACCTTGAACGGCACGAGTTTGTCGCCCGGCCTGTAATCTTCGAGCGGTATGCCGGCGGCCTTCGGGCTGAAGTGTTCGTTCAGCAGAGCCTTGGCTACGATGTATATTGCAGGTGCTCCCGTGTAGGGGTTGAATGACAGTACGCGGACATATTCGATATTCGGTCCTACGCACAGGGCCGTGTTGGACGGCAGAGTCCACGGAGTGGTCGTCCATGCGATGAAGCATACGGGTACGTCGAGCCCGTTTTCATACAGTTTTTCCGACGCCTCGTTCCTGACAGCCTCGAACTGGACTACCGCGGTAGTGTCCTTCACGTCGCGATAGCATCCCGGCTGGTTGAGTTCGTGCGAACTCAGCCCCGTGCCTGCGGCAGGGGAGTACGGCTGTATGGAATAGCCCTTGTACAGAAGGCCTTTCCCGTAAATGTCCTTCAGCAGATACCAGAGTGTCTCGATATACCTGTTGTCGTATGTGATGTACGGGTCGTCCATGTCCACCCAGTAGCCTATCCTTTCTGTCAGGTTCACCCATTCCTTAGTGTATTTCATCACTTCCTTCCGACAGGCGCTGTTATAGTCCGCGACACTGATTTTCGATCCGATGTCCTCTTTCGTGATGCCGAGCATTTTTTCCACGCCGAGTTCTACGGGAAGTCCGTGCGTGTCCCAGCCGGCCCTTCTGTTTACCTTGAAGCCGCTCTGGGTCTTGTAACGGCAGATGGAATCCTTTATGGATCTCGCCATTACATGGTGGATTCCGGGCATGCCGTTGGCGGAAGGGGGGCCTTCGAAAAAGATGAATTCCGGAGCGCCGTCCCTCACTTCCAGAGAACGCTCGAATGCACGGTTTTTCTTCCATCTTTCCAGAATTTCCTGCCCGACCGATACCAGATCGAGTCCCTTATATTCCCTGAATTTCATTCTCTCCTGTTTTATCTGTTCCAAACGTTTGTCATCGTTGCCATAATTTGATTATTTTTGCAGCGATAATTTTAGAAACTGTTTTGAATTTTTTCAAAAATTCTTTTATGGCTCTTTCCGGTCTGTCCGGTATTTCTTTTTTCAGTCAGATAGCTACTGCTATCCTTTTCAAAAAGAAACACCGAACATCCTCGAAAATATTTCATAAAATTTATGATGAAAAATTCAAAACGGCTTCTTAGCTCGCAAAGATAGGAAAAAAAATGAATATTCTTGATATAGTATTGCTGCTCTGTCTGGTCCCTGCCGTCATCCAGGGATTGAGGAAAGGTTTCATATCGCAGGTGGTCGCCATCATTTCCCTGGTCCTCGGCGGCTGGCTGGCTTACCGCTTTTCTTCTGCCGTGACCGTATGGCTGGGCCAGTGGCTCGAAGTTTCGGCCCCGGTGCTGAATGTGGTCGCATTCATCCTGATATTCGCCGTAGTGGTCACAGTCCTTTTCCTCCTCGGCAAACTTTTGGAGGCAAGCGTGAAAATCATTCTTCTCGGCTGGCTGAACAAACTGCTGGGACTGGTCTTTTCCCTGCTCAAGTATGCCCTCGTAATCGGGCTGCTTGTAATCCTTTTCGATTCCGTGAACGGCAGATTCGAAATAGTCTCATCCGGGTATCTCGACTCGTCGTTCATGTATTCTAGTTTCAGAAAGGTGGCCCTGTCGGTTTTCCCTTACCTCAAAAGCCTGTTTTTGTAAAGGGTCTTTCAGGCTTCGGCCAGATTCCCTCAATGTCGTAAATTATCAGTTTACTCGAAAATGTCAAAGATAATCCTGATAGAAACCTCCACCGAACTCTGTTCCGCCGCCATATCCGACGGCGGCAATATCATTTCATACAGGGAAAGCACCGTTCCGCGGTCCCACGCCTCTCTGACTGCGCAGTTCGTCAAAGATATGCTCGACGGGCAGGGTCTCGCCGTAAAGGACTGCGATGCGGTCTGCGTGAGCAAGGGCCCCGGCTCATATACGGGGCTGAGGGTAGGAGTCTCTACCGCCAAGGGGCTGTGCTTCGGGGGAAAACTCCCGCTTTTGGCAGTGGGGACACTCGATGTCCTGGTATGGCAGGCCATATCGGAAAACCTGCTTCCGCAGGGATGCAGGTATGTCGTGCCGATGATAGACGCACGGCGGATGGAAGCCTATACTGGAGTGTTTGCACCCGACGGCCGGCAGATCCGCGGGACCGAGCCTGAGATTCTTGCCGGGGACAGTTTCCGGGAGTATCTTGACGGAGGCCCTGTCCTTTTTATCGGCGATGCGGCGGAAAAGTGTTCGAAAACAATCGTTCACGACAACGCCTTTTTCCTCCAGTGCTGCCCGAAGGCCTCGTCGATGCTGTTTCCGGCTCTCCGGTCCTGGAATGAAAAAAGGTTCGAAGATGTCGCATACTTCGAACCTTTCTATCTGAAAGAGTTTGTAGCCACTGTCAGCAGGAAGAAAATCTGAAGTCATTTCAGGAAATCTTCCCTGCATGGGGAGAATGTGTCTATAAGAACTCCCTTTTCGAGACATACGACTCCGTGTTCGACGTCAGGCTCCACGATATATCCGTCGCCGGCATGCAATATCCGAGTCTCTCCGTTTACGGTCACTTCGAAGGTGCCGCTTGCGATGAATGATGACTGGGTGTGAAAATGCCTGTGCATTGCGCCGACGGCTCCTTTTTCAAACAATACCTTTACGAGCATGATGTCTTTGTCATAGCCCATAATCTGCCTTCTGAGTCCTTCCCCGCAGATTTCCCATTCCGTGGAATTTTCGGGAATGAATTTGCTTTCAGTATTCATTGCCTTCCTTTTTTATGATAAATGCTATCAGAGTAGAAATATTTTCCATACAGCGGTCGATGGAAATGCCGGTTTTCCCCGAGGTGTCGAGGGCGGCAGTGTTGTAGGGGCTGCCTTCCGTGTCGGCATAGCATGATCCGACCGGATCCCTGCTGTCTCCTTCTCCGACATACGGCATCAGCACCCATGTCAGTTCGCTGATCCAGCGGCCCTTCCTGTCGAGAGAAGCGATGATTTCCCCTGTTTTCCCGGTGTCGGCCGTGTAAATCCCCTTGCTCTCGAATTTCCGGTATCCTATCGTGGAATTTCCGGAAAGCGGAGAGTTTTCATAAACTTCGGAAGGGTCGCTGGACGCTGCCTTTCCGTACCACGACTCGAGACTGCCGACATCTATCGTGACGACAGACGCATAGTGGGTTATCAGATTTTCGATGTTGTCGTCATACCAGTATCTGCCGTTGTTCACGTGCTGTCCCTCGCGGTGCAGGAACAGCGGCTCCATTGTACCCGGTTTTATGAAGCGGGGGCAGGTGACGAAGCCTTCTTTCGGGGTTTTGCCGATTTTCGCCATCTGTCCGTCGTCGAGCCGGCATCTTTTCAGGAAATCTATGGCAGCCGGTATTCCGGAAAGGTATTTCGTGTCACCTGTCAGATAGTAGAATTCTATGAGTTTCAGTATGTTGTCCTTTGTACGTGTCGTGGATACCGCGGCGGGTTCGAAATCTCTGGCCTTGGCCGGAGTGCCGTCGCTGTAGTACTGGTCCGCCCATCCCGATGAGGGGAATCCCTGCTGGAGGTTTCTGACACAGTCCATGGCCCGGTACAACGGAATTTCCGCGCGGTTGTCGCCGAGGACGAAATATGCCTTCAGAAGCAGGTCGATGTTGTTCACCGTGACATTGTCATTGAACGTGGTGCAGGATGAATAGTCCGGCGTGCCGTCGGAGTTCGGGTGGCAGTCCATCAAAGGCCATCTCTGCGGCCACCCTCCGGATTCAAGCTGGCTGTCGAGAAGCATATCGATTCCCTTTTCCACTGCAGGCTTGAACTGCGGGTCGAGTTTTTCGAGGTAGATGCGAATGAGAAAGTCGAGTGCTCCGGCCGTAACGTTGTCGTCGTAGGTGGCGTTTCCGTAGTAGAAGCCGTGCTCGCCCATTCCCCAGGCGTTTTTCCCGATGGTCCTGTACCATTTTTTCTCGGAAGCCGCTCCTGCCAGATCGAACTTGTAGTTCCATCCGCCGCAAGGGAGCTGCCCGCGGATGAGGATTCGCGCGGTTTCCACTGCCCGGTCATAGTAATATCCGTCACCTGTGGCATGGTATGCATCGAGCATCAGCTGTCCCATGGCAGGCGTGCTTTTTTCCACCCATACCATGGTAGGCCAGGCTTCCAGTTCTCCCCATCTCTGCGACAGGTCTTCCGAGTAGTTCCATACGAAGCCTCCTTCGAGGCTGACTTCTTCGTACAGGTATGCGACCGCCTTTTTCATGGCTTCCATGGCTTTGCCGGCCGAAAGTCCGTCCCGCGCCGCTGCGCTGACGGAAAGGAATGCAGCCGCTATGACAATATATTTTTTCATGTTCCGTTTATCTGGACTTGTTTTGTGCTTCGATAATATGAGAGACTATGCCGTTGAGATAGATTTCGAGGTATGTATAGCCTGTGGCTTCGTCTATGGACGTCCCGTCGTCCGGATTCAGAGGGTCGAGCCCCATCTTCTTTTCGGCCTTGTCTGGAATGCCGTCCCCGTCCGAGTCCCTGTACGGACGGGATGTCCTGTACTTGTCCCATCCGCCTGCGGCTGAAGGAGTGTCTATCAGGCCTCCCGTGCTGCCCCTCCCGCCTTCACAGCAGACAGCCGTGCCTTTCCCGGCGTCCGATACCACCCTTTTGTCCGTCCTGTCCCTTTTCAGCGACGCTCCCGCATATTTCAGTATGAGGGAACTCGCTTCCGATGCGCTTTGTGTGGATGTGTGTCCTTCTTCTGTCCCGTTGATCGGGAAAGGCCTGTCCATGAACCTGCCTTTCTCCCCTCCGGTCCTGGCATATCTGACTCCGTCGGTGTTCCTTGCGCTGATATCCGGATTCCCCTCCATGATGTTCCCGGCCATATAAAGGTCAGGGTAGGGGGTATCGAGGACCTTGCCGTGTTCCCTGTCCCTGACATCCGGAGTGTTGCCGTATACGGTTATGAATTTGTCCAGACCTTTCCTCGTAGCCGGTCCTGGCCTGTAATAATTGCCGATAATGTTGAATTTGCCTCCTTCCCCGCCGTAGGTGTTCTCGCTGCCCCAGTTGTATATCATATTGTTCCTGAAATCCACATATCCCCGGAAATCCTCCACGCTGACGTTCGGAATGTATATATAGGGATGGTCGAATCTCGGATTCCTGCTGTCGTGGCAGGACAGCAGGTTATGGTGGAACGAGGCGTTTTTGCCGCCCCAGATGCCTCCGTATCCGTGGCTTCCCTTGTCGTGTCTGGAATTCCTGAGGCTTTCCGAGAGAATGCACCACTGCAGAGTGAAGTTTTCATTCGCGTAGAACGAGGCGCATTCATCCGTGCTCCAGCTCATGGAGCAGTGGTCCACGATGATATTTCTGTGGTATCTGGAACCGAGAGCGTCTTCCTGGCGGATTTTCGGGTTTTCGTCTCCGGTCCTGAACCTCAGGAATCTGATGATGACATTGTCTGCATCGATGAAGACTCCGTTTCCGGCAATGCAGATTCCGTCTCCCGGTGCGCTCTGCCCGGCTATGGTGATGTCGTCACCTGTTATTTTCAGCCTTTTTTCCAGATTTATGACTCCGGATACCTTGAAAAGGACCGTGCGCGGGTATTTCCGTGTCACTGCCCAGCGCAGGGTCCCTACCGTATCCTTGTCATCGAGACGCGTGACGTAAATCACTTTTCCTCCCCGGCCTCCGGTAGTATGCATACCGCCGCCTTCCGCCCCCGGAAAGGCTATGGCCCTGCCGTCGGCTTCCCCGGCACCGAGAGCTGTCGTATGGAAAGACAGGATGAAAACAGCCGTCAGGATAAAATGGATGATGTCTTTCATTATCGCCTGGTATTTTTGTCCGTGTTAACGTTAACGTAGAAATCGACGTTGTACCGGGTCAGGATGTCGAGAGAGCTGAAGTTATCCTGACGTGCGGGTTTTTCGTTGAAGATAAGATAGTTCAGAAGCGATATGGTCGCCGTGTAAGCTTCGTTGTCCGTGCGCTCGGCGATGAGTGTCGTTATGAACCCTTTCCGGAGGGCGTCCATATTCAGTTTCAGCATGTCGTAGCCGATGAATTTCTTGTTTTTCACGTTCCTTAGCTCTATCCAGTCGGCTATGAGGTGTGCCCTGGAGTTGAAAGTGACGATATGGCCGATGTCCGGATGCTCCTCGAAGAAGGCGTCGCAGATTTTGATGTCCTGCATGAAGTCTACCGGCGATATGCTGCAGTTCAGCACTTCGCATCCCGGGTTGTGCTCGGAGATATAGGCCTGAAACCCTATGTGGCGCTTGAGGAAGGAGTCGTTAGGCGATGATACGCCTCCGTCGATATTGAAACTGACGACCTTTTTTACGGAGGTGTCGTTTCCCACCAGAAGGTCGGCCGCCAGATATCCGCTCTCGAACATAGGCATTCCGTAATAGGCGAGATAGTCGGTTCCGTCGAGCTTCGTATCTATGTATATTATAGGAATCGTTAACGGAGCCAGACGATTCAGGAAACGTATGGTTTCGTCCTTGTATATCGGAGCTATGCAGACGGCATCCGGCCGGGCGTCGACCATGTTCTTGCAGGCTGCCCGGTAGGACTCGATATCGAACTGGTTGTAGTAGAATATTTTTATTTCGGTGTTGAATTCCCTGGCTTCCCGGGCTGCTCTGGTGATGCCGTTGTACACGAGTTCCCAGTACGAGCCTATCTGGAAATATGGTATGACCGCGATGATGCAATAGCTCTTTTTTCTGGAAAGAACTGATGCGTAAATATTTGTTTTGTAGCCAATTTGCTCTATGATCGCATATACTTTCTCCTTCGTTTTTTCTGAAACTCCGGTCCGGTTGTGTATTACCCGGTCGACGGTACCGATAGATACTCCTGCCAGTTTCGCCACCTGCTCCATAGTGACGTTGCCGTTCTGCTCTGTCATGTCTTTTCCGTTTTTTAATCGCGGTACCGGCGTTAACGGTTCCGGGCTGCGATTTATGAATTCTTTTCAAAAATAATACAAATTTTCCGGATAAAAAAAGCGGAATTCCGAATATTTATTATATTTGTAATCGTTAATCGCATAATTATTGACAGTGTTTCGACTTTATTATTGTTTTAAATTATTGAATAATAATAGTTTGTTGTAGCGTATTTTTTATTTGTAAAATTTCGTTAACGTTTACGTAAATATGAAAAAATTAATCGGAAGCATCAGAATTTTGTCGGGAATCGTCATCGTTCCCCTTGTCTTGTGTCTTCTTTTGTCGATGACGGAGAAGAAGCCGAAGCTTTTCACTATCGGAGATTCGACGATGAAATACAGTACAAAACCGTTCGACCCGTCGTATGACAGGGGATATGGCTGGGCGGATGCCCTGAAATTAGTCTTCGACGAGGACAAGATAGAGGTATGCAACCATGCGCGTTCGGGAAGGAGTTCGAAAAGTTTCATAGACGAGGGGCTTTGGGATGTCGTGTATGATGAAATGGGTGAGGGCGACTATCTTCTCGTGCAGTTCGGCGGCAATGACCAGAAAAATGATCCGAAGAGACATACCGACCCTCAGACCACGTACAAGGAGAATTACAGGAAATTCATCGCCGGTGCCAGGGAAAAAGGTGCGGAGCCTCTTCTGGCTACATCTGTGGTCCGTAGGCGTTTCGATGCGAAAACCGGAAAGCTGAGGGATACTTACGGGCCGTATATTCCTGCCGTGGAGGAAGTGGGCGCCGAATGCGGGGTGCCGGTAGTGGATATGAAGACGGCTACGTGGATTCTGGTGGAGAGTGCCGGGCCTGAAGGTTCCAGGAAATATTTCAACTATAGTGCACCCGGGGAGTGTTCGAGGTGGCCCGACGGGCATCAGGATGACTCGCACTGGAACTGCGACGGGGCTTTCGAGGTGGCCAGGCTTTTCGCCGCCGAAATAGTGAAGATGAACCATCCTCTGAAAAAATACCTTAAAAAGGAATACCGGAAGGCTGACGCTTCGAAAATATCCGCAGTGTCCGCTTCAGGCTCGCGACCGGTGTCTGAAAGCGTGGCTTCCGCTTCCGCTGCCGTGGACGGGACAGACGCGAATACGGAAACGATAACGAAACTCTTTACCATAGGGGATTCGACCATGGCTGAAAACATGCGTGTGGACGAAGATCCCGGTGACCCCGGCCGCGGATGGGTGGAAGCGCTTCAGCCGTATTTCGACGAGACGCGTCTTGTCATAGAAAATTATGCTGTTTCAGGACGCAGTACCAAAAGTTTCATTGACGAAGGCCGCTGGGACAAGGTCCTGAATCTGCTTCGCCCGGGAGATATCCTGCTCGTCCAGTTCGGACACAATGACGAAAAGAAGGCTGACGCCAAGCGTTATACCGACCCTGAAACCACATTCAAGGCCAATCTTGAAAGATTCGTGAACGAAGCCAGGGAGAAAGGGGCCGTTCCGATTCTGGCGACGCCTGTGGTCCGCCGGCTGTTCCAGTCCGACGGCACCCTGAGAGATACTCATGCGCCATATACGGCTGCCATGAAAGAGGTAGCACAGGCTTTGGACGTGCCGCTGGTCGATATGAATGCGGCTACGGAGCAGCTTGTAGAGTCTTTCGGTCCGGAGAAGTCCAAGGAACTGTACCTGTACGTTGAGCCGAATGTGGCGGAACGTTTTCCGGACGGGAACAGGGATGACACCCATCTGTGCGTCAAGGGCGCGGAAGAGTTCTCACGGCTTTTTGCGGAGGAATGCGGGGCCTCGGGAAATCCGCTTGCGCCATATCTGAAAACCCGACAGTAAATCCATCACTAATAACCAATACAGCTATGCAAAAATTTTTGAGTGCCCTGGTTCTGGCCGTGTGTATCTGTTCCGTATCCTTTGCACAGGAAAGTGTAAGCGGATACGTGACTGACGAAAACGGCGAAGCACTTATCGGTGTCGGCGTATTTGTCAAAGGTTCTGCAACGGGGGAGGGTAGCATAACGGATACCAAAGGCCGTTACGCCATTTCCGTACCGGACATCAAAAGGGATACCCTCGTATTCAGTTATATAGGTATGGAAACGGTGGAAGTCCCTGTCAGGAACAGGGCGTCCGTCGATGTCCGTATGATGCCTTCGGCCAATTACCTGGACGACGTAGTGGTCATAGGCTACGGTACTGTCAGGCGCTCGGACCTGACAGGAGCCATATCTTCGGTTTCATCCGAGAAAATCCTCAGGACACCGGCGAACAATGTCGCCGAAGCTTTGGCCGGAAAACTCGCCGGAGTCCAGGTCCTGACCACGGACGGAGCTCCTGACGCCGAGATTTCCATGTACGTGCGAGGGCGCAATTCGATTACCCAGAGCAATGCTCCGCTTTATATCGTGGACGGCTTCCCGGTGTCGTCGATTTCCGATATCGCGGCCTCCGACATCCAGTCCATCGATGTGTTGAAAGACGCATCATCTACGGCCATTTACGGCTCCAGGGGCTCGAACGGAGTGATAATGATCACCACGAAATCCGCAAACAGCAACGGAATTTCGGTCTCGTTCAACGCCTATCTCGGTATGAAATACGTGGCGAAGATGCCCGAAGTCCTGGAGCCGTACGAATATGCCCTCTGGCAGTACGAGCAGTCGGTGAACAGAGGCATAACGGAATCCATGTACGACCCTTATTTCGGCTCGTTCAAGGATATCGGACTGTACAAGGACTACAAGGGGAACGACTGGCAGGACATCGTTTTCGGACGCTCTGCCCTTATCCAGAACTACAATGTCGCACTGAACGGCCGCACCGACAAAATCACCTGGTCCGCGAGCTACACCAGGCAGGAAGACGAGGCCGTGATGATAACTTCCGGCTATGTACGGGACAACTTCACTTTCAAGTTCCAGCACCGGCCGAACAGAAAGATAACCCTCGACTTCCAGACCAGATATTCGAATACGCAGATATCCGGTTCCGGAGCCAACGAACAGAATGCGAGGAGCGTCAGCGACCTGAGGATGCGATACGTAATGCAATATTCGCCGATTCCTCTCAACGGACTTTCTGCGGAAGGGATGGACGACGACGAATTCTACAGCAACAGTTCGCTGTTTACACCGACAGAATTTATCCGGGACAATGACCGCCGGCAGTCAGACCGTAACATCACCTTTTCCGGCGGTCTGACCTGGAGAATCATAGACAATCTGACATTCAAGTCGAATGTCAACTACGAACTCCGCAAAAGGGAAGACAAGAGGTTTTTCGGCGTGACTACCTATTATTCGAGGATGACCTCCACGATAAAGGACCAGCCGGCTGCGGAAATGTCCGTTACAGACCATAACAGGATAATAAACTACAACACTCTCAGCTACGACTTCAAGTCCATACTCCCGAAAAAGCACAGGCTGAACCTGATGATAGGAGAGGAGATGAGCATAGTGAATTCCCGGGAACTGACCAATGTCATAGACGGTTTTCCCGTGACGTTCTCCTCCGATGACGCCTTCAAATTCACTACACAGGGTACGGCAGTATCTACTGACGATTATTACTCCACGCCTGAACGGCTGCTGTCGTTCTTCGCCAGGGCCAACTACACCTACGATGACAGATATATTTTCACCGCCACGGTAAGGGCGGACGGGTCGAGCAAGTTCCAGCAGAGCAAGCCGTGGGGTTTCTTCCCTTCCGGAGCCTTTGCCTGGAGGATTTCCAGGGAGCCGTTCATGCAGGGCGCAGGATGGCTTTCCGACCTGAAACTCAGGCTCAGCTACGGTATGGCAGGAAATGACAATATCCCGAGCGGACAGACCATCACCCAGTACACTTCAGAGACATCATCCTTTCTTCCGTTCGAATCATCGTCATACTGGACCCAGGGACAGTATATGACCAATCCGGATCTGGTATGGGAAACTACCGTCTCCAGAGACCTCGGACTGGATTTCGGTTTCCTGAATGACAGGATCAGCGGTACTCTGGACCTGTATTTCAACACTACCCGGGACCAGTTGATACGTTTCCCTGTGGACGGCGCCGGGTACGCATACCAGTACAGGAATATGGGAACTACGCAGAACAAGGGCCTGGAGTTCACTGTCAACACAGTGATTATCGACAAGCAGGACTACGGACTGCAGTTTTCGTTCAACATCGCGATGAACAGGAACAAGGTCATCGACCTGGGAGGCCTGGACAGGATAGAAGCATACGCGGGCTGGGCGTCGACGCAGATAGACTATGACTTCGTCGTGGTGCCGGGAATGTCGATGGGACAGATCTGGGGCTACAAGTCGGACGGAAGATATTCGGCCTCGGACTTTACCTGGGACGGCTCCAAGTGGGTGGCCAACGAGGGTGTCCTGGACAACAGTTATCTCGCCGGAAACGGCTGGGGACCTGGTGCCGTCAAGCTTGAGAACCTGAATGACGACAACGTCATCACGGCTGCGGGTGACCGTACCTATCTCGGATGCACCCTTCCCAAGGCGACCGGAGGTTTCTCCCTGTCGGGCATAATAAAAGGTTTCGACATCAATGCCAACTTCACCTATACCCTCGGAAACAAGGTCCTGAATGCAAACAAGGCCGAATATACTACCACCGGACAGTACCGTTACCAGAATCTCCTGAAGGAAATGGATTCTTCCAACAGGTGGAGAAGCATAGACGATATGGGGAACAGGATTACCGATACTGCCCTTCTCGACCAGATCAATGCGAACACCACTCTCTGGTCGCCGCTGACAGGATACCGGTTCGTCAGCTCCTACATCGTGGAGGACGGCTCTTTCCTGAGACTGAACTCCCTTACCGTAGGATATTCCCTGCCTCCGAAGGTGCTGGACAGGCTGCATATCCGCCAGCTCCGCTTCTATGTTACAGGCACCAACCTGTTCTGTCTTACGAAATATACGGGTTTTGACCCGGAAGTGGATACCAGGCGTTCTACTCCGATGACTCCGGGAGTGGACTATTCCCCGTATCCGAAGACTATCGGTTTTCTGGCAGGCGTTAATTTCACATTCTGAGTTATGAAACGTACAATACTGATATTATCCATACTGATTTCGTCCGCAGCGGTTTCTTCCTGCGTGTCATCCTTCCTCGACCCGGATTCCGAGTCCGCTCTCGATGCGAGCGCGATTTTCTCCGATCCGACACTGGCCGACGGGGCGGTGCTGGGAATCTATCACGAAATCAACAGAAATTCCTTCAACGGCAGGCTGTGGGCATACCACGGTTACAACAACGACATCGAAAGGCACCTTTCTTCGACGTCGGGCGCGACATCCCCTGACCGCCACTATGCATACGCCGTCTACAACTACAATTCCACCGACGACTGGTTCGGAGACGCGTTTTCCTGTGCGATGATGGCCATAGAAAAAGCCAACAACTGCATAGAAGGCCTGCGTGAATACGGAAATGTGGAAAACGAACCGGACATGGCCTCTCTTCTCGGGGAATCCCTGTTTCTCAGGGCGTGGCTTTACTATGAACTGGTGCACCTCTGGGGCGATATCCCTGCCAGATTCGAGCCTATCACGAACGAGACCCTCTATCTCGGGCGCTCCGACCGGGATGTGATATGGAAACAGCTTTTGGACGATCTGAAAGAAGCCGCCGATCTGATGCCATGGCCCGGGACCACGGACAATACTTCTACCGTCCTCCGTCCGAACAAGGCTGCCGCCAAGGCCCTGAGGGCGAGAATCGCATTGGCCGCAGGCGGTTATTCATACCATCTCTATGGTGAAATGTGCGTGCCGCAGCTCAGCGAGGACCCGGAACTGACAGTGGAGAAAACATACCGGATAGCCCGCGACGAATGCTATGAACTTATTCAGAACGAAGGCAACGGTTATATCCTCGAACAGGATTTCGCCAAGATATTCCAGGACAACTGCGCCGTCAAGGTTTCCGCCGGCAGCGAACCTCTCTGGGAACTGCCGTTCAAATACAATTCCCGCGGAAACTGGATGGTGGCCTGCGGAGTCTACCACCGCGGTCCGGGCGGTTCGGGTACCATATCGGCTGACGCGGATCCATACGCTTCGACCTACCTCGGGGGTACGATGGGAGTAGTCCCTACGTTGTATTATGACTATGACGTGAACGACAGAAGACGCGATATCTCCGTAGTGCCTTTCAGATGGGCCGACGGATACCAGGAACTGACCAGGATTTCCATGATGACCTGCGGAAAACTCCGTGCAGAGTGGAAAGACCCGTCCCTTCCGAAGTTCTCCGCGAATTCGAATGACGGCATTACTCCCATAATCCTCAGATATGCAGATGTGCTTCTGATGTTCGCGGAAGCCGAGAACGAACTGAACGGCGGGCCTACCCAGGATGCGAAGGACGCTCTGTCGAGAGTGCGTGAAAGGGCTTTCGGCACCTCCCAGACGGCATACGTCGAAAGCGTTTCCGTCTCTAAGGAAAGTTTCCTGAAAGCCGTGCAGGATGAGCGGAAATTCGAGCTGGCCGGCGAAATGGTGAGAAAAAACGACCTTATCAGGTGGAACCTCCTGAAAACTAACATGGACCAGGCGAAAGCCGATATGCGGGCGCTGAGGGAATTGTCAGGGAAATATTCGGATGTCCCTGCCTACGTGTTCTGGAAATACAGGTCCACAGCCACGGATGAGCGGGAAATAGTGTGGTACGGGCTGAACAGAGGCGAGTTCGCTCCCGGGACATCCGGACAGACCGTCACGGACCAGTCCGCTTTAGACGTGTGGAAAACCGCAAACGGCTGGAAAAACTGGAATGTCAACGGAAATCACGAGGGGGAACCTGCCGAGCCGAGACTTTGGATCGATCCGGAAACCCTCGGCGATGAATATGTCGATGCCCAGTATTATGCCGACCCGGACAGGAAGCAGGTGATGCCTCTTCCTTCATCAGTGATAATGAACAGCCAGGGAGCTTTGAACAACGCATACATAGGTTACTCGAATTAAAGGACAAAAACCGATGAAAAAGATATTTTTCAGTTTATTTTGCGCGATGGCGGCCATAGTCTGCGCCGTTTCCTGCAGGATGGCGGAACTCGAAACCGACGAAGTGAATCTGTCGCAGCTTCTCCGTCCGGTGGAGGTGTCTGCCGTATCCATATCTTCCGAGAGCATACGCGTCTCCTGGAGAGGCAAGGCGGACACTTTCGAACTCGACCGGTCCACCCTCGAGGACATGTCGGCTGATGTCGAGACAGTCACGGATATCACGGAGAACGAATATCTGGCGGCAGGTCTTGAAGAAGGCGTGACTTATTATTTCAGGGTCAGGGGGATTTCCGCGGACGGGTCCGTGGAATCTTCGGAATACTCCGACATAGCCTATGCCAGGACACCTGTCGAACCTCTGATCCCGAACGTCAGGGCAGAGTCCTCCATGGAATATACGACAGACCCGTGGAGCGTCACCTGTACGGTAGTCCTTGCCTGGGGCGATCCGTCCCTTGACCCTGAGGTGGTATCATCTGTCGTATTCACTCCGACGGCCGGAGGAGAGCCCCTGACTTTTGAAGTCTCTTCCGAAGCTGCTGTAGCACAGACTGTCACCCTGAGCGAAGGCATACAGACCGGTACCGAATACAACATCGACCTGATGGTGGGCGACAGGCGGCGCGGCAATGTGGTCCATACTACGGTGCCTGGCCCTATACCGTCGCTGGATGCCGAAGCTGTTCTGAATTTCGATACAGTTCCGGTAAGCGCCGACGTGGACTTCACCTGGTCGCTGTATTATGTTCCTGCAGGAGATATCGCTTCTATCGTTATAAGCACGGATGGTTATGACGACAGGACTGTGGAGGTGACCGATGACGACAAGACGGCAGGCCATCTCACGGTTACGGATCTGAAGCCGGGTACTGCATATTCAGCTGTCCTGAAGGACAATGACGGCGGGGAAGTGGCATCCGTCACGTTCACCACTCCGGAGGCTCCGTCGGAGGAAATGCTGGTCGTAAGGCCGGAAGACGACCTGATGGCCGTATTGTCGGACCCGGACAGGTCCGATGAGGTCATCTACCTCGCTCCCGGCGAGCATGTGCTGGATTTCGAAGATGTCGAAATCCATCTGACCCGCGGGCTGGAGCTGATTTCGGATTCACCGGCAAACACGACGCTCAGGCTCGACGGAGGCTGCATCGCCGGCGAGGGGGACATAGACAGGATAGTGTTCAGGAATCTGAATATCGTATGCTCCACTTATTTAGTGCAGATGAAGTCGGTCTACAATATCGGACTGTACCATATCGACGGCTGTATCGTCGATTTGAATTCGGCCGCTACCGGAAATTCCACACTGTTCAATACCAGTTCCGATACCGGAAGTGTGCTGGCTGACTTCAGGGTTTCCAATTCTTTAGTTTACGCCAATATCGGACAGACACAGTACATAGTTTTCCAGGCTGCTTCAGGTTCGTCTGCAAATCTCCGGAAACTGACACTGGAAAATTCCACGTTCGCAAGCTGTGCGAGGGGGCTGGTATATACCGCGTGTACGAATGACTTGCCGTGCGACGTATCCATCGACCACTGTACGATGTACGACATCATCAGTCAGGGCGGCTCACAGGCATTGCTGAACATAAGATACAACGGTACCGAAAACGCAGGCAAACGTTCCGTTTCCCTGACCAATTCGGTGATATACGGGGCCAATGATGCTTTCAGACTTCTTCATTTCGGTTCTGCGACAGCCGTAGGCAGTGTCTCGGCGGATAATTTCTGGTATTTCAGTTCCCAGACATTGTCATACGGCTCGTCCGGATACAACATCAATGACAGGCTCACATCATATTCCGATACCCCGGCCCGGCTTTGGGAAAACCCTATGGACAATCCTGCCGACCCTGCCGCATCGTTCCGGATAAAGGATGACAATGTCAGGTTTACTCTGGAATCATCGGGTCTTACGCTCGGAGACCAGAGGTGGGAAGAATAGAGGAGACTTGAAATGAAATTTTCACCGCTGATATTCGCTGCAGTCCTGCTGTCCGTATCCTGCTCGGAATACGGGCGGCAGGGCAGCGGCTTGTCCATCGAACGCATATCGGATATGAATATTCAGGCAGCGCCGGGAGAAGAAGTGGATCTGACGGATTACGTGACTGTTTCAGGCGGGACGCCGCCCTACACGTTCTCATCCTCGCTGTCTTCCGCCTTCACGGAAACGTTGGTCAAGGTCATCCCCGAAGATGCTTCCGGAATCCTCCAGTACGGTATCTATGTCCGCGACAGCGAGGGAAACACCACGGACATCCCGTTGGTCCTGACATTCGAAGTGAGTGAAAAGGGTGAGGAGGAGAACATACCGGCATTCCCGGGAGCCGAAGGCGGAGGAAGATTCGCTTCCGGAGGCAGGGGCGGACGCGTTATCTACGTCACTAACCTGCTCGACGAATATCCCGATGCCCCGGAAGGCTCTCTGAGATGGGCTCTGTCCCAGTACGGGCCGAAAACCGTCATGTTCAAGGTTTCGGGCATCATTCCTCTGAAAGCCAAGCTGTCTATCAGGAACGACGGCAGATACGAGGGTTGCGGCCAGGACATAACCATAGCCGGAGAATCAGCTCCCGGTGACGGCATCTGTCTGAAGAACTGGCCTCTGTCCATCGCATACGCCGACAACGTGATAATCCGCTTTATGAGATTCCGTCTCGGGGACGAGGTGGATACCGGCAGCGCGCAGGATGCTTTCGAGGGGCAGACGAACAGCAACCTCATCATAGACCACTGCTCGATGAGCTGGAGTGTGGACGAGTGCGCGTCGTTCTACAGAAACCGGAACTTCACCATGCAGTGGTGCATCCTGACAGAAAGTCTCAGGGAGTCTACCCACGAAAAGGGCACTCCGCATGGTTACGGCGGTATCTGGGGAGGGAAGGACGCTTCGTATCACCATAACCTGATTTCCAGGAACGACAGCCGCAATCCGCGTTTCGACGCATCCTCGTCCTACTATGACGACACCAGATTCCCCGAGTCCGAGTGGAGAGGGAACGTGGACTTCAGAAACAACGTCGTTTACGGCTGGGGCGGACAGAACAGCTACGGCGGTGAGGGCGGCCACTTCAACATGGTGAACAACTACTATAAGGAAGGCCCGCACTCTAACCGTCTGAACCGCTTTATGACCGCATACGCCACAACGGAAATCACCGACGCGAAATTCGCTCCAGCCTATCCGGAGATTCATATCTCCGGCAATGTCTATGAGCCGTACACGGGTTCAGCCGGTTCCATAGCCGCCAATACGGACAACTATGAAGGCATCCGGTGGTATGCCGCAGGAGAAGAAGGCATGCCGGCCGTTCCGGGGAGGATATCTGAACTTCCGATAGGAGGTGTCACCGGAGACGGGCACACCACCACTTACGATGCCTCGCAGGCTTTCACATACGTATTGGACCAGGCGGGAGCCTGGCCGCGGGACAAGGTGGATTACAGGGCAGTCACCGATGCCGCGAATGCCACTTCCACGGGATATGCGGCAGGGGCTGTTCCGAGCAAGGAGGGCCTGATAGACAGCCCTTCACAGGTAGGCGGCTATCCCGAATACTCTTCGCAGCCGGCTCCTGAAGATACTGACGGGGACGGGATGCCGGACAGCTGGGAAAGCGCCAGGGGACTGGATCCGGATGACCCTGAAGACGGCCCCGCCAAAACGCTTTCCTTCATATACACCAATTTGGAAGTCTATCTGCACGAACTTGCGGATAAACTTCTTACGGAAAAGAAAATAAATACGAAATAATGTTCAACTGTTAAAATATCAGCATTATGGTTACAGAATTAACAAAAGGAAGACTTAAAGTCAAAATTTCGGATACCCGTGCCGAACTCGGCCAGGTGGCTGCGCGTGAAGTCGGAGCATATATCAGGGAACTTATGAAAGAGAAGGACGAAGTGAATATCGTCTTCGCGTCCGCTCCTTCTCAGAACGAATTCCTCGCAAACCTGCTTCTGGAAGACATCGAGTGGAACAGAATCAACGCTTTCCACATGGACGAATACATCGGTATCGATCCGCATGCCCCTCAGGCTTTCGGACAGTTCCTCAGAGACAGGATATTCTCCAAGAAGGACTTCAAATCCGTAAACTACATCGATTCGAAGGCCGCCGATCCTCAGAAAGAGTGCGAACGCTACGCTTCTCTCCTGAAAAAGATGCCGACGGATATCGTGTTCCTCGGTATCGGTGAAAACGGGCATCTGGCATTCAACGACCCTCATGTCGCATTCTTCGATGACCCTCTGACAGTGAAGACCGTGGACCTGGACCCTGTCTGCATCCAACAGCAGGTAAACGACGGATGCTTCTCCAGGATAGAGGATGTGCCTACCCGGGCATATACCATTACCATTCCCGAACTCCTGTTCGTGAAGAAACTGTTCGCCATCGTTCCTACCATAGCCAAGGCCAACGCCATCAAGGGAACGTGCGACGGACCTATCGTTTCCGCATGTCCTGCGTCCATTCTCAGGACCCACAGGGACTGCACGTTGTACGTGGACAGGGACAGTGCTTCATTAATATCGAGATAGTCTTATGAAAGTAAAAGGTTTGAGGTGGATAATACTGGGCATGATAATGCTCGTATCCATAATCAATTATTTGGACAGGGGCACCCTGAACTATATGTGGGTGGCCAATGAAAAGATCGAAGTGGCGGCATCCGATGTCGTATTCGACGAGGCGGCAGGTACCTGCACCCTTACCTTGGACGGAGAGCAGGTGACTGTCGGCTCCGACAGGGTAAAACCTTCTGAAACCGGCGGTTATGTATATACCAAAGTGGGCGGAATCGCTGCCGAACTCGGCATAGTGGACACCTCGATGTCCGAGGCCGAATACAGCGCCACCACCAAGCAGATGCTGGCCAATATCACCATTTTCTTCATGATAGCCTACGGTATCAGCCAACTGTTTTCCGGAAGGATTTATGACAGGATCGGCACGAGAAAGGGCTTCACGGCATCAGCACTGCTCTGGGGTGCCGCAGATGCTCTGGCATCCCTGTCCGTCGGGCTCAAGTCCCTGACAGGATTCCGCTTCATGCTGGGCCTCGGGGAAGCCGGGCCATGGCCCGGAACTACCAAGTCCAATGCGGAGTGGTTCCCTTCGAAGGAACGTGCGATGGCCCAGGGGCTGTTCAACGCGTCCACTTCGGTCGGCTCCATCCTGGCGCCTATCGTCATAGCCATGATTTATCTGGCCTGCGGATGGCGCTGGACCTTCGTGATTATAGGCAGTCTGGCCATCATCTGGGTCATTCCGTGGCTTGTCATAAACAAGAAGGGGCCGAAAGACCATCCGTGGATTACGGACAAGGAAAAGGAATACATCCTTTCAGGACAGCCTGAAAGCCAGAGCACCGAGCCTATAAAGGGCAAATCCTACAAGGAACTGCTGAAAGACAAGAGGAACTGGTCTCTGATTGTCGGCCGCTTCTTTATGGACCCGGTATGGTGGATTTTCGTCACGTTCATTCCTATTTTCCTCGTGGAAAAATACAATCTGGACATAAAGGAAGTGGCATTTTCTGCCTGGGTGCCGTATGTGGGGGCAGCGATAGGAGCTTTTGCCGGCGGCTGGTTTGCAGGGCTTCTGCAGAAAGGCGGCAAATCTCTGAACTATGCTCGCAAATGCTCTATGATTGTCGGTGTCTGCATCGCTATCCCAGGCGTTATCGGGGCTACTATGGCGACTTCTTCCACTATGGCTGTAGTGATGATGGCGCTGATTCTCGGCGGATACCAGTTCGTGCAGGCAAACCTTATGACTCTCGCTGCCGATCTCCACTACGGTAAGACCGTCGGCTCGCTTGCCGGTCTCGGAGGTGCATCCGCAGTTCTCGGAACCATCCTGGCGATGGTCATTGTCCCTATGATTACCAAGGTGGGCTGGGCTCCGTTCTTCATTTTCGGCGGACTCCTTTTCCCTCTGGCCATCATTTCCGTATTCCTGCTTGCAGGAAATATCCACAATATCGATGCTGAAAAATAATGAGTTTTAAAATGAAAAGAATAAGTCTGGTCATAGTCGGTATTCTGGCCGGCGTGGCGCTTCTGTCAGCGCAGGACAGGATAAAGATTACCAACGGCAATGTGATTCTCCCGTATTCCATTATGAAGGACGCTACAGTCCTGGTTGAAAACGGAAAAATCGTGGATGTCGTCTCAGGTGACGTGGAATTCGAGGGAGCCAAAGTCATTGATGCCGGAGGCAAATACATTTCTCCTGGATTTATAGACACGCATTGCCACGGAGGTGGCGGACATGATTTCCTGGACGGGACTCCGGAAGCCATTGTCGGCGCAGCCGAAATGCATGCGAAACACGGTACGACCCTCATATATCCTACGACCTGCTCCTGCTCCGACGAAGCGCTGTTCGGACTTTTCGAGAATTACCGGAAGGCCGAACAGATGAATGACAGGGGAGCGGCGTTCGGAGGCATCCATATAGAGGGAGGCTATATAAACAAGACGATGTCCGGAGGTCAGGACCCGAGGTATATCATGAATCCGGAAAGACCTCACTGGGAGAAAATCCTGGAAAAGGGCGGAGATCTCATCGCCAGATGGAGCATCGCTCCCGAACTTCCTGGCGTGGCCGAACTGGCGGCGGAACTGAAGGCTCGGGGCATACAGATGTCCATGGCACATACTGCCGCACTATATGAGGAGGCTTTGGCTGCCTTCGACGAGGGATTCACGAGCATCACCCATTTCTATTCCCTTACTTCCACTGTGACCAGGAAAGAAGCCTTGAGATATGCAGGCGTCATAGAAGCCGGATATTACGTGGATGACCTGTATACTGAAGCCATAGCCGACGGCGTACATCTCCCGGCCCCGCTTCT
>CALVBH010000062.1 GCA_944325765.1 uncultured Bacteroidales bacterium
GGTCCTGATTTCCCTTGACCAGTCGAATGAGAATCCTATGCGGTCAAGCTGCTCCCTGTAGCGAGCAATGTTTCTGGCGGTAGTCACAGCCGGATGCTGCCCGGTCTGTATGGCATACTGCTCCGCCGGCAGGCCGAACGCATCGTAACCCATTGGATGCAGCACATTGAAACCGCAGAGGCGCTTGTACCTGCTGTATATGTCGCTGGCGATATATCCGAGAGGATGCCCGACATGAAGCCCGGCACCCGATGGGTACGGGAACATGTCCAGAACATAATATTTGGGCTTCGGACTGTCCTCCGAAACCTCGAAAGTATGGTTGGCCGCCCAATAGGCCTGCCATTTCTTTTCTATTTTCCTGAAATCGTAATCCATATATCTGTATTCTGTCACTTCTTTATTCCGAACTTGTTTCTTTCGCTTTTCCTTTCGAGTCTGAATTCCACTGGAATGGTCATGGATGTGCTTACCTTTTCGCCGCGGAGTCGTCCCGGCCTCCATTTCGGAGATGCACTCACTACCCTGACAGCCTCCTCGTCCAGAAGAGGGTCAACACTCTTGACTACCGTCACGTCCCTGACCTTGCCGTCCTGGCCGATGACGAAATTAACCTGCACCGTACCCTGGATACCGTTCATGACAGCCTCTGGCGGATATCTCAGATACTGGTACACCCATTTCTCCAGGAACTGGCGCGGGTCCGTGCTGTTCAGGAACACCGGCCTGTAATCGCAGTCGTAGTAAGCCACAACATTTTCCCGTGCAGGTTTCTTCACCACCGGTTCGTTCCTGAACGTAATATCCCGGTCGGTATTGGAGAGTTCGGCCACGAAACTGTAAATATATTCCAGTTCACGCTCCATCATCCCGAAATCGAGAATCTCGTAAGTATCCCGGGGCGTGTCGTGTTCAGGATATTTGCCTGTGGTGAAATGGACTGCAGGTATCTCCTTCGCATAGAACGCACGGTGGTCGGAAGGATACTGTTCGTCGGCACGCAGTTCCGGATACACAGGCTGCAGTTTGCCTGATAGCGAAGACAGAATCGAGTTCAGGTCAGTGTTCGAGGCTGTATATGCATAGAATCCATCCCCTCCGGTCCCGAGCATGTCGAGATTTACCATGGCATCTATCAGATCTGCATCCGTGAAGGAGCGGTTCAGGAAATACCATGCCCCTGCGTATGTTTCCGAAGACGCCCCGAAACCGATGAAAATCACGGAACGCCTGAAAATAAGGGAGTTTGTGGAAACCATTCTGGCGAGTTCGAGCATCATGGCCACTCCTGACGCATTGCCGTTGGCGCCGGTATATACCTGCGTCACCTGCCGCCCGTCCACTGTCATCGGATTTGTTCCCAGATTGTCCATCCTGGCCCCGACCACTATGTACCGGTCTTTGAGCTCCGGGTCATAACCCTGGACGAAGCCATAGACATTGCGGGACACGAGAGTGTCTTCGGGAGTGCGGGAAATACCGAAAAGTTCGCCTTCCTCGGGAACGAGCATTTCCACTCCGTAGTCCTTCAGACAGCCGTAGACATATTCCGCCACGGCCTTCTCCCCTTCCGAACCGGCCTTGCGGCCTTCAAAGGCTGCCGAGGTTATGTAAGAAACATGTTTCTTCAGTGAAGCGACAGTCTCGCTGTCGTAAAGCCCGGAATACTCGTCGTATATGCCAGCATACTGGGCTCCGGATGAAAGACAGACGGACAGTCCCAGAAATACCGCGGCGATTCTGATTGCTCCCATATTAACGGACGGCTTATTCATTTACGAGAATCCATACGTCCTCCGGACAGAAAGACTCCTGCCTGACGGCTTTCAACGAAGCGAATGCGTCCTGAAGGTTGTTTGACGGGGATATCGCTATGGCATTGAACCCGTTGCGGAAACTGATGAGTATCGGGCTGTAGCCCCTGTCCTTCACCTCCGACAGCAGAGTTTCGGCATTGTGGCGGTTTCTGAAAGAACCGACCACTATATAATATCTGGAGTCGAGCCGGGTCGTGAACAGGCCGCCTATTTCCGAAGGATTCAGAATCGTACCCTTTATCTGGGCGAGAGAATCCATAATGGCTATGGAATCCTCCTTTTCCTTCTGCACCCTGGCGAGCGAGTCGATTCTGTGCCGGCGCACCGCTTCTTCCTGTTTCAGTTTTTCTATCCGCATCAGTTCGATTTCCTCTGCCGTCGGCCTTCCGGCAAGCCTGCGGAACATGTCGCAACTTCCCAGAGGAAGCAGCATCAGGAACGACAGGGCCACGAGCAGTGCTCTATTCGGAATTTTCATTTCGCTGCACATTTAAATGGTTAACAATACTATACAGGCAACAGACCGTTCTCTATATTCAGAAAGGCCTGAAACCCACGGCCTTGCGGACTTCCGCAAGAGTGGCTGCAGCACTTGCGCGGGCGCGTTCCCTGCCGGACGCCACTACCCTGGACAGGTATGCGTCATCGGCATATATGGCGTCAATCCTTTCCTTTATCGGAAGCGTCACCTTGCAGATATCGGCGGCGAGCTGCTTCTTCAAGTCTCCGTAACGGATGCTGCAGTCATTCCATTTTTCCGTAAAATAATCTACCGTAGACTGGTCGGAGACGAGTCTGAGCAGGGTAAACAGGTTTTCTATGACTTCAGGCATAGGGGAATCCGGTTCGACAGGACCGGAATCGGTAACAGCCTTCATCACTTTTTTGGTGATGGTTTTCTCGTCATCGTAAAGGTAGATGCCGTTGCCGTTGCTCTTTCCCATTTTTCCCGTACCGTCAAGTCCCGGAACCTTTACAGCTCCGCCCTGGAACACGAGGTTGCGCGGCTCGGGGAACACCTCCGTCCCGTACATGTTGTTGAATCTGCGGGCAAAAACCCTCGCCAGTTCCAGATGCTGCTCCTGGTCCTTGCCTACCGGAACCCACTGCGCCCGGTGGATGAGGATGTCGGAAGCCATGAGCACGGGATAGGTCAGAAGCCCTGCGTTCACGTTGTTCGGATTCTGGCGCACCTTTTCCTTAAAGGTGACGGTGCGTTCAAGCTCTCCCACGTAAGAAATCATATTCAGCAGGACATAGAGTTCGCTGATTTCCGGAACATCGCTCTGAATGTAGATAGCCGATTTCTCCGGATCGAGTCCTGCAGCCAGATACTCCGAAAGGATGGTCTTCACGCTGGCATGGAAATCATCCGGATGAGGATGCGTGGTAAGCGAATGCAGGTCCGCTATGAAAAAGAAGCATCTGTAGTCATCCTGTATCTTCACGAAATTTCTCAGCGCCCCGAAATAGTTCCCGAGATGAAGATGTCCGGTGGAGCGGATTCCGCTTAAAACTGTATCCATAAGTCCCGTCCCCCTTAATCTTTCATATCGGCCATGGCCTCCCGGATCTTCCCTTCGATTTCCTCGCTCAGCTCGACATTGTCCGTAAGGAGCTGCTTGACGGCTTCACGGCCCTGAGCCAGTTTGGCATCGTTGTAGCTGAACCATGAGCCGCTTTTCTTTATGATGTCGAATTCCACTCCGAGGTCGATGATCTCGCCTATGTGGGAAATGCCTTCTCCGAAAACTATGTCGAATTCAGCCTTCTTGAAAGGAGGGGCGAGCTTGTTCTTCACGATTTTCACTTTCGTCCTGTTTCCGAGTGCCTCTTCACCGTCCTTTATCTGCGTGGTCCTGCGCACGTCCACCCTGACAGATGCATAGAATTTCAGGGCATTTCCGCCGGTGGTAGTCTCGGGATTTCCGAACATCACCCCGATTTTGTCCCTGAGCTGGTTTATGAAGATGCAGCAGGTGTTGGTCTTGCTGATATTTGCAGTCAGCTTCCTGAGCGCCTGGCTCATCAGACGGGCCTGGAGACCCATTTTCGAGTCGCCCATCTCGCCCTCGATTTCAGCTTTCGGCGTCAGTGCGGCTACGGAGTCGATGACGATGATATCGATGGCGCCCGACCGTATCAGATTGTCTGTGATTTCAAGGGCCTGTTCCCCGTTGTCCGGCTGCGAGATGAGCAGGGTTTCGAGATTTACGCCGAGATTTTTCGCGTATGTCCTGTCGAAGGCATGCTCTGCATCTATGATGGCGGCTATGCCTCCCTGTTTCTGGGCCTGTGCTATCGCATGGATGGCCAGAGTGGTCTTGCCGCTCGATTCCGGGCCGAATATTTCGATGACACGTCCCCTCGGATATCCACCGATGCCCAGCGCATGGTCGAGGGCGATGGAACCGCTCGGAATCACGGACACTTCCCATTTAGGCTGATCCCCCAACTTCATAATCGTCCCCTTCCCGTAATCTTTCTCAATCTTGTCGATAGTAGCCTGCAGCGCCTTCAGTTTGGCGGCATTCACGTCGACATTTTCCTTTTCTGTTTCCTTAGCCATAAATGTCTGATTTAATATTCGTTTCCCGGCTGCGGACTCTCCGCCGCCGCAATTCGCAAAGATAATGAAAAGCTGAAAGCGGAGCAAAAATATTTCAGCTATGGTTCAGCAATGACGCATTTGGAAAGTTTCTCCGCCATACCGCCTTTCAGCACACCGGCTTCCGCCAATGCTTCCACGCTCCAGTCGGACACCGGATGGTTTTCCCTGAAAATAATGATGCCTCGTGCCGCGTATGAACCTATGTACGGGTGCCGTCTGAGCGAGTCAGCCGGCAATGTCCACAGCCGGTAGGGCCGTATATGTTCCGGCTCTACCGTAATGAGGTCTTCAAGTGCGGAGAACTTTTCCTCGTCGAACCGGTAGATGTCCATCAGCTGCTCCTTGCAGGAATAACTGCCGCCGAGCCTCTCCCTGAACTCCACCATTTCGGAAGCGAAATAGCCTCCGATTCCCGGGAGAAGGTCGAATGCGGCCGAATCGGCTGTGTTCAGGTCTATCAGAGGAATATCGATGTACGGCTCCAGACGTCTGTAAACGGAATCCGCCACGACGAAAGAAGACGCGAAATCCTCCTTCCGTCTGAACACACCGCCCTTTTTCCGGTAATTGTCTATGGAGAGGGCCTGTCTCTCGGAAAAGCCGAGCCGTACCAGATCCGTGACCGCGACCGTATTCGGGTTGAAACTGAAATTCTCCACGCTTTTAGGCGCGGCCCTTTTCCTGACAGCCTCTGCCTGCGGTTCATGGACCGCATCTTTCCTGACTGCATACACCTCTTTCCCTTTCACTGTCCGCAGCATCGTCTCCGCACGCTCTTTCCCCACAGGCCTCAGTATGCTCTCGGCCAGTTCCCGGTCTATGACATAGACGGTATCCGGGGCATCCTTCCGTTCGATTATGCCCAGCACGGCAGCCCTGTGAATGAACAGGGCCGACTGATAGCCGATTATCAGGAATACAAGTGCGGCGACACCTGCCGCGAATGATGAACTCAGTCTCCCTCTTCCGTCTCCGGATTCTCCCTTTCCTTTTTCCATCTGTTTTTCTCCGACACTTTCTCCTTTTCAGGAGCCCCCTCCACTATTATTACTATTTCGCCTTTCGGCTCATGCACGGAATACCATTGCGCCACATCCTTCAATGTTCCGCGTCTGTGTTCCTCGAATTTTTTTGAAATCTCCCTCGCCACGCAGCATCCCCTGTCTTCGCCGAAGCACTCCGCGAACTGCTGCAGAGTCTTCGCCAGTCTGTAGGGCGACTCGTAGAAAATCATCGTCCTGCGTTCGGACGCGAGTTCGGACAATCTCGTCATCCGTCCCTTTTTGACCGGCAGAAAGCCTTCGAAACAGAACCTGTCGCACGGGTAGCCCGAACTTACAAGTGCCGGGACAAAGGCCGTAGCCCCCGGCAATGTCTCGACTTCTATCCCCTCCTCCACGCAGGTCCGCACCAAAAGGAAGCCCGGGTCCGAAATTCCTGGCGTGCCGGCATCGCTGACCAGGGCCACATCCATCCCGGCGAGAATTCTCTCCTTTATGACAGACACGGTCCTGTGCTCGTTGAACTTGTGATGGGATTCCAGACGCCCGCGGATATCGTAGTGCTTCAGCAGCACGGAAGTGGTCCTGGTGTCTTCCGCCAGGATCAGGTCGACGGATTTCAGCACATTCACTGCCCTGAAAGTCATATCCTCGAGATTTCCGACCGGCGTCGGGACTATATACAGTTTTCCCATGAATAAAATTTTGACTACATTTGCAGACCCGGACGACAAATTTAATGAAATGTTTTCAGAATGCGTAAAAAAAGCAGGTTCCATCGAAGTAATCTGCGGGTCTATGTTTTCAGGCAAGACTGAAGAACTGATAAGAAGGCTCAAGAGAGCCCAGTTCGCCAATCAGAAAGTGGAAATCTACAAGCCGGGAGTCGATGTCAGATACTCCGAAGACCAGGTCGTATCCCACGACTTCCACAGTATCCCTTCCACCCCTATCGACACGCCTGCCAGCATGCTCCTGCTTTCCTCGGACGTGGATGTCGTAGGCATCGACGAGGCGCAGTTTTTCGATGACACCATAGTGGAAGTGGCACAGACCCTCGCCAACAGGGGTATCCGCGTCATCATCGCCGGGCTCGACACGGACTTTGCCGGGAAACCGTTCGGTCCCATGCCCGCGCTGATGGCTGTGGCCGAGGATGTGCAGAAGGTCCATGCCATCTGCGTGAAATGCGGCAGTCCGGCCAACAATTCCCACAGGCTTTCACAGGATGACAGTCTGGTCGTGCTGGGGGAAAAAGACGTCTACGAACCGCTCTGCCGGCACTGCTACAACGCCGCCGTCGCCGAGGACTCTTTGCGCGGATGACATTTCAGGATATTCGCCTGCCACGTTCCCGCATCTATATGGGTGTAGATTTCCGTCGTCAGTATACTTTCATGTCCGAGCATTTCCTGCACTGCACGGAGATCGGCCCCGTTTGCTATCAGATGGGTGGCAAATGAATGCCTGAGCGAATGAGGGGAAATCCTTTTGGCTATCCCGACGGACAGAGCCCTTTCCCTGACCATCTTGAAAGCCGAGACTCTGGACAGAGGGGCACCCCTGGCGTTCAGGAACACGAAATCGGAATCGCCGTAGTCCGCAGGCTCGGGACGGGCCTGCAGGTATTCTTTCAGGGCGGCGGCAGCCATGTCTCCGAGCGGGACCAGACGCTGCTTGTTGCCTTTGCCGACAATCCTCACGAACCCCTCCTTGAAATAAATTTCGGAAACCTTCAGTCCCGTAGCTTCCGACACACGAAGTCCGCAGCCGTACATCACTTCGAGCAACGCCCTGTCCCTCAACCCTTTCCAGTCGGAAACAACCACCGAACCGATCATGGCATCCACTTCTTCTACGGAAAGGACGTCGGGCAGATGCCTGCCGATTTTCGGAGAATCGACACGGTCGCAGGGATTGCTGCCTATATAGCCTTCGAGAATCAGATAATTGAAAAAAGAACGCAGGGCGCTCAATATGCGCGCCTGCGTCCTTTTGGTTATTGTTTTTCTGGAAGAAAAATATCCTGCTATATCATCGGAAGTCACGGATTCGGGGTCACATCCGCTCTTTTCGAAGAACAGTGCGGTATCCGAAAGATAGGATGACACCGTATTCTCCGACATCGACCTTTCTATTTTCAGATAAGAGCCGAATTCCGCTATGATCCGGTCAGGTGCAAGCATTCCGTCAGACTTTTCGGACAGCCTCCCCTACAGGGTGGCATACTTCCTGCCGTACTCCATCATCTGTCCGAGATAGTCCGCAGTGTATTCCACCTTGTAGTCCACGATTTTCCCGTGTTTTTCCACCGGCACGATTTCAGGATTCACGAATCCGCCGTAAGGTTTCAGATTCAGGGCCTCGTACCTTTCCAGCACCTCCTTGTGGAGCACAGGATCGATATCGACGGCATATTTCTCCACCAAAGCCTTGCCGGCGGCATAGTCGCCTTCCGACTTGATTCTCTGGACTTCCGCCAGAAGTTCGCCGAACAGTCCGCGCAAAGCCTCGTAATCGTTGACTACGAAATAAGTCTTGCCGTCGCGTACCTTCTTCTCTATCACGTTAGAGTCCTTCCCGGCTTCATAACACCACTCGGCGATGAGCTTGCGGTTCTGCATATGAGCCTCGGTATTCTTCTTTCCGAGTTCCACCCTCGTGAACTGCACCATCAGGCCGTTTCTTATATAGTTCGAATACTGAGGTTTGTAGGCTTCCGCATCAGGCAGTATGCCCAGTTCCACGAGTTTCGGGTCGGCTATGTAGTACAGTCCGAACAAGTCGGCACGGGTCTCTTCGAGAGTGGAACTGAACTCGCCGAGAGCACCGGACGGAGTACCCGGAAGCAGCTGTCCGGAGCCATGCCCGAGACATTCGTGCAGGTCGGTATGGATCTCATCGGTAATGGAGAGATATTTTTTCGCATCCGCCACTTCTTCTTCGGACCAGGCGAATTCCTGCAGGGTGCTGTTCGGAGATTCCTGCGCAGCCAGGTCGTAGGCGTGGGTAATGTTGGCGATAGTCACGGACTTGGAGCCGTAGTCGCGTCTGATCCAGTCCGCATTCGGCAGATTTATGCCTATCGGAGTGGCAGGATAACAGTCCCCAGCCAGAGTGGTGGCATCGATGACCTTGGCCGATACGCCCTTGACCACAGGCTTGCGGAATCTCGGATCCACAGGCGAATGGTCCTCGAACCACTGTGCATTCTCGCTGATGATTTCAGTCCTCTGAGAAGCTGCATGGTCCTTTATGTTCACCAATCCTTCCCAGGTGGCCTTGCGCCCGAGCGGATCGTTGTAATCCTCCACGAAACCGTTCACGAAATCCACAGTTCCGAGAGTATCCTTCACCCATTCGATATTGTATTTGTCCCACAGTTTCAGGTCACCTGTCCTGTAATATTCGACAAGAGTGGAGATATAGGCCTTCTGGGCCTCGTTTTCAGCCGCTTCGCGGGCCTTTTCGAGTTCGGCGACGATTTTTTCCAGGGCAGCCCCGTACAGGCCTCCTATCTTATATACTTCCTCGCGGATTACCCCGTCACTGCCTTTCACGAGCTTGCTGTTCAGACCGTAGGACACCGGCTGCGGATCATCCGGGTCAGCCATGTCCGCATAGAATTTCTCCACCTCGGCACGCGTGACATTGTCGTAGAAATTCACGGCGGAAGCGGCTACGATGTCCTTCGTCTTGTCAGTGGACTTTCTCTGCGGGAAAACCTCGGGATTGTAAATCGCATCTATGAGAAAATCCGTCTCCTGCACCCCGACAGCCTCCATCAGGGCTCTGAAATACTCCTGCGGGCACTCAGGGAAAAACTTGTCCTCCGCATAGTGATGATGGATGCCGTTGCTGAAGAAGAGTCTCTTGGCATATACGATAAAATTCCGGAAATCTTCGCATTCCCTGTCACCGTCATACTTTTCTATAATGGTCTCGACCGCTTTCCTTATCGGCAGGTTCACCTCGCAGTTCTGCACCCAAATGATATCCCGGCCGTATTTCGCGGCCTCTCCGAGATGATAGACGTATTCCTTCTGCTGAAGAGTCAGGTCATCCCAGCCCGGAATCCGGTAGCGCATGATTTTCAAGTCGGCGAATTCGTCTATCAGATACCTGAACCCGTCGTCCGCCTTCTGCCCGGACCCGCAGCCGGACGTCATAAATGCTGCCATACCTAAAAAAGCAACCATTTTTCCTATCTTTACCATATTGAAAATAAATAATTTAAATTTGTCTTTCCGCTCTGCGGCAATTCTTCCGGCTGTCGCCGCAACATCACCGTCATCGGCAATATCGCCGGCTGCCGCCGCAATGCCCGCACGGCAATCCACGCGGACCGACGGCAAAAATACAAAATATTTTGCGTAATTTTGCCGCCGTCGCGACACATCTGCTGCCGCGCATATTTGCCCGGGAACTCAAAAGACTGACAATGAAAGCAAAATACGGAATACTGATACTGCTTGCGATGTGGGGAACGGTTTCCTGCAGCGACATTCTCGACATACCGTATTCGAATCCGAGAAACGCAGGGGGAACGGCTGACGGGACGCTCGGCAGGAACGGCACGGAGGACTCGCGCAGGACACTTTTAGTGTATTCCGCCGCATTCCATAACCTGTCCTCGGAACTGGAAGACGATATCGACGATATTTGCGCCGGATATGTACCCGACGGCTTCGGCTACTGCGACAACCTTCTCGTCTTCACCCACAACACCGTGTCTTACGGGAATTACAGGACACCCACCGAGCCGTGTCTCATAAGGGTATACCGGAACCGCGACGGGATTACAGTAAGGGATACGGTCAGGACCTGGCCGGCAGGGACGAGTGCCGTGGATACAGAGACGCTGACAGATGTCCTGACATACGTACACCAGGAATACCCTTCGGGCGAATACGGGATGATATTCTCCTCCCACGCCACCGGCTGGCTGCCTGAAGGGACATTCTCTTCCGGACGTTTTCCGTCCGCTTCGAAAACATCCGCAGATAAGGAAGGCCGGCGGTCGGGCCCGCAGAAAAGCATAGGACAGGACGCATCCACCGGAGCGGAGATGGATGTAAAGGATTTCGCGGCCGCCCTGCCTTTCAGACTGGATTACATAATATTCGATGCCTGTCTCATGGGCGGAATCGAGACTGCCTACGAACTGAGACACAAATGCGGCCGCATAGTCTTCTCCTCGGCCGAAATTCTGGCGGACGGTATGGTATACACCAATATCGTCAACAGGCTTTTAGGCGAGTCAATGACCGACCTTGTCGGTGTGGCCGAAGATTTTTTCACCCATTACGACAGTCTGACAGGAGACAAAAGGTCAGCCACTGTATCCGTAGTGGACTGTTCCGCCCTGGAAGACCTTGCCGAAGCCTGCAGGGCCGTTTTCGATGCCCGTAAAGGCCTCATTCCCGGAATCAGCCCGGACAATGTACAGCTCGCCAACTACCAGACACAGTATTTTTACGACTTCAGGGACATCCTCACTGAAATCGCATCCGACGAGGAACTGCGGGAAGTAGATGCGGCTTTGGAAAAATGCGTGGAATACAAGGCGAATACGGAATATTTCTTCTCGGAGTATCTTCACGGCTCTTTCCGGTTCGAAACTTTCTGCGGGCTGAGCATGTATCTGCCAAGCGCCATACCGCAGAGCCAGAGGGAAAACAGCAACGATTACTACAGTCTCTATCAGTGGGCTCGGGATACCGGATATATAGATGCCTATTATCTTTAATACCCGCACCCGGAATGACATAAAAAGCGGAATTTCCGGAAAATTCCGGACACTTTCCAAGTTTTTTACTATCTTTGCAGCCCCGAAAAGCCGAAGGGCTTTTGGTGCAATGGGGTCCGGCAACGGACTGAGTAACACATTTTCAAGATTTACAGAATGAAACACATTGAATTGAAAGGGGTTATCCGTCAGACGGGTAACAAGGCCACAGTCAAGGCCATCCGCAAACAGGGTCTCGTTCCCTGCAACATCTACGGTTCAGGCATCGAGAACGTGATTTTCACGGTAACTGCAAAAGACCTGAAAGCCATCACCCACACACCGAATTCCTACATCATCGACCTCGAACTCGACAACGGTCAGAAACTCCTCGCCGTTCTCCACGAAGTTCAGTGGCATCCGGTTACCGATGAGGCACTCCACGTGGATTTCCTCGCAGTTACTGAGGCCAAGCCTGTAGTCATCGACGTTCCTGTAGTCATCACGGGACACTCGGAAGGCGTGAAACTCGGAGGAAAACTCTTCGTTTCATCCCGCAAGCTCCGCGTAAGCGCACTGATGGCGGACCTCCCGGACTCTCTCGAAGTGGATATCACAAACCTGATGATAGGCAAGCAGATCGTTGCCGGAGACCTTCACTACGACAAACTCAACATCGTATCTCCGAAAGCTACCATCATCTGCTCCGTAAGGGCTACCCGTGCCACTATGCAGGCACAGCAGAACGCTTAGTCCGATAAATCAGATCCCATGGACAATTTCCTTATAGTCGGATTGGGAAATATCGGCGCAGAATATGCGAATACCCGTCACAATATGGGTTTTATGGTATTGGATGCCTGGGCTCAGGCATCCAATACCGTTTTTTCGCAAAGCCGGTACGGCAGCATGGCCGAAACCACATTCAAGGGTCGCCGCTTCCATCTTCTGAAGCCGTCCACCTACATGAATCTCAGCGGCAAGGCCGTCAGGTACTGGATGAACGAGCTGAAACTGCCTCTGGAAAACCTTCTCGTCATCTCGGATGACCTGAACCTGCCTTTCGGGACAGTCAGAATGCGCAAGAACGGCAGCGCAGGCGGTCACAACGGACTGACCAACATATCGGAACTTCTCGGCAGCGAAGGATATGCCCGCATCCGCATCGGCATCGGAAACAATTTCAGCCGGGGAAAACAGGTCGATTTCGTCCTCGGAGGACTGAGCGAAGATGAGATGAAGGAAATGCCGGAAATCTGCGAAAGGGTCATCGCCGGCATAAAGGCTTTCGCCACCATCGGCCCGGACAGGGCCATGAACACCCTGAACACCAAACCCAAAGCTGCTGCAGCAGATGCCGACAAGACACGTCCGTCAGCGATAGAGCCTGCGTAAGACGGCGAGGCACCATCGCCTCAGAGGCAGCAGCATCCTCCAGAGAGCAGAGCAGCACCTCCAGGAGAGGCTGCCGCATTTCCATTCCTTTCCGGACGGGGTTATCCTGCCTGTAGCCACTCCGGCGATCGTTGCAGGCACGGCCGATTCCGTGCCTCTTACGTTCCCGTCACCCATGGTGAGGTACGATATTGCGGAGGGTTGGGCGGAAGGCCTTTCCGGCCTGCCCGCAGCGGCAGAAACAGAATAAATCCTGTGAAGAATATAATTGCCGCGATAGCGGAAGAGTATGACTTCGCCGGTCCGGAGAGGGTTCCCGTCGAATTTTCTGACACAGACACGGTCTTTCCCGTCCCTGAAAAAAGGATACATGCTCCAGCCCTTCACGGTAAAAGTCACATTCCTGCCTTCATTCAGGCTTTCGACTACCTGTGAAAAGAAAATGTCGTTGGGCACGACTATGGTTTTCCCGTCATTTGCCGCCATCTTCGAAAACGGTTTTGTAAGTCAGTTCGGCAGCGGCCGTATCAGGAAGACATTCCAGATGATAAAGAGGAGTGGCGGAAACCACTTCGGAAACGAAATCGCAGACCATATCCGAGGTCGCATCGGCGTAGTTGAACGCAGGCGGTGCGGACGGAAGCAGCGCCCCTATGGCCTGCAGCGGATGCAGACCTGTGATTTTGTTGTACGGGGCCTGGCTCAGCCGCACCATGGCCTTCAGGGGATACTTTTCCCGGCGGTAGCACGGCGTCTTTCCGCTCCAAGGCGAGCCGTAGACCCATATCTTCCCGGCATCCATCACCCGGACGAACGGGCTGTCATCATTCAGCAGGAACATATCCCGGTATCTTTCCCTCAACAGTCTGGTATGCGTGCTCTTGCCTGTTCCTGATTCTCCGAGGAACATCGCGGCCGCCCCGTTGCAGACATTGACCGAACTGTGGACCGCAGCACATTTTTCAGGTATGCACAGCAGGTTCAGAGCCATCCAGAGCCCGAACCTGGCCATCGAAGGCGAATAGTTTCCGTCGGTACAGAAAATTTCCCGTGAACCTGGCGTCCATAAAAGCACCAGAACGGCAGTCCCGTCCGGAGACTTCATGTCGAAGTATATCCGGCTGCCGGCCATACCGTAGGAACAGTCTATCCCTTCGAAACTTATTTCATAGCATATCTTTTTCGACCCGTATTCTTCCGAAGACAGGACCACGGCTTCATCCAGTTCCGACTTTACGTAAAAATCTGCAGGCGCATCGGTATAAAACACCTGAAATGCCGCCGATATGTCCATAAATCGGAGAAAAGACTTCCCGCTGACCGAAAACACGAAATCCGCTACCGATATTTTCCTTTCCGTCAAAACCATAAGATTCCTATTTTTGCGACCTGTCCGCCGTCAGTGCGTCCAGGTCAATGATTCTGCGGCAGGCCGAAAGTGTTTCCTGCCTGTGCGCAATCACTATGACTGTCAATGTGTTGTCTTCGTCCGAAAGTTCGGTGACGAAATTGTTTATCTCTGACTCGGACTCAGGGTCTACGGACGAAGTGGCTTCATCGAAAAACAGGACCGACGCACCCTTGTACAAGGCCCGTGCGATGCCGATTCTCTGCTTCTGTCCGCCCGATACGGAATTTCCGGCCTCGGCTATCTTCGAGTCCATTCCCTGCGGAAGCGAAGAAATCCAGTCCCAAAGCCCTACCTTCCTGAAAATATGCTCGATTTTCTGCCTGTCCGCACTGTCCGGGGATTTTCCGAAAGCCACATTTTCCACGAATGAGCCGTTTATCAGAAAAACGTCCTGAGGCACATAGCCTATAAGAGCCTGCCATGACCTGACCCTGTCCGGGGAAATCAGTACGTCATCCACGTAAAGTCCGCCTTCCTGCAGAGGATAGAATCCCATAAGAATATTGAACAGCGTGGTCTTGCCGGCTCCTGATTTTCCCTTTATGCCTACATACTCCCCTTTCCTTATCTCCAGATTCAGATTCCTGAACAGCCGGCCGGAGCCTTCGCCGTATCCGAATGATGCCGACCGCAGGGAAATGCTGCGCGAGAATGCAAGCCGTTCAGGGGCAACCGGCACAGCCGCGGCTGAATTTCCGCCGCGGCACGGTACGGCTTCCGTACCGGAGCCGGCATCGGGCAAGAGAATTTCGGCCAGGATATCCACACTGAACTCCGCAGACTGCATGGCCTGCCATGAGGCCACGAGAGATCTCACGGAAGGCAGGATTTTCATCGCCGAAAGGGCGAAAATGCCGAAAGTCATGGAAATTCCCCACGATGCCGTCATCGAAAGGAGCATCAGTATGATTATCGACAGCATGACCGTGATTTCCATAAAGCCCGAAGAAAGGGCGGAATATGACTCGGCCTTTACCCTCACGTCGCCGACCTGGGACAGTCTGGAATGGAAAAGATTCATCTGGCTGTCCAGCGCATCGTTTATATAGTATTCGGGATATCCCCTGAACAGCTCATACACCGTTCTCGCCTGATCCCGGCGTGCCCTGTTCTCCGTTACTCCGAGATTCTTCAGTTTTTTCCTCAGGAAAAAGGAATAGCAGAACATGAACGGACCTATCACCGCGAGAAGCGCGAGAGTAGGCAGAGGCTCATAGATGAACAATGCAGTCAGGATGATTGCCAGGAGTATCACCGAAGAGATGACGTTGAGAAACGACATTATCATACCGGAAGTGAAGGTCATGGTGACGACATTGACCTTGTTCGCCAGATCGACGCTGACAGCTGAGCGGATGAACTGCAGCCCGCGTCCGAGATAGTTTTTCAGGACACGGTCGGAGAGGTCGGAATACAGGGAAAAAACGAACCTGCTCCTGAAGCCGGTCAGGAGCAGAACGGCCGCACCCTTAAGTAAAATGAATGCCAGAGCCGCAAGCGCCACCGGCAGGACGGTCTCGAACGTGCCGTCCTTTTCGAGGACCTCGGCCAGCACCGGAATAAAGACCACCACACCGGCAAAGTCCAGGAGAGCCCTCAAAAACAGCGATACGGTGACCCATACGCCTTTCTTCCTGAAAGGACGGGGAATAACGGAAAATATTTTCCTGAACTCCATCGCCGGATTACTCCGCCAGAAGCCTGCATTCGCGAAGCTTGTCGCACCAGGCCCGGGCATCCCGGAGAGCCGTATCCCTGTCTATGCCGTATTCCGACACTAAGGCGTCGGCTACATCCTCCGTTTCGAAATCCCTGCCTGACATCCTGTTCCAGAGGAAAAGCGAGGATTCGTTCAGCGATATGATTCTGGTCATATCTTCCCCGTTTTTACCCTGGATGATGACCACATGCTGACCGGCCATCTCCCTGACCTTATATTTCCCGGAAATTTTCATTGCGCAATATTTAAACTGTTGATAAGCAGTGTCGGATTACGCAAAATTATAACTTATATTTTCTGAGACCAAATTTTTTTGAATATCCTGAACCTAACCTGTATCCCGAGTCAAAGTGCAAGCCAGGAAACGCCATAAGGGCAATCCGAAAAGACAGCCTCGGCATCACTATAGTATTCTTCATAAAAGGAAGCGGGCAGCTGCCAGCTGGACTCGAACCGTGAAGACACGTCCAGCGCAGAACCGGATTCATCGGTGCTACCGTATTCCTTCCATCCGTTTATCACATTTCCGGACGAAGGATTGGGAACTGGAGATGAATACCATCCCGCAGCTGCGATATGCTCCGACATAGAGCAGTTTATGTAAGAGACATTGTCATAATATCGGGAGTCACCGCCTGAGCGTGCCAAATATACCGAGCCGTTTCCGACTCCGCTTCCTGAAGTAAGGTCGCAGTCAAGAAAGACAAAGCCGCGGTCACCCTTTCCGCATCTTGCCTGCACGATGTAGCCTCTGTCGTATGAACATATCTCGCAGGCTTCGAACAGTGCCGCCTTCGGATA
Organism: uncultured Bacteroidales bacterium; assembly: GCA_944325765.1. Taxonomy (GTDB): domain Bacteria; phylum Bacteroidota; class Bacteroidia; order Bacteroidales; family UBA932; genus Cryptobacteroides. The sequence goes on from CALVBH010000062.1 coordinate 16,485, forward strand.
CCCCCAGATGAAATCCACGTCACCGGTTATTCTGCAGCCGCTGAAATAGCTCCAGCCCTTGAGTTCAATGGTATCCTGCTCGCTGCTGAAATGGCAGTTCACTGCAATCAGACGGCCGTCCTCGCTGTTGAAATAGATTGTTTCCGCCTGGGAACCGTCCCCATAGGTATTTATGATGGACAGATCCTCGAAACGGAGCATATCACAGTTTTCCACCAATACCACGGACCGGCCTCCGGTCTTGCCCACAGCCTCTCCGGGCGAAGGCGCGGAAGTCACGCCCTGCCCCACTCCGTTGGTCATCATTTCACTGTTTGCAAAGCGTATGACAGTCTCGTCTTTCCCAGATCCCTTTATGGTCAGCTTGTTCTTGCCTCGTATATAGAGCTGCTCCTCGTAGATTCCGGCGGAGACTGAAACAGTCATTTCATAGCTCTGTCCGCAGCTGTTCGCGAAAATCACAGCGCCCTGGACCGTCATAAAGTCACAGTCACGGCTTCCCACAGTTACCTCCCCGTCTTTCGAAGGGCGGGGCATCACCGAAAAAGTCCACTCTCCGGGAGCGATGCCGTCGAAACCGTCGGCAATGATAGCTCCGGCTTCTATTTCGACCTGATATTCCCCGTCATAGTCAAGCTTGTCGGAGTGGAGACGGACAGTGACGGTGTTGCCGCTGATGGTCAGCGGATTATAATAAACGATTCTATAATATCCCGTAGAAGACGAACCGATGGCGTCCATAGCTGTGTTGAAAAGGGTTGTTCCGGTCATCTGCGGCCTGCTTTCCGAAGGTCTGATATCCGCTACATCTATCATATCCACCGTCTCGCCTGCAGCATCCAGTATGCGGATTTTTCCTGAAGATCCCATTTGCGGAGCAGAGGCGAAAGTCAGCGTCAGGTACGAGTCTATGCAGGCATTCTTTCCTGACGGATATGCCGTAAAAATATCTGTCACCAATTCGTCCGGCCTTTCCATCGGGACCGAAGTCCCGCCTCCGTCACTGTCTCCGCTGCCGGTGCCGTTTCCGGCCTTATCACACGAAACTGCGGCAAGCAGGACCGTTGCCGTCAGGGAAACTGAGGAAATGAATCTATACAGGATGTTCATAATTATGCGGTTATATTTGTACTGTACAAAAATAACCGTCTCCGACGTACCGTAATTGGACAAATCGTCAAAAGTCTGTGACTTTTAGAAACCGTTTTCTGTTTCCTGTATACCGCTTCTTACTTTATCCACCTTTTCCGGTAGAGTCTGAAAAGGAATATCGCGCCGCGGAAACACAGCTCGATGCACATAGCGGTCCATACGCCCTGCAGACCATAGTGAGGAGCCAGCAAAGCTGCAAGAGACAGCCTTACCGCCCAGATGCTTCCGAGGTTCATAATACTCGGCACCAGAGTGTCCCCTGCTCCGACAAAGACCCCGTAAACGACTATCGATGCGGCATACATAGGCTCTGCAAAGGCTTCTATCCTCAGTATGCTTGCCCCGAGTTCGCGCACGGAGGCATCTGGAGTCATAATGCCCATCATCGCCGGAGCAACCACATACATCACTACGCCCATAAGCGTCATCACGATGATTCCCATCCATACTGAAATATGTGCGAAACGCCAGGTCAGATCCTTGCGCCGCGCCCCTATGCTCTGCCCTACCAGCGTAGTGGCGGCATTGGAAACACCGTGCCCCGGCATATAGCAGAGGCTCTCCACTGTGATGGCGAAAGAGTTTGCTGCGATAGCTACAGTGCCGAGAGGGGCTATGATGACAGTAGACATAATCTGTGCTCCGCACATAATCACCCTTTCGCAGCCCATAGGCAGAGCTATCCCGATGGCATTTCTGAAACATTGCCTTGTGGGGCGGAAACTTCCCCGGTCCTGCAGGAGATTCAGTTCCGGAGACCTGACGCATAGAGAATAGAGCAGGCAGGCCGCTACGATGACAGAAGCCAGCGCAGTCCCTATGGCAGCGCCTGTGACGCCGAGTCCTGCTCCGGGTACGGTGATTTCCAGGCCTGCGATGCCGATCTGACGGGTCGGGAAGATCAGGAAGAAGTTGAAGACCACGTCCAGAAGGCACATCAGCACATTCAGCATACTCGGAGTATACATATTCCCGCTGCTCCGCAACATTCCGCTGCTCAGCATGTTGAGCTGCAGGGCTGGCAGGGAAAGCATATAGATGAGGAAATATATGGCTGCATCGTGACGGATAGCTTCCCCGCCGCCGAGCCATCCGGGCAGGGGGAAACTTATCGCACAGCCGGACAAAGACACGACTGCGCTGAAAATCATTATCATGGACAATGACTGTCGCAGCACCTTCCTGGCCTGCACGGTATCCTTGGATCCTAAAAGATGGGAGACCTGGACATAGAAACCAGTGGCTGCCGCGGCGGAAAGCCCTGCAAAAAGCCATGTGGTAGTGGAGACCAGACCGATGGAGGCAGACGCTTCCGCGCCCAGACTTCCGACCATGGATGCGTCTATGAACTGCATCAGTATGGAGGAAATCTGGGAGATGATGGCAGGAATACTGAGTTCTACGGTCAGTCTCAGCTGCTGTCCCAGAGACATGGGAAGCCCGTCCTGCACCATTTTCAGAAGCGGATTGCTGCCACCTGGTTTCATAGGCACATCCTACTCCGAAAGGGTATAGTCCCCTGCTTCTTCCGTTACCTGTTTCTGGAGTTCCTCCAGAGTATATTCCTTGCCCGGTGCAAACTCCACCGAAGCCACGGCCGGTTCAAGCGAAACCTCTGCCCTTACGCCGTCCAGCGCATTGAGAGCCTTTTCCACGTGCATCCTGCAATGGTTGCACATCATTCCTTCCACCTTGAATTCCTTTTTCATAATTCCATTCCCTTTTTTTTCCTTGTTTTCCGCTGACGCAATGTCCGAGTCACCCTGTATCAGTCCTGCTGCCTCAGGATTCACGTCTTCCGTCCCGGTTCCCGCCGGTATCTCCGACGCAACGCCGATTTTCTTTCCTCTCAGCCGCAGGCTGTTGGTGACTACGCTGACGCTGCTGAATGCCATCGCCGCCCCGGCTATCATCGGATTCAGCAGGAATCCGTTTACCGGATAAAGCACGCCGGCAGCGACAGGGACACCTATCATATTATATATGAAAGCCCAGAACAGGTTCTGTCGGATAGTACGGACCGTCAGCCGCGACAGCTGGAGGGCTTCCGGGATTTTGGCCGGATCAGATGATATTATCGTCATTTTCGCCACGTCCATGGCGATGTCGCTTCCGCTGCCCATCGCGATGCTCAGGTCAGCCTGTGCCAGAGCCGCGCTGTCGTTGATTCCGTCTCCGGCCATGGCTACCTTGTGCCCCGCTTTCTGAAGGCTCCTGACGAACATGGCCTTGTCCTGAGGCAGAATGCCGGAACGGAAATGTCTGATTCCCGTCACCGAAGCCACGACGGATGCGGTACGCTCATTGTCACCGGTCAGCATCCACACATCGACTCCGCCGGACTGAAGCGCGGCGACGGCAGCTTTGGCTCCCGGCCTCACCTTGTCCGTTATGGCTATTACGGCCAGGGCTTCATGCTCATCCGCGAACCAGATGACGGTGTCAGCCGCCGATTCTGCTCCGGAAGCGGCGGCTTCAAGTCCGGGTGTTATCCTTATTCCCCCGGCTTCTATGAATCTCCTGCTGCCTGCAGAATATCCTGTCTCCCCTTTTTTCCCTCTGACTCCCGCACCGGTTATGCTTTCGAAGTTTTCAATCCGGGCAGCCTCGCTGTCTTTCAGGAATTTCACGACAGCTTCCGCAACAGGATGCTCCGAATACCTTTCGAGACCGAGCAGAACCGACTCGAGCTCCGGCTTCCGTGAAGATGAAACGTTTTCAGACCAGACTATTTTCCTGACCTCGGGATGTCCTTCTGTCAATGTCCCTGTCTTGTCTATGACCAGCACATCGATTTTCCGGGCCGTCTCAAGACTTTCCGCATCCTTTATGAGAATTCCCCGGGAGGCACCCCTGCCGATTCCCACCATTATTGCCGTAGGGGTGGCCAACCCCAAGGCGCACGGGCAGGCGATAATCAGGACCGTCACCATGGCGAGCAGCCCGTGAGTGAAGCCGTTTTCATGGTCCGCTATCATCCATACCACGAAAGAAAGCAGGGCTATCCCCATGATTACGGGCACGAAAACAGCCGCGACCCTGTCCACAAGTTTCTGTACCGGAGCCTTGCTGCCCTGCGCATCCTGCACCATTCCTATGATTTTGGAAAGCGCCGTATCCTTCCCGACCTTATCGGCCCTGAAGCGGAAACTTCCTTTCTGGTTTATGGTGCCTGCGAAAACCTTGTCCCCGGAATGCTTGGACACGGGCACCGGTTCTCCCGTCAGCATACTCTCGTCCACGTAAGACTCTCCCCCGGTAACCGTTCCGTCAGCGGCGACTCTCTCTCCTGGTCTGACGGCGATTATGCAGCCCGGGCCGACCGTATCCAAAGGGACTTCCCTGATATCGGCCCCTTCCACTATCGCTACGGTCCGCGGGCGGAGTCCCATCAGCTTTTCTATGGCCGAAGAAGTCTTGCCCTTGGCCCTTTCCTCCATAAGCCGGCCCAGAAGGATAAACGCGATGATAACGCTGGAGGCTTCGAAATAGACGTGCGGCTGCAGTCCTTTCGAAAGCCAGAATTCGGGAAAGAAAAGATTGAATACACTGAAAAGCCAGGCAATCCCCGTACTGCAGGCCACTAAAGTATCCATATTCGCGGTATGGTGTCTAAGCTGCTTCCACGCTCCGATATGGAAGTCCCGGCCGAGCCAGAATACCACCGGAGTGGACAATATCCAGGCTATGTATCCGGCATAAGGCAGGCTGTCCATAAAAAACATGGAAACAATCAGGACAGGAAATGCCAGAATTATGGCCCATACAGTTCTTTTCTTCAATGACCTGAACTTTTCTTCACGAGCCTTCTCCAGCATCCTGTCCGAATCCGCCGGGTCACCTGCAATCAGTTCATACCCTGCATCGCTTACGGCCTTCCGGAGGGCATCGGAAGAACAGGCTGCGTCATCGAACGACACATCCGCCGTCGCGGCCGCATAGTTTACGCCCGCAGAAACGACCCCGGGGCAGTCCTTCAGGGTCTTTTCCACTCTGGCCGCACAGGCCGCACAACTCATTCCGGCGACCCGGTACCTTTCCTTTATGATTCTGGAATCCGACATGTCATTATTGGACATAATACTGTTTTCTCCTGCAAAGATACATACTCTCCGGTGCAACCGGATTCCGATACGTATAAAGCGGAGCGAAATTATAAAATTTTGAATTTAGTTTTTATACCATTGGCTTGTTTTTTCTGTTTTTATTGCATATCTTGCGCAAAGTTTTGATGCTTAACACCTAATATGTTTAACAGATAATTAATTTTACTAAAATGAAAGAGCTTGTAGAACAGATCAAGGCAGAGTACGAAGTTTTCGCAGTTAATGCAGATGCCCAGATAGAAAAAGGAAACAAGGCAGCAGGAGCACGCGCACGTAAAGCTGCCCTGAACATTATGAAAATGATGAAGGAATTCAGGAAAGTCTCTGTAGAGAGCGCCAAATAATTCATCATTCATAAAAGACGAAAATCAGGAACAGTTGCCGACTGTTCCTGATTTTTTATATTTCCAACGGTGCCCTGAAGGCGGAGGTGATCAGAATCCGGTAGGAGGAGTGAAATCGGGACACGAAAAAAGGACAGCCCCCGATGGACTGTCCTGCGTAGTAGCGGGGGGAGGACTCGAACCTCCGGCCTCCGGGTTATGAGCCCGACGAGCTACCAACTGCTCTACCCCGCGATATTGGACTGCAAAGGTAAGAAGATTTTTTACAAAACCAAAATTATTTTGATTTTTTGCGCTTTTGTGCTATTAAAGTAAAAAAACGCTCCGGCTTCAGGATATGAATCCTATGATTCCTTCCAAGTCATCCTTGGAGAAGGATTTCTGCTCTCCCGTGGAAAGATTTTTCAGATTCACCAGTCCGTTCTCCGCCTCATCACCCCCGGTTATCGAAATGAACGGTATGGACTTTCTGTCGGCATAGTCGAACTGCTTTTTCAGTTTGACATTGTCCGTAAAAATCTCGCACGAAACGCCGGATTCCCGCAAAGCCCTGACGACAGGGATGATGTAGCGTACTTCCGCGTCTCCCATATTGGCGAAGAGCACCCTTGTGGAAGATTTTACGGCAGGAGGGAACTTGTCAAGCCCTTTCAGTACGTCGTAGATTCTGTCCGCACCGAAGGAAATCCCGACCCCCGACATCCCCGGAAGTCCGAAGATACCGGTCAGGTCATCGTACCTGCCTCCCCCGCAGATGCTTCCGATTTCAAAATCCTTTGCCTTGACCTCGAAAATCGCCCCGGTATAATAGTTCAGGCCACGGGCCAGTGAAAGATCTATTTCCATTTCCGAAGAAATGCCGGCAGACTCTACCAGGGAAAAGAGTTCCTCCAGTTCATCAAGCCCTTTCAGCCCGTTCTCCGAAACTATTCCCGAAGCAGACTGTCCTGACATCAGCCTGCGCATTGCAGCTATTTTCCCGGCTGCGGAACCTGTCAGCTGCAGTACCGGCTCTATTACTGCGACCGCCTCATCCGACAGTCCTTTCTCCCTCATCTCAGCCTCCACGGCCTCAAGCCCGATCTTGTCTATCTTGTCGATAGCCACCGTAATATCCACTACCTTGTCGGGAAAACCTGAAATTTCGGCAAGACCGGCCAGTACCTTCCTGTTGTTCACCTTGATCAGCACCCGTATGCCGAAAATCGCGAACACCCTGTCGACAATCTGCAGAAGTTCCAGTTCATTGAGCAGCGACTTCGACCCGATGACATCGGCATCGCACTGATAGAATTCGCGGTAGCGTCCTTTCTGAGGCCTGTCCGCCCTCCATACCGGCTGTATCTGGTACCGTTTGAACGGGAAAGCGAGTTCATTCTGATGCTGGACCACAAAACGTGCAAAAGGCACAGTCAGGTCGTACCTCAGACCTTTTTCACACACTTTCAGCGACAAAGCCTTCGAATTCAACCCGCCATCCGCCGTGCGGAACGCCTCCACATCGATTCCCGCAAAAGCATCTCCAGAATTCAGTATCCGGAAAAGCAGCTTGTCACCTTCATCGCCGTATTTACCTAAAAGCGTACCGAGATTCTCCATGGACGGAGTCTCTATCGGCATATAGCCGTATGTACGGAACACGGATCTGACAGTGTCGAATATGTAGTTCCTTCCGGCCATTTCTGCCGGACCGAAATCTCTGGTTCCCTTGGGAATAGACGGTTTCTGTGCCATAGTGCGTTACCTTTAAAGCGACGCAAAGATACACAATAAAATCATAAAACCTCGCGTAAAAAACAAGGGATGCGCCGGACCACGCCGGCACATCCCCGTCAACAACTATGAATCGGTTCTAGGAAAACAGGACAAACGATGAGAGAACGAAAGCCACCACAAGCAATGCGCCCACTCTTTTCAGAACCTCTGTAATCAATTCTCTCATGACGTTTACCTTCTATTAATCAAACACGCCTATAAGATGCAGACCAGCAGGCAAACGTTGCAGGGAATTTCATTTTTTCCGATTCCGTATTACAATGACTTCACGTACTCATCGATGGCTGCCGCCGCCTTGCGCCCGGCACCCATCGCCAATATCACCGTAGCGGCTCCTGTCACGGCATCGCCCCCTGCAAAGACTCCCGGCCGCGATGTCACGCCGTTTTCATCAGCCGTAATGCAGCCGCGGCGGTTTGTTTCCAGCCCTGCGGTAGTCCTGGCTATGAGAGGGTTCGGAGATGTGCCCAAAGCCATGATGACAGCATCGGCCTCGATCTCAAAATCCGAATCCGGAACAGGTACCGGAGACCTCCTGCCGCTTTCGTCAGGTTCACCGAGTTCCATCCTGATGCAACGGATTTTCTTCACCCAGCCCTTTTCGTCGCCTATTATTTCTACCGGATTCGACAGCATCCTGAACTCCACACCTTCTTCTTTCGCGTGATGCACTTCCTCCCGGCGTGCAGGAAGCTCGTTTTCCGTCCGCCGGTAAACTACGGTCACTTCCCCGCCGAGCCTCAAAGCCGTACGAGCGGCATCCATGGCCACGTTTCCGCCTCCTACCACCACGACTTTCTTCGCATGCATCACCGGAGTCAGATAGTCATCTCGGTAGGCCTCCATCAGATTGTTCCTGGTCAGGAATTCATTGGCGGAGAATACTCCGTTGAGATTCTCTCCGGGAATATTCATAAAGCGCGGAAGACCGGCCCCCGAACCGATGAACACGGCGGAAAAGCCTTCTTTGTCCAAAAGCGAATCGACAGTGACCGTCTTGCCCACCACAACATTGGTCTCGATTCTGACCCCGAGGGCCCTGACATCTGCGATTTCCGCAGCCACTACCCTTTCCTTCGGAAGCCTGAACTCAGGAATCCCGTATTCCAGCACCCCGCCGGGCTTGTGCAAAGCCTCGAAGACAGTGACGTCATAACCCCATTTGGCCAGGTCGTAAGCGCACGCCAGACCCGCAGGTCCGCTGCCCACGACTGCCACCTTATGTCCGTTGGGTGCGGCCTTTTCCACTTTCTTTGCTCCGTGGACCCGCGACCAGTCGGCCACAAATCTCTCCAACTTGCCTATAGCCACAGGTTCACCCTTGATCCCGAGAATACAACTTCCCTCGCACTGTGTTTCCTGCGGGCACACGCGGCCGCAGACTGCCGGAAGGGACGAATCCCGGGCTATTACGGAAGCCGCAGCCGCAAAATCGTTGGCAGCAACAGCTGCTATGAATGAAGGGATATTCACAGAAACGGGGCAGGAGGAGACGCAGCGCGGATTCTTGCAGTTGAGGCAGCGCGAGGCCTCCAGAACCGCCTCTTTCTCGTCATATCCATAGCACACTTCGTCGAAATTGGTCGCCCTGACTTTAGGGTCCTGCTCCCTCACAGGGACCCTCGGTATCTTGTTTGCCATAAAATTACCTGATTTTACATTTGTGATCTTCTGCAAGTTCTTCGGCGCGGTACATTCCCTGACGGCGCATAGCCTCGTCGAAATCGACTTCATACCCGTCGAATTCCGGTCCTTCCACGCAGGCGAACCTCGTCTTTCCGGCTACTGTCACACGGCAGGCCCCGCACATGCCCGTTCCGTCCACCATCAGGGTGTTGAGACTCACCACGATGGGAAGTCCGAGCTTTTTCGCCGTCAAAGTCGTGAACTTCATCATAATCATAGGCCCTATCGCCACAGCCTGAGTGTACCGGTTCCCGTCCTCGACGACAATTTTCTCTAAAAGGGCAGTCACCATGCCCTTGAATCCCTCGCTTCCGTCATCGGTGCAGATGTACAGATGATCGCAGACAGCCGCCATTTCATCCCTGTAAATCAGCAGGTCAGCGGTCTTGGCACCTATAATCACATCCACGTATGCGCCATGCGCCTTCAGATATTTCACCTGAGGATATACCGGAGCCGTACCCACGCCTCCGGCAACGAAGATATATCGGGCGGACTTCAGCTGTTCATCCGTCATACCGACAAAATCCGAAGCCAGTCCGAGCGGGCCGACAACATCCTCGAAGCAGTCTCCGGCTTCAAGAGCGCATATTTCCTTAGTGGAGGCACCGATTTTCTGGGTAACTATCGTTACGGAACCTTCCTCGGCATCATAATCGCTTATCGTCAGAGGGATACGCTCCCCATGCTCGTTCACGCGGACGATCAGAAACTGTCCCGGCCGGGCGGCCGACGCCACTCTCGGGGCCAGCACTTTCATCCGGCATATCGCCGGAGATAGCATTTCCTTAGTCAGTATTTTGTACATAAGGCCTGTTATTATCAATACAATATCATACAAATTTATAAAATGTTTGCGATTATACGCAAAAAATACCGTGTTCTTTGCGTATCTTTGTTCAGATGAATTTTTTAAAGACCATGAAACAATTTCTGAAAACAGCAGCCGCCGTCATCGCGGGATGCCTGATAGCTGGAGGCATCATGATATTCATATTCTTCGGGATAATAGGCTCTTTAGCCTCTCTCGGCAAATCGCAGCCGGCAATACCCCATTCAGCCGTACTCAGGATAGACCTTTCGACCGTGCAGTTGGGAGAACAGACCCGGGAAGCCGACCTGATTACAGCCGTATCAGGAAATCAGATGCAGGTTCTCGGGATTCTGGATGCCGTACGGGCTGTCAATACCGCCGCATCGGATCCGGCCATCAGGTACATTTACCTGAAACCGGACATGGCTGCAGGAGGCATGGCTGAAATCGAAGAACTGCGACAGGCCATATCCGGCTTCAGGAAAAGCGGGAAGGCTGTCATTTCATACATCGAGAATCCTACCAATGCCGGCTTCTATCTGGCTTCCGCTTCCGACAAAGTCTATATGACTCCTCATGCCGGAGGTATGAACATGTTCGCCGGGATATCCTCACAGATGGTCTTTCTGAAAGATATTCTGTCACGATTCGGCGTCAATGTACAGCTGATCCGCCACGGAAAATACAAGTCCGCCGGTGAAATGTTCGTCAGGAATGAGGCAAGCCCGGAAAACCTGGCGCAGAACCAGGAACTTGTAGACGCCCTCTGGGATTCCTGGTCATCGTCCATAGCCGAAAGCCGCGGGCTTTCGAAAGGGGCTCTGGACTCTATGATTGACGGACTGGAACTCAATGTCCCGGAAGACTTTCTGAATGCCGGACTTGTGGACGGACTCCTGACTTCCGATGAGATGGAAATCCGCCTGAAAGAGTATTTCGATGCATCCGGCAGTGAAAAACCGGCTATGGTTTCCCTGGCCGACTATGCGGCTGCAAAGGTCGTTCCGGATTTCAGGGCAGAAAACAGGGTGGCAGTCATCTATGCTGACGGAAACATCATCGACGGTTCCGAAGAACAGCAGGTGGCCGGAGACAGGTTCGCGAGGATGATTTCCGAGATAAGGAAAGACGAAAGCATAAAGGCTGTCGTCCTTAGGGTGAACTCTCCGGGAGGAAGCGTGCTGGCCGCAGAAAAAATCCGGGACGAAATAATGCTCCTGACCGAAGAAAAACCCGTAATAGCTTCATTCGGAGATTATGCGGCCTCGGGAGGATACTGGATTTCAGCCGGATGCGACTATATTTTCACGAACAGCAGCACCATTACCGGCTCTATAGGCGTTTTCAGCATGATTCCTGATTTCAGCAAGACTCTCGATGACATAGCCCATATCAATGTCACGACAGTAAATTCCAATGCGCACAGCGACATCTACTCCTGCCTCCGCCCTCTGACCGGCAGGGAAACAGCCTATATGCAGGAGAGCGTGGAAAGTATTTACAGGACTTTCACCGGGCTCGTGGCCGAAGGAAGGTCTCTGGACACTGAATATGTGGACTCCATCGCACAGGGAAGGGTATGGTCCGGAGACGATGCGCTCAGACTCAGGCTGGCCGACATGAAAGGGACACTGACGGATGCACTGAACTATGCCGTGACGGCGAGCGGTGCAGGCGGAGAACTTGACGAATGGGACATCGTGGAATACCCCAAGCCGATGACTGCCATAGAAATGCTTATACAGTCTCTGGGCGGGTACGTTTCAGCGTCAGTTTTCAAGGATACCCCGTTCGCCGATGTCGAGGCCGCGTTCAAAGACTGGGACCACAGCCGGAGCGGACAGGTCTATGCCCGCCTGCCTTACGAACTGGAGATTATAAAATAGTCAGAACCAAAACGGAGACGGTATCGGAAGAAATTCTGTAACGGTCATCGATGCGTTCGCCGAGTATGGCAGCCACTCTGCCGTTCCCGCTATCCGGGGATGAGGTATCCACGACCATTACCGCCGCCTTCTTGCGGAAAATATCATACTTGAGGTCAGTGAAAAAATCGCTGACCTTTTTTCTGCCTTTCATACCGAAGGGCACGAACCAGTCCCCGTCCCTCCAGTTCCGGCATGCGAACGGGAAAGTCAGTCTGGATGCATCGAACAGCAGAGTGCCATGCGGCTGCCTGAGAGAAGTTATCTGCGATCTGTCGGCGAGCGAGACGGAAAAGGTCATACCGTTGCAACTGTAGATACCGCAGCCTCTCACCGCCGTAAACATGTCCTGGTCAGTCTGCCAGGCGGTCATTGCCGCAGATTTGCCAGATATCGCTACAGGCCTCACTATCACCCTGTCGGAAGCTGTCAGCAGGACATATCCGGGAGCATCAAGCCGCTTTCCCGAAAAAGTTCCGCCGCTCTTCAGCATACGGACAAGGGAATTAACCGCTCCCCTGTTGAAACCGTAACTGTCCATAAACCTGTACAGCAGGTATTCCCAATGTCTGACAGCCGTAAGTTTTCTCACGGAAAGGACAATATCGGAACCTTCCGAAGATATGCATTTCCGGATTTCATCCTCATAGAAAGCTTCGGCGATGGCTCCTGCCTGGGCAAAATACGACATTTCGTCATTTACGGTGCATATAAACGAGGGATTCATCTTCTCGAATACAGGGAATACGAGATGTCTGATTCTGTTTCTGCGGTAATCGGTCATGGCATTGGTCCGGTCCTCCCTGAAAGGGACGGAATGAGACCGGACATAGCCTTCAATCTGTTTCCTGGTAAACGGAAGAAGGGGGCGCAGGAGACGTATCCGGGACTTCCCGTCGGAATACGGCACCACCGACTCGACAGACATTCCGGATATGCCTTTCAGCCCTGTTCCGCGCACAAGGTTCAGGAAAAGGGTCTCCGCATTGTCGTTGTCATTATGCGCCACGCACAATGCCTCGTAGCCGGATGAAATGCAGGTTTCGGCAAACCAGCGGTAGCGAAGTTCCCTGGCAGCCATTTCCACGCTGACTCCATGGGCCGCGGCGAATTCTTCGGTATCGAAATCCGTCTTATGGAATTTTATGCCGTTCCGTGCTGCCCAGTCCCTGACCAGGGCTTCATCCGCATCGCTGTCATCTCCGCGGAGATGGAAATTGCAGTGCGCCACGGAGAACCTGATTCCCGAATGCAGAAGCAGGTCTGCCATACACATCGAATCGATTCCGCCGCTCACAGCAGCCAGAACCGGCTCCGCAGCGGCCGACAGGCCATGTTGCTCCAGTATTTCGGAGAATCCCGGCAACATATCGGAAAACTCCTATCTGGCAAAAGTATAGACGAAACCGAACGACAGGGATTCCTTGAACTGAACGCGCTGCTTGCCGGGAAGTCCGGCAGCTTTTTCCTCAGGCGTCGCTATCAGGACATCGTCGTCGTAGATAAGATTCGTAATGAACGTAAACGAAAAGAACTTGGTCAGTTTCCAGTCGAATCTCGTATCCCAGTTCACGCGCACGTTCTGGGGCTTGTCGAGATAGTCGGAAAAAAGCACCACCTGGGATGAAAATGCGAAATTGTCGTTTATATTGACCTTGAAATCGACCTTCAGCTGGGCACCGAACTCGAATTTGGCGGCCTTGTAAATGTTCCCGTCTATGGTGCCGTCTTCTTTCTTCGGAAGATCTGCATCTTCCACCCCTTCATATTTCTTTTTCCGCGGCTGGCTGTATGAGGACCTCAGTTCAGGATTGCTTACGATGACGAAACCTCCGGTAACAGGAGCAAGGTTGACGCTAAGCCAGTTCAACGGCTTGTAATCAAGACCGAGAGCCAGGTTCGTATATGCCGGCGACAGCAGTCCCGACTTGAGCACCCTGGCATCACGCCAGTCCTCCTTCGTATATTCCTCGTTTTCCTCAAGCTGGCGCGTAGGTGTCGGGAAATCGTAGGTATTGGAAAACTGCGACCTGAAACTGAAGTTGGCAGAATAGTACAGATTATCCTTGGCCTGATAGCCCCACTTGCTTTCCAGATAAATCCTGTCATCGCTTTTCTGCAGCACAGGCTTGTCCGCTGAATACAGGAATCCGTAATCGAGCTGAAGCCTGTTGTTCCAGAACATCTTGTCCTTCGAATAATTGGCATTGGCATCGATGAATGTCTTGAGGGATATCGTATTATATCCTCCGGCCGCCCAGTTGGTCAAGGATGTCTGGCCGAAATCGAGCTTGGTCTGGAGAGAATTGTTCCAGTATTTCGGTGCAGGGACTTTTTCCTCTTCCACTCTCGGAGCGGAAGCCACCGCGTCCGCCGCCTTGTCGAGGATTTCCATCTGGCTCTGCTCATCCTGGGCCCATACCGACATTGGCATGGCGAATGCCAGGGCTATGACAAATAGTCTTTTCATTCTTTGAAACATTTAATTTAAAAAATAAATCAATATGATCTTGCAAACAACACTCTCCTGTGCGAAGGCTTGCCGCTGTAGATGCACTTTCCTTCTTCCTCGCACACTGCCGAATCGATAGGGATGCACCTGATGGTAGCCTTGGTCTCTTCCTTTATCTTCTCTTCAGTTTCTGTCGTGCCGTCCCAGTGGCAGAACAGGAAGCCGCCATCCTCGATCCTGGTCCTGAATTCATCCCAGGTATCGACCTTGACGATGTTATCATCCCTGAATTTCAAGGCTTTGGCATAGATATTCTTCTGTATTTCAGCCAGAAGTTCCTCGATATGGCGTCCAAGGCCATCCTGAGATACCGAAGATTTTTCCAGGGTATCCCTTCTGGCAAGTTCCACCGTACCGTTCTGCAGGTCGCGCGGACCTATGGCGATTCTCACCGGCACACCTTTCAGTTCCCATTCAGCGAACTTGAAACCGGGTCTGAGAGTATCCCTGTCATCGATTTTCACTGTATGGCCATGAGATTCCAGCTCCTTTTTCAGCTGATCCATCCTGTCCAAAATGGCGGTACGTTCTTCATCGCTCTTGTAGATAGGGACCATCACGACCTGAATCGGGGCAAGGGCCGGAGGAAGCACCAGACCGTTGTCATCGCCATGAGCCATGATAAGAGCCCCCATAAGACGGGTGGAAACGCCCCAGGATGTAGCCCAAACGTATTCCTGCTTGCCTTCCTTGTTTGTATACTGCACATCGAAGGCTTTCGCGAAATTCTGTCCGAGGAAATGCGATGTACCGGCCTGCAGGGCTTTTCCGTCCTGCATAAGGGCTTCTATGCAAAGGGTGTCTATCGCGCCTGCAAATCTCTCGTTCGGACTTTTATGCCCTACCACGACAGGCATTGCCATCGTATTTCTGGCAAAATCGGCATAGACATTCACCATTTTCATAGCCTCGGCCTCGGCTTCCTGCCGCGTGGCATGGGCCGTATGGCCTTCCTGCCAGAGAAATTCGGCGGTTCTGAGGAAAAGCCGGGTGCGCATTTCCCATCTGACCACATTGGCCCACTGGTTGCACAGTATCGGAAGATCCCTCCAGGAAGTAATCCAGTTCTTGTATGTATTCCATATTATGGTCTCGGAAGTAGGCCTTACCACGAGTTCTTCCTCGAGCTTTGCCGAAGGGTCCACCACGACACCCGGGCCGTCAGGATTGGTCATAAGCCTGTGATGGGTGACTACCGCACATTCCTTCGCGAATCCTTCCACATGCTCAGCTTCCCTGCTGAGGAATGATTTGGGAATAAAAAGAGGGAAATAAGCATTCTGATGACCTGTCTCCTTGAACATTCTGTCGAGGACTTCATGCATTTTCTCCCAGATGGCATAACCGTACGGTTTGATGACCATGCAGCCTCTGACTGCCGAGGCCTCCGCCAGATCCGCCTTTACCACCAGATCATTATACCACTGTGAATAGTTTTCCGACCTTTTTGTAACCTCTTTTGCCATTGTTCCTGTTTTTATTTATTTTTGTTGTATGCTACATACGGTCCGGTTCCTGCATCTATTATACGGATTGGTCCCATAATTGCAGAATACCGGTTTACCAAGCGTAAATGACTGAGTCCAAGTCCGAAATAACGAAGCTATCCGCCTTTTCCGTTATCTGCGCCGAAGCGGGGAAAAGGATGAAGTGCAAGGCGTAAGGATGAGGACGACAGGAGTTTACAAGGTGTAAATGACTGAGTCCGAATCCGAAATAACGAAGCAATTCGCCTTTTCCCCGCTTCGGACCGCGAAGATACTAAAATTTTTAATATATAAGGAGATTCCACTATGAAACTGAGTCTATACCCCCTGATTTTCACAGTACTCGCAGCTACGGCTTGCGGAAGTACCGCGACATTGTCTTCAGGGCAGAGATTCAACGACGGCATTTATTACGCCGGCAGGCAGGAGCCGAAGGAAGCCGTGACGGAAGAATCTTACGACAGGGAAGTCGATGCCCTTGTAGAGCGCACAAAGAACTCCGAGATATACCTGTTCAGCGAAGATAAGGCAGATACGGTGGTCATTCCTGAAAACAAATCCGCCGTAATCAATTTCAACAATTCGAACATAAGCTCCATAACCATAACGGACGATCCGTTCGAAGATGCATGGTATTCAAGTTATGCACTGGTTCCGGCTACTGCACTGGCCATAACATGGAGCACGTGGTGGGACCCGTGGTATTGGGATTCATGGTATTACAGGCCGTACTGGTACAGGAATCCGTGGTACACAGGGCGATGGTGGGATCCATGGTACTGGAATCCGCATTACTGGGATCCATGGTATTGGGATCCATGGTATCACAGGCCGTACTGGAGCCACAGTTACTGGCACAGTCCGCACTGGCACCACCATCACTGGTATGGTCCGGGACCTTCTCATGGCCCGGTTTACGGCAGGGACATGTATTTCGGCTCCAGAAACTCCACTGCATCATACGGTTCACGCACATCGGGGATTTCGAGAAACGCCACGACTGGTTCGTCAGTATCCCGCAGGACATCATCCGGAATCTCGCGCAGTACGACATCCGGCCTCAGGTCAGTAAGCAGGGGCGTCACATCATCAGTGACACGCTCCGCCGGGACTGTTTCAAGAGGTTCAGGAAGTACCGTTTCACGTTCTGCGGGAAGTTCCGTATCCCGAAGCAGCGGAACGGTATCGCGCGGCACAGGAACAGTTTCACGGGGCACAGGGACGGTATCGCGGGGCACAGGGACGGTATCGCGCTCCAGCGGCACTGTTTCCAGAAGCAGCGGCACTGCACGCTACACAGGCTCGTCAAGCCGCACTGCCGGCAACAGCAAGGCATCCGTAAACAGCTACAGGAGACCGACTTCTTCAGGCAATGCCAGCACCTCCTACGGCAGGTCTTCCGGCAGTTCGTCTTCCAGGACATACTACCGCTCCGACTCGTCGGCAGGTTCGTCCGACCGCAGCAGCTCATACAACCGCAGTACATCCGGCAGATCTTCATCGTATAACAGAAGCAGTTCCTCATACAACAGGAGTTCGACTCCGAGCTACAGCAGGCCGTCGGGAGTTTCCCGCAGCAGCGGTTCATCGAGAGGTTCGGTATCCAGAAGCAGACGATAGAGCTTTCCCTGAAGCGCAGCAGCCGACGGCAGGACAGCCATCTCATTAAACAACTGTATAATCTAAAAACTCAGAAAATGAAAAAGACAGCATTGGTACTTTTACTTGCAGGCATCACGGCAGGTGCAGGCGCACAGACCGTCTACGATGCGCTGACGTTCAGTGAAAGCAACTACGAGGGGACGGCCAGGACAATGGCTATGGGAAATGCGTTCACCGCACTCGGAGGCGATCTGGGCGCTGTCACTATCAATCCGGCCGGATCGGCAGTCGCCAATTACGGGCAGATAACCATCACGCCTGCCCTCAACATTTCCGTGAACAATGCCGGCGGCACCGCATACACAGGAGAATCGACTCCATACAGTTTCGGGAACCGGCTCAGGAACGCGGAAACGAGGTTCAGTGTCCCTAATTTCGGTGTCACCATGAACCTCGACCTGCACCGCAGCAAGGGGCTGAAAAATATCAACATCGGTTTCATAGTCAACACTACGAACCGTTATCAGCAGAGTCTCATCACATCGGGAGAACACTCCAACACCTCTTTCGCCGGCTCCGAAGCCTACTGGGCGTCCATCGAAGGATACGACATGAATTCCCTTCTGGGCGAAGATGCCTACAACTCATACAACGCGCCGTGGAAGACCATCGTGGCAGCCCAGTCCGGTATGTTCTCCGAACTGACAGACTATCCCGGAATCTTCGTGGGTGCGAACGAGAACTTCGAAGTCTCCGACGGCGAGGACGGTACGAATATAAACGCCTGGACACCCGGACCGCTGTTCCAGACTTACCAGAGACAGAACACGGGATATAAATACGACTATGTATTCAACATAGGTTTCAATATATCGGATTTCGTCTATTTCGGAGCCAACCTCGGCATCACATCCCTGAACTACGACTCCGCCCTGCGTTTCACTGAAGCGGCGGTAGATCCGTCCCTGTTCGAAAACAGTTTCACTGACAACGATTCAGGACAGGAGACCGTCACGTATTTCGACAATCTGCAGTACGACTACAGATACTCCGCCAGAGGTACAGGCGTTTACGGAAAATTCGGATTCATCGTCAATCCCGGTTTCGGACTGCGCATCGGAGCTGCCCTCCAGACGCCTACGAGTACGCATATAAAGGAAAACTGGAGCGAAAGCGGTGCCACGGTATTCACTGATTCGCAGTTCAATGCAAGTTCGGAAAGCCCTCTCGGCGAATACGAATACAGGCTGGTCTCCCCTCTGAGAGCGAATTTCGGCTTGGCCTATACGTTCGGGACATTCGGTCTGATAAGCGCAGACTACGAACTGTGCGACTACAGCACCATGAAATTCAAGGAAAAGGGAATGCAGTCCGGAACATTCGACGATACCAATATGGGGATTAAATCCAATATGGGAATGGCGCATGAACTGAGGGCAGGCATCGAAATCAAACCTCTGTCACAGCTCGCGCTCCGCGCAGGATACGGATTTACGACTTCTCCGGAAAAAGTGTCGGATGAATTCGGGAAAATGGTTTACGTGAGCAGTGTAACGGACCATCCTGGAAGGACCATGACGCACAAGGGGGCATTCGGTATCGGATACAGTACAAAAGGTTCATTTTTCATAGATGCAGCCTGCAGCTTCACGAAATTCAGGGACGAGTACATATATCCTTACGATGACTACTGTTTCGATGGTGACGGTTATGTCCTGGAGGGATACTACACCCCTGAAATCCTGAACAGACGTATGCTCTGGAATGTACTCCTCACTTTCGGTTTCCGCTTCTAACCGACGGACTCAAAAGGGTGCTTTCTAAATCAAATAACTTATCGAATCCGGACCTTCGTTGAAAAGCAGGTCCATAATGGAGAGATTCGGAATGAAGCCGTATTTATCGAAGAAAACCTGATAATACGGCTTTTTCAGTCCCAGGTCCTCGAGTATGGTATCAGGCCGCTTGGGATGAATCCCTTCCCGGTAATCCTCCCCGTAGATTCCGGAGCCTGCCGGAGTGAACTCTTCCGTCTCCCGAAGTTCGACCGGAAGACCGGCCTTTTCCGCAAAAAACTCTATAAGGCGGCGGTTCAGGACGAAAAGCGATTCCGGCCGGCTGTCCAGAATCGCGAAAAATTCATCGCGGTAATATTCGAAATACGCCGAAGTGCCGTAAGCCGATATTATCGCCCGCTTGTGGCGGGTGACCCAGTCCGTGGAATAATCCGCTTTCACGTCCTTTATGGGAATATTGTTATGAGTGCCGTTCACGTGGACTATGGGGAATGACAGAGACTCTTTCCCGTTGCCCGACAGGAAATGGCAGCGGTTTCTGTAGGAC
This sequence comes from uncultured Bacteroidales bacterium, assembly GCA_944325765.1. Lineage (GTDB taxonomy): Bacteria > Bacteroidota > Bacteroidia > Bacteroidales > UBA932 > Cryptobacteroides. Next base: position 36,232 of record CALVBH010000062.1, read on the forward strand.
TGCTTCTGATAGCTTTCGCAGGCTTCGAGATATACGATGCAGGACGCCGGCCTTTCGGGAAAAGATGTTTGAGGGTGGTCCGAAAGAAATTTCGGGCCACCCTCTATGTCTTTCGCCATCACGGCAAAGTATTCTACCGGCGGAAGATACGCCGTATTCAGAAGGACAGGCACTATTCGACCTCTCCCTTCGAGTTCGAGGACATTCCTCTGACGATGCCCCTCTTGGAATTCTTGATGAAGTTCAGGATGGCATCCCTTTCAGGAGTCTGAGGGAAACCTGCCTCTATCTTCGCGCAGGCATCGCTGACATTCATGCCGGCGTTGTAGATAAGATCGTACATATCCTTGATGGAACGTATCTGCTCGGCAGTAAAGCCGCGTCTGCGGAGTCCCACGATGTTGATTCCGGCATAGGAAAGCGGGTCCCTGCCGCAAAGGATGAACGGAGGCACGTCCTTGTTGATTTTCGAGCCGCCTCCGACCATGGCATGCTGGCCGATTTTCGAGAACTGGTGCGAGAGTGTACCGCCTCCGAGAATGGCCCAGTCTTCCACCTCGGTTTCTCCGGCGATACCGGTAAAGCTCACGAGGATGCAGTGCGAACCCACATTGCAGTCGTGGGCGACATGAGTATACGACATCAGCAGAGTGTTGTCGCCTACCTTGGTTACGCCTTTGCCGCTGGCTTTGGTTCCCCTGTTTATGGTGGCGCATTCACGCACCGTCACATTGTCTCCGAGCTCCACGTAAGTCACCTCTCCGCCGAACTTGAGATCCTGCGGGATGGCACCTACGACAGCACCTGGAAATATGCAGCAGTTCCTGCCCATTTTCACATAATTGAATACTGTAGCGTGCGGCATTATCTTGCAGCCGTCGCCTATCTCCACGAATTCGTCCACGAAGGCATACGGCCCTATTTCCACGTTTTCTCCGATTTTGGCATTCGGATGTACTGTTGCTAACGGATGGATGTTGCTCATAAATCTCATCATTTGCTGTCCGGCGGCCGGACAAATTGTTTATTATTTTAACGTATTCAGCAATTTTCTCACTTCCCTGGCGGCGTTCGTATTTATCGTATGACCGGATCTTACGGCCTTTACGTCCGCTTTCAGGAAACCTCCGACAAGCCGGAAATCGCCTATGAGGTCCAGAAGCTTGTGTCTGGCACATTCGTTGGGAAAACGGAGCTGGAGATTGTTCAGGTAGCCGTTTTCACATCTTTCAAGCATAGGGACATTGAAAAGCTTGGACATGTGCTCGAGCTGGTCCTGCGACACGGGATGCTCCACGATGACGATGGCATTGTCCACGTCCCCGCCCTTTATAAGGTTGTTCCTGAACAGATATTCTATTTCGTGGAAAAATACGAAAGTCCTGCAGACACCCACTTCCTCGGCATAGTTCACTGACATGTCCCAGTGTGCCTCCTGAAGGCCCAGCACCTTGGAATTGAAGTCAATCTTCACATCGAATGAAGGCCTGTCGGAAGGGGTGATGATGATGGAGGAACCTGTCTTCTCGCTGGTTACAGTGATTTCCCTGTCGATTTCCACATATTTGCGCGGAGCATCCTGCTCCACTATCCCGTCTTTCCAGATGGCGTCGATATAAGGTTTGGCACTTCCGTCCAGAATAGGCACTTCGACGTTGTCGAGATCGATGACTGCGTTGTCAATACCCATTCCGGTCAATGCCGAAAGCAGATGCTCTACCGTCGTAACGGATATCCCGTCATGCGTCAGCGTAGTACTTCTGTCTGTGCTCGAGACATATTCGGCCAGGGCATCGATGTACCCGTCGGCGCTTATGTCGGTCCTGCGGAACTTTATCCCGGTGTTTACGGGAGCCGGATTTATCGTGAGCACGGCCACCTTTCCGGTATGCAGCCCTTTCCCTTCAAAAGAATAGCTTTTTCGTAATGTCTGCTGTAATTGTTTCATCTCCATTAAAATTCGGTCGGCAAAGATATACAAAAATTCCTTACTTCCATATCCGCCGGACTATTCTTTTCCGTTCCGTCTGAATACAGTGTATGCCCTGAGGAACTGCCTGTGCGGGAGGGCCGGACTTCCGAGCAATACCTGGCCCGGTTCCTTGATGCTGCTTATGACGCCTGTCTGGGCGGCAAGAGTGGTATTGTCCGCTATGGTCAGATGTCCCGCGATTCCCACCTGGCCTCCCAAAACGCAGTGTTTCCCTATCTTGGTGGAACCCGCTATACCGGTCTGGGCAGCCATCACCGTGTTTTCTCCGATTTCCACGTTATGCGCTATCTGGCACAGGTTGTCTATCTTGGCACCGCTGCGGATGATGGTGGACCCCATCTGCGACTTGTCCACAGTGGTATTCGCACCGATTTCCACGTTGTCTTCGATGATAACGTTGCCCGTGTGCTCGATTTTCTTGTATGAGCCGTCATCCAGCGGTGCGAAACCGAAACCGTCGGCTCCTATGACCGCATTGGAATGGATGATGACATTGTTTCCTATCTGCATCCCCGGATAAATCCTGACACCCGGATAAATGATGCACTTCGAGCCGATTTTCACATCGTCGCCGATATATACCTGCTCGTATATTTTCGTATAGTCGCCAATCTCCGCACGTTTTCCGAGATATGCCCCGCTTCCGACATAGACCTTGCGTCCGATTTTCGTGGACAGGAAGCGTTTGATATGGCAGCCTCTGTATCGTTTGTATGACCTTTTCTGAGCCGTGACATAGTCCAGGAGAGCCGCTACCGAAGCGTATGCGTTCGGAACTTTTATCATGGTGGCTTTCACGGGTTTCTGAGGCTCGAAAGTATCGTTTACTATAATGACGCTCGCCTCGCAGTCATAGACATAATGTTCGTATTTCGGATTTGCAAAAAAGCAGACAGCACCAGGCTTTCCGCTCTCGATTCTCGCAAAAGTGGAAATCCTGACCTCCGGATCCCCTACGACGGTGCCTTTGAGTATGTCAGCGATTTCTTTTGCCTTGAATTCCATAATCGGTCAATAATAAGTTAACGTTGGTTAAAATAAAAACAATCGGTCAGTTTCCGATAAAAGACACAAAATTAAATAAATTTAACGTCAAAAAGGAAAATAAGCCCCATTATTTTCATTATTCTGAAATTATTTATAAATTTGCGCCGTGTGAGAGGGGACGGTCAGTCCCCTCGTTTTTTATTACCGGAGCCTGTTTATGAAAATTTCAGAAATTATAGATGCAATGCAGGAGGCAATCGTTGCACGGAAATGTTTCATTGTTGAAACAAAATTGAGTCCGGACAACGATGTGGAGATAGTCATCGAATCGGAAGACGGTACGGTATCGCTCGACGACTGTGTCGAACTGAGCCGGATTTTCGAGCAGAAGTTCGACCGCGAAAAGGAAGATTATTCCCTGACCGTCGGTTCCGCCGGGCTCGACCAGCCGTTCAAGGTCCTCAAACAGTATGTAAAGGCCATCGGTACGGAAGTCCAGGTACTGCTGAGAGACGGAAGAAAGCTGAAAGGAGTGCTGACAGGAGCGTCCGAAAATGAAATCCGGCTGAAATACACGGCAAGGGAAGCCGTGGAGGGACGCAAGCGGAAGGAAACGGTAGAGCACGAGGACAGTTTCCCTATGGAGATGGTCAACGGTGTCTTTCCCGTGGTGACGGCAGACTGACCGCCGGAGACATTGCGGCAGCAAAGATATTGCCGACAGGGAAAATTGCGGACAGCAACGATATTGCGGCAGCGGAAAAAATATACCTATTATAATAATAAGAGGAAATAACATAAAAATGGAAAAGACAGAACTCAAAGACGCTTTTGCAGAATTCAAGAATCTGAAAAACATCGACAGACCTACCATGATGGGGGTTCTTGAAGACGTATTCAAGACACAGCTTGCAAAGACTTACGGCACTTCCGACAATTTCGATGTCATTATAAACATCGACAAGGGAGACTGCGAAATCTACCGTAACCGCGAAGTCGTCGAGGAAGTGGAGGATCCGAATACACAAATCGCGCTGGCGGAGGTGAACAAGGACTCCGACGAATACGAAATCGGCGAGACTTTCGCCGAGAAAGTGGAAATGAAGAGTTTCGGACGGAGGGGAATCCTGAATATCAGACAGAACCTCCAGGGCCGTATCATGGATATAGAGAAGGCCAACCTGTACAACAAATACATCTCGAAAATCGGAGAAATCTTCACGGGAGAGGTGTACCAGACCTGGTCCAAGGAAGTGCTCATCCTCGACGAGGACGGGAACGAGCTTCGCCTGCCGAAGTCGGAACAGATTCCGGGAGAGCATTTCAAGAAGAACGACACGGTGAAAGCCATCATCAAGAGTGTGGAAATGAAGAACAACACCACGCCGTACATCGTTCTGTCCAGGACGTCGGAAGAATTCCTCGAAAAACTCTTCGAGCAGGAGGTTCCTGAAATCTACGACGGCCTGATAACCATCAAGAAAGTAGTGCGCATACCGGGAGAACGGGCCAAGGTCGCAGTGGAATCATACGACGAGAGAATAGACCCTATCGGAGCCTGCATCGGTGTCAAGGGAGCGCGAATCATCGGCATCGTCCGTGAACTGAGGAACGAGAACATCGATGTGCTGCAGTGGACAAGCAATACACAGCTGTTGATACAGAGGGCGTTGAGTCCTGCAAAGATTTCTTCCATCGTTCCGGGCGAAGACGGGAAGATAAAGGTCTACATGCTTCCGGACGAGGTGAAGAAAGGTATCGGCAAAGGCGGCTGCAACATCAAGCTGGCAAGCATGCTCGTAGGACAGGAGATCGAGGTCTGGAGAGAGCTGCCTAAGCAGGAAGAGGAGGAAGAGGACGTACTGCTGAGCGAATTCGAGAACGAAATCGAACCGTGGATTATCGAGAAACTGCAGTCCATCGGCTGCGATACGGCAAAGAGCGTTCTGGCTCTGGCCCCTGAAGATATTGCCAAACGGGCAGACCTGGAGGATGAGACCGTAGCAGAAGTGCTCGACATTCTCCGTTCCGAATTCGAAGATTAAGGAAAATTTTAATTTGAATTTATGGCAGAAATACGATTAAGCAAACTGACTAAACAATTTAACATCGGGCTCCAGACTCTCGTGGATTTTCTGACGGAGAAAGGGGCCGAAGTGGAAATGAATCCGAACGCCAAGATTTCCGATTCATATCTGCCAGCCATCGAAGCGAAATTCGGTGAAGAACAAAAGTTGAAACAGGACTCGGAGAAAGTCGCCATCAAGCTGAAGGAAATCATCGAGATGGGCAGCAAGAAAAAATCTCCGGAAGATGATTCCGAACCGAATGTAAGGGAAGTAATCATCAAGTCCAACCTGGCTTCCGAGGTAAGGGCCACGTCCCCTGCAAAGGAGGAAGTTCCGGCCGAAGCACCGGTCAGGAAAGACAGCCAGGCTGAAACGGAGACGAAACAGGAGTCGCCCGAGACGAATCAGGCTGGCGGCCTGAAAATAGTCGGTGCCATAGACTTGTCCCAGTTCGACAAAAAGCCTAAGACCCAGGAAAAACAGACTCAGGACATTCCGCAGGAAAAGCCTGAACCGGAAAGCACCGAAAAACCGGCAGAGACTGCAGCCGCGACTGTCCGGGAAACAGTGGAACCGGCTGCCGCGCAGGAAGCGCCGGCAGCGGCAACGGCTTCGGCTCCTGATGCAGCCGGTAAAACGGCCGGCGTACAGCCAGAACCGGCAAAGGACGGCGAAAAGGAGCAGTATCGTGAAGTCAGGGAGATAAAGATCGAGGTAGAGAAACTGCAGGGTCCGAAAATCGTGGACAAAATCGACCTTTCCCAGTTCGACAGGAAGAAGAACAAGAAGAGAGAGAGAATCGCCAAGGGGGGAAGCCAGAAAGTCGATGTCACCAAACTCGGAGACGAGCACGACAGCCAGAACAAGAAGGACAACGGCAAGAAAAAGAACAAGAACAACGATAATTCCCGCAAGAACGGCGACTTCCAGAATGATCGCGGAGGTTCCGGGAAAGGCAGGAAACGGGACCGTTTCAAACCTATGAGCGAGGCCGAGGAAGAGGAGATGCAGAAGGAAATCCAGAAGCAGATCAAGGAAACCTACGCCAGGATGAACGAGTCCAAAAACAAGACCAACCTCGGAGCACGCCACAGAAGGGAAAAGAGGGAGATGGCCTCCCAGAAGATGCAGGAGGAGAACGAACTCAGGGAGATGGACAAGAAAGTGCTGAAAGTCACCGAATTCGTGACCGTCAACGATCTTGCCACGCTGATGAACAATACGCCTGTGACGAAAGTCATTGCAGCCTGCATGAATCTGGGCCTGATGGTGTCCATCAACCAGAGGCTCGATGCCGAGGCACTGGTTCTCGTGGCCGAGGAATTCGGGTACGAGGTGGAATTCGTGACCGCGGACCTGACCGAAGCCATCGAACAGGAGGCGGAAGATGACGGAAAACTCGTTCCGAGACCGCCGGTAATCACCGTGATGGGTCATGTCGACCACGGAAAGACATCCCTGCTGGACTATATCCGAAAGGCCAATGTCATCGCCGGCGAGGCCGGAGGAATTACCCAGCACATAGGCGCATACAACGTAGTGCTTCCTTCCGGACAGAGGATTACGTTCCTCGACACGCCGGGCCATGAAGCGTTCACCGCCATGCGTGCCCGCGGTGCGAAGATGACCGACCTGGCCATCATCATAGTGGCCGCCGATGACGCGATAATGCCGCAGACCATCGAGGCCATAAACCATGCCCAGGCCGCCGGCGTACCTATGATATTCGCCATAAACAAGATAGACAAGCCGGGGGCCAATCCGGACAAAATCCGTGAACAGCTGGCCAACATGAACATCCTCGTCGAAGACTGGGGAGGAAAGTACCAGTGCCAGGAAATTTCTGCCAAGAAAGGTACGAATGTGGACAAGCTTTTAGACAAGGTCCTTTTAGAGGCGGAACTCCTGGATCTGAAAGCCAATCCGGACAGGCGCGCCGCCGGTGCCGTCATAGAATCTTCCCTCGACAAGGGTCGCGGATATCTCGCTACCGTACTGGTACAGAACGGAACGCTGCATGTCGGCGACATCATGCTCAGCGGCTGCTATACAGGACGTGTAAAGGCCATGTTCAACGAGAGGGGGCAGAAAGTGGATGAAGCCGGTCCTTCGACTCCGGTTTCCGTGCTCGGCCTCAACGGAGCGCCTACGGCCGGCGACACCTTCAATGTCATGGCTGACGAAAAGGAAGCCAAGGATATCGCCAACAAGAGGGAACAGCTGCTCCGCATCCAGGGTATCAAGACCCAGAAGCATATGACTCTGGAAGAAATAGGACGACGCATCGCCATCGGCAACTTCAAGGAACTGAATGTCATCGTCAAGGGTGACGTGGACGGTTCCATCGAGGCCCTGTCCGACTCCCTGATCAAGCTCTCGACGGAAGAAGTGAGGGTAAATGTCATCCACAAGGCAGTAGGTGCCATTTCGGAATCGGACGTACTGCTCGCTGCCGCCTCGGACGCCATCATCATCGGCTTCCAGGTCAGGCCTTCCGCCAATGCCAGGAAACTCGCCGAAAAGGAGGAAATCGAAATCAGGCTCTACTCTGTCATCTACGATGCCATAAACGAGGTCAAGAGCGGTATCGAAGGTATGCTGGCTCCTGAGGAGAAGGAAGAAGTCACCGCCACTGCGGAAGTGATGGAGACATTCAAGATTTCAAAGGTCGGGACCATCGCAGGATGTATCGTGCGCGAGGGCAAACTGTCCAAGACGGCAAAAGTCCGCGTCATCAGGGACGGCATCGTGGTGTACACCGGAGAACTCGGTTCACTCAAACGGTTCAAGGATGATGTCAAGGAGGTTTCCACCGGTATGGACTGCGGTCTGAACATCGCAGGCTACAACGATATCAAGGTCGGAGACATCGTCGAGGCATACACAATAGTCGAGGTCAAGAGGACACTGTAAAACGGTAAAACAATAATTATGAAAGGCGTATACATCTTCTTTGCCAACGGTTTCGAGGAAACCGAGGCACTGGCTGCCGCCGATGTTCTCAAAAGAGGCGGAGTCCCTGTAAAAACGGTTTCGATATACGATGACAAGTTCGTAACCGGCGCACACAATATCACTGTCATTGCCGACATGACCTACGGGGAGTTCAAGGCTACCACCGATTTCAGCGAGTCGGGGAAAAAAGATGTTATGATATTTCCGGGAGGAATGCCGGGAGCCACGAATCTGGCAGGGAAAAAGGATCTGATGGAACTCCTTCAAAGGCACTATGCCGAGGGAGGAGCCGTGGCTGCCATCTGCGCTTCACCGGGTGTGGTTCTCAGTATGCTGCCGGATCTGAACGGCAAGACAATGACCTGTTATGACGGTTTCGAGGATGCCCTGACAGCAAAAGGCGTAAATTATACGAAAAACGGCACTGAAACAGACGGCAACATCATCACCGGACGCGGTCCCGGTTTTGCCATCGAATTCGGGCTGGCAGTCCTGGCGTATCTGAAAGGTGAAGAAAAGGCAGCTGAAGTAAGAAAAGGTATGCTGATTTAAGGTAAGAAGGTTCTTCCAGCCGTCCCTGGAATGTCTTTTTTGAGGGTGATCAGAAAATTTTTCCGGTCACCCTCAAAAATATCCGATACATTAAATATTCACTACTTTCCGTTCTATGCGGCGAGGTACGGAAGTGAATATCTCATAAGGAATGGTACCGAGAATGGATGCCAGTTCAGCCGCAGTCGGATCCTCGCCGAAAATCGTAACCGTATCCCCGACCCGGGCATCTACCCCGGTAATATCGAGCATGCACATGTCCATGCAGATATTCCCTATCGTCGGGACACGGCGGCCGTTAAGCGAAAATGTCGCGGCTCCCCTGCCGAGCCTCCTGTCCACCCCGTCCGCATAACCTACGGGAATAGTGGCTATGACCGTACCTGCAGGAGCTATCTGTCCGTACCTTCCATAGCCGACAGGGCCGTCTTCAGGCATAAGATGCTTGATTTGCAATATCTTGCACTTGAAGGACGCCACAGTGGAAAGTCTGACGTCCGGCAGGACGCTGATACCGTAGATTCCGATGCCCAGTCTGACCATATCGAACTGATATTCAGGGAAACGCTCTATGCCCGCAGAATTCAGGATATGATACATAGGCCTGTAGCCTATGGATTTGACCAGAAAGTCGGCATTGGTCCTGAACATTTCTATCTGCCCCAGGGTAAAGCCGTCGCATTGAGGGTCGTCTACGGCCGAAAGATGCGAATAGACGGACTTGACGTGGACTGCAGTACAGTTTCCGAGATAGTCGGCAAGGCTTTTCAGTTCACTGGTCATAAAGCCGAGACGATGCATGCCCGTATCGAGTTTTATGTGGACAGGATAGTCTTTCAGCCCGCGTTTTTCCAGAACCTTGCAGAACTCGGCGAGCGTCTCTATATTCGGGATACCCGGCTCCAGCCCGTAGTCTATGATTTCATCGAAAAAGTCCGTGCCGGAAGTAAGTACGAGTATCGGCGTCCTGATGCCGGCCTTGCGGAGCTCCACGCCCTCGACAGGATAGGCCACAGCGAGATAGTCTGCTCCGGCCTTTTCCATCAAGGATGCAAATTCCACGGCACCGTGGCCGTAGGCGTTGGCCTTGACAAGCACGAGAAGTTTGGTCTCCTTTTTCAGGAGAGACCTGAAATATCCATAGTTTTTCAGACAGTTCGGGAGGTTTATCTCCAGTCTCGAAAAATCATTTTCAGTCATAGAAGCGAAATTTGGCGTCAGTCCGACGGATTATGTTGCGGCACCGGCAGCCGGTGCCTTCAAAAAGCGACGACAAAAATATCAAATTATTCCGAGAAACGGTCCGATAATTTACGGCAAGTATGACAAAAAAAACGGAATTCGCCTCCGGTATTGCCAAAGGCGCAGTTTTTGCATAGCAACGCGCCTTTGGTAAAAATATCGGACGAAAAAAGTATTTTTCAAGACAAACACTGATTTTATGAATATCTGGCTTATACTCATAGTCATAATGCTGCTCAGTTTCATCGTTCAGGGAATGCTGAACAGCCGTTTCGGGAAATATTCGAAGGTTTCTGTCAGCAACGGGATGACCGGGGCTGAAGTAGCGATGAAGATGCTGAATGACAACGGAATACACGATGTACAGGTCGTCCCTACGAAAGGGATGCTGACAGACTTCTACAATCCTGTCACCAAAACGGTGGCACTGAGCGAAGGAGTCTATGCGAGCAGGTCCGTAGCCGCCGCTGCCGTGGCGGCACACGAATGCGGCCATGCCGTACAGCACGCCAAAGGCTATGCGCCCCTCAAAATGAGAACTGCACTGGTTCCGGTAGTGAATTTCGCGTCCAACATCGTGCAGTGGGTGCTTCTGCTCGGAGTCCTGCTTATGGGGGTATTCCCGGGGCTGCTGTGGTTCGGCATAGGCCTTTTCGCCGTGACCACGCTTTTCAGTTTCATGACACTGCCGGTAGAAATCAACGCCAGCATGAGAGCCGTCTCATGGCTTTCAAGTGCCGGAATAACCGATGCCGGAACTCAGCCGATGGCTGTGGACGCCCTGAAATGGGCTGCATACACATACGTGATAGCCGCTATCGGCTCCCTCGCCACTCTCCTTTACTATATAGGGCTGGCACGACGGGACTGAATCAGAACAGAGTAGGAGGATTCGTGCCGAGTTCCCGGAGGACCTTCTCTATGATAGCCTGACGGAAAAATACGGATTTGGTATTGACCTTGAAACGGCTGCAATATTCGTTTATTGCAGCCATTTCCTTATCATTCAGATAGATAACCTGTCTGTTCTTCCTCACCAAGGAAGCCTTTTCACGTCTCAGAAAATCAGGATCTATCTTCGATGTCTTTTTCTTCTGTCCCACCACCGGAAAATTTTTCCAAATATACCCTTTTCTAAAAAATTATTCGTATGTTTGCGGAGATTATGAATACGGGAGCAAACATATTTTTCTTTTTGATGACGACAGTCAAAGTCCGACGGGAAGACTGTATGTCGTCTGCTCTTGTCCGAATATAGGAGGGCGGACATTCTGGAAACCCTCAAATTTCCCTAAAAATCAAGAAATACAGTAGCATTAATTGCAATCGACAATCAAGGTTTGTCTTGCCGTTAGATGCTTTATTGTTTCAAAGCTGAAAGACACTTAACATACTCAAACATACTCACGGATAAAAATGGATATCGATGTTGTAGTGGCAAACAACGGCCACGCAAAGTACGCTCAGGAAATCTGCGATGAAATGTACGTTTCAGCGCAGGAGAGAGGGACAGGTATTGCGAAACGTACACCTGAATACATTGTCGAGAAAATGAGGGCAGGCAAGGCAGTGATTGCCGTGGCAAAAAACGGGAAATTCGCCGGCTTCTCCTATATTGAAACCTGGGAAGGGAAAAAATACGTGGCGAACTCCGGACTCATCGTGGCACACGCCTTCCGGGGAATAGGGCTTGCCAAACGTATCAAGCAGCGGATTTTCAGGCTGTCGCGCGAAAAATTCCCTGATGCCAAGATATTCAGCATCACCACCGGAGCTGCAGTTATGAAGATGAACTACGAATTGGGATTCAGACCGGTTCCTTTCGGAGAACTGACTCACGATCCTGAATTCTGGAAAGGGTGCCAGGGTTGCAAGAATTTTCCTATCTTGCAGAACAACAGTTACAAGATGTGCCTGTGCACCGGACTCCTTTACGATCCTGCAGAGCACATTGCCGTACAGGACATTGCAGACGTTGCCGCAGCTGCGGCCAAATGACAGAAACATCAAAATGATTATATTATGAACAACAAAGTCGTACTTGCATTCAGCGGAGGGCTGGACACCTCGTTCTGCGTGCCTTACCTGAAAAACGAAAAAGGACTTGAAGTCCACACCATTATGGTCAATACCGGCGGTTTCTCGAAAGAGGAAGAGAAAGCCATAGAAGAAAGGGCGTTGAAGCTCGGTGCAGCTTCACATACCAACGTGGATGCAGTGGACACTTACTATAGGCACGGCCTCAAATACCTGATATTCGGGAACATCCTGAAAAACGCCACTTATCCGCTGTCCGTAAGCTCGGAACGCGTATTCCAGGCTCTCGAAGTGCTGAAACACGTGAAGAAAACCGGAGCTGCCTACGTGGCGCACGGCAGCACAGGGGCAGGGAACGACCAGGTAAGATTCGACATCGTATTCGAAATCCTAGCCCCTGAAGTGAAAATCATCGCTCCTATCAGGGAACTGTCCATTACCAGGCAGGATGAAATCAAGTATCTTCAGGAACACGGCTATGACTCTTCCTGGGAAAAGTCCAAATACTCCATAAACCAGGGACTGTGGGGGACAAGCATAGGAGGCGTGGAGACCCTCTCATCCGACGGATACCTTCCGGAGGAAGCATATCCTACAAAAGTGACCAAGACGGCTCCGGAGCACATCAAAATCGGATTCGAAGCAGGTGAACCAGTATCGGTAAACGGAGAGAAAATGTCACCGGTGGATGTCATCAGAAAGATCAGGGACATCGCAGGGCCGTTCGGCATAGGGCGTGACATCCACGTGGGTGATACCATCATCGGCATCAAGGGGCGAGTGGCTTTCGAGGCAGCAGCTCCGCTGATCATCATAAAAGCACACCATCTGCTTGAAAAACACGTACTTACCAAAGGACAGCTCTACTGGAAAGACCAGATAGCAGGATGGTACGGACAACAGATGCACGAGGCTATGTATCTCGACCCGGTGCTCAGGGATATGGAAGCTATGATGGACAATATGGAGAAAACCGTGACTGGAGAAGTGGAAGTGGTTCTGATGCCTTACCATTTCGCGGTACTCGGATGCTCCAGCGCACACGACCTTATGAGTTCCAGATTCGGATCATACGGAGAAATCAACAAATCCTACACCGGAGCCGATGTCGTGGGCTTCACCAAAGTGCTGGCCAATCCGCTGAAAATATACTACAGCGTAAACGGTGCACACGCCGAGGACGTAGTAAAAGACTGAACGGAAACGGATTTCAGAGAAATCCTCAACGGCTACAGACAATGATAAAGGCAGCGATAGCAGGAGGTACGGGATACACCGGAGGAGAACTTTTCAGGATTCTCCTCCGGCATCCCGATGTGGAAATAACGGCAGCGACCACCACATCCTCTGAAGGGACTCCGGTATGCGACATACACAGAGACCTTGTCGGGGAGACGGAACTGAAATTCAGCCGGGAGTTCGGAAATCCGGACGTTATTTTCCTCTGTCTCGGACACGGGCTTTCACGGGAGTTCATCGACACCCATGAAATCGGCCCCGACTGCAGAATCATCGATTTGGGAAACGATTTCAGGCTCGACGGGAACTACGCCGGGCGGAAATTCGAATACGGACTGTGCGAAGGGAACAGGGAGATGATCCGCCGGGCGCACGACATCGCCAACCCCGGATGCTTCGCCACTGCCATCCAGCTCGCTCTGCTGCCGCTCGCCAATGCCGGACTTATCCGCGACGAGGTGCATGTCACAGCCATCACCGGCTCAACGGGAGCAGGCAAGAAACTGTCGGAAACCTCGCACTTCAGTTACAGGGACAACAATATTTCCATATACAAGCTCTTCACGCACCAGCATCTGGGGGAAATACGCAAGAATTTGGGTAAATATTCCGGGAAAGAGCCCGTGGTGAATTTCGTGCCTGTCCGCGGAGATTTCACCCGCGGAATTTTCGCAAGCGTATATACGAGAGCCGTACAGGGCATGACGGAGGAAGAGTACCGCACACTTTTCCGCGACTTCTACGGAGACTCCCCTTTCGTTTTCCACTCGGAAAACGGAATCTCCCTCAAGGAGGTCGTAAATACCAACAAGGGGCTGGTCCATGCGGAACTGCACGACGGATACATCCATATCAGTTCAGTCATAGACAATCTGGTGAAAGGAGCTGCAGGACAGGCTGTCCAGAATATGAACCTCATGTTCGGTCTGGATGAGGCTGCCGGACTTCGTCTGAAAGGTTCCGCCTTCTGACGGGAAATATTAAAGCAGGAATCGACACACAGGAACAGAACGGAATATGAATTTATTCGAAGTATACAAACTATGGGACATCGAGCCGGTCAAAGGACTCGGTACGACCCTCTGGGATAAAAACGGAACAGAATACACCGACCTCTACGGCGGACACGCAGTCATTTCCGTAGGGCACTGCCATCCGCACTACGTGAGTGCACTGACGGAACAGCTCGGGAAACTCGGCTTCTATTCGAACGCCGTACAGAACTCACTGCAGAAGACTCTCGCCGGAAAACTCGGCAAGGCCAGCGGCTATGACGATTACTCCCTGTTTCTCTGCAATTCAGGGGCTGAAGCCAACGAGAATGCGATGAAACTCGCTTCTTTCCACACCGACAGAGCCAAAGTCCTCGCCTTCGGAAAAGCCTTCCACGGCAGGACATCAGGAGCGGTCGCCGCGACCGACAACCCGAAAATCCAGTCGCCGTTCAATGCCACGGACCATGTGGAATTCGTCCCGCTGAACGATATCGAAGCCGCCGAAAAGGCGCTGAATACCAGAAAATTCGCAGCCGTCATCATAGAAGGCATCCAGGGTGTGGCGGGAATCTACGAACCTTCGGACGATTTCCTGCAGGAACTCAGACGTTTGTGCGACCGGACAGGGACAGTCCTTATTTTGGATGAAATCCAGTCGGGCTACGGCAGGACGGGGCTTTTCTTCGCCCACCAGCATGCCGGAATCCGGGCAGACATCATCACGACGGCCAAAGGCATGGCCAACGGATTCCCGGTCGGAGGAGTCCTGATATCCCCGTCATTCAAGGCGGAATACGGAATGCTCGGCACTACCTTCGGGGGCAATCATTTAGCCTGTACCGCAGCCATTGCCGTACTCGAGATTTTCGAAAGCGAACATTTGGTGGAAAACGCCGCCCGAATGGGAGAATATTTCAGACAGTCGCTCTGTCCCGACGGGATTCCGGTCCATCCCATCAAGGAATATCGCGGACGCGGGCTGATGATCGGAATAGAAGTGAAAGACGGCTATGAAGACCTTCGCAACAGGCTTCTGTTCGAGAAACATTTCTTTACCGGGGCTGCAGGACCGAAAGTCATAAGACTTCTTCCGTCCCTGACCATCTCTGAAGAAACTGCCTCACGCTTCATTTCCGCACTGAAGGCATTGGGGAATGAGTAAAATGTCACGACGGCCGGAGGGAACGAAACGATCCTCAAAGGAGGAATTTCACCCTCTCGCATTGTCTTCGGCGTTTCTGGCCTTGCTCCGGTTTACAAGCAGCACTCCCGAAAAGATGAAGACGACGGCGATGATTTTGAGGATATTGAACCTGTCCATTCCCCAGACTATTGCGACGGCAGTCGCCACTACCGGCTGGACATAATTGTACATGGCGACAAGTGTCGGACGGAGGAATTTCTGCCCTACCGGCACAATAAGATAGCACAGGAAAGTGCCGCATATCAGGACGTATGCCAGTTCCGCGTATTCCGTCAGGGAGATGGAAGTCCACTGCGTCAGGGCAAGGCTGCGGGAAGAAATCGGGATCATCACCACTGAAGCGAAGGTGAACATCCACTTCATCAGGGTTATTGGCGAATATTTCTTGATCAGGTCTCTGAAAATGACCAGGTAGATGGCATATGAGCACTGGGCGAAGAAGCACAGCAGATCGCCCGTGAGGCTGGATGTATGGCCGGACTGCGATGCAGATGCAGTGGATCCGGGAAGCAGGTAGTTCCCGAAAATGAGAAGCAGGGCACCGCAGGCTCCCAAGAGGACACCTCCCGCCTTTTTGCCTGTAATCGGCTCCTTTATGAAGACGGCGGCGAAAATCATAGTCACTATAGGAAGGGTGGTAGTGATGATGGAGGCATCTACCGGGGATGTCATCGAAACCCCGGTCACGTACACGCACTGATTCAGTATGATGGCGAAAAGCCCTGCAAAGAAAAACCTCACATAATCGCCTTTGTCCTGGATTTTCTCGTTTTTCGTAAAGAGAGAAATGAGCCAGAACAGTATTGCGGCTCCGAATATCCTGACATCCGCCACAAGCAGGGATGAGACGGCATCGGAATTCATAGCAGCCTTGGAAACCGGCGCCATAAGTCCCCACATCACACTCGCGGCAAGCATCGCCAGATGTCCGAATTTCTGTTCTTTAGTCATGGTTCCGAAAAATTTGAGGCGCAAATATAGGATAATTTTCAAAAAAAGGACCCGGAATCCGACGAACTGACATTAAAAGATGTCAGAGCCGGCCGGAGTCGGCCACCCCTCTGACATCAGTAAAACGAATCCGGCTGTCCTCTTATAAAGCAATGACTTGAGGCGGCAATCAGCGGCGGAATTCGTATGTACCCGGAGCGCCTGTGAAGTAGAAAGCGCCGTCGCCCTCCTCCACATCCACGGCAGGGATTATCACCTTGCCGTTCCGGCGGACCTGCCATGTTCCGGGGAGCAGATCCGTCACAAGTATCCTGTAATCGCCGCTGCCCTTGAAGCTGAACGAGAAACGCTTGAGCTCCCCGAGATCATCGGCGAAAGTCACCACGCGGTCTGCAATCACTACACCTTTGACATTCTCTCCGTCAATCCTCGTCACCTTGTGGAAATCCTTGCAGCCGGTGTCGGCTACCTGCATCACGTTCAGGAAGCAGTCTTCGGCAGACTCTGCACCTGGAGTCACTTCCACACGCCATTCTCCCCTCTCGTTGGCCGGATCGGGACGCCTTGTAGGGGAATTAGGATAATTCTCTCCGAATACCCAGCACTCCTTGCCCGGGCCTCCGACAGTCTCCACGGATGCGTTCTGCGGCAGAAGTACGGTATTGTGCAACATCCCGCTGTCTCCGTTCTGAGTCCTCGATACAGTAAACTGCATCCCGTTCACTGAAGGCTCCTCGATGCTGTGCAGCAGCCAGAATTTCTTGAAAGCCGGGTCAGCGGACACTACGTGGTCATAGACAATCAATGCGGCTGGCACGGTTTCGTCCTTGAAATTCAGGAACACGAAAGACCTGCGGACGTCATCCACCTTCGAAGAATAGGCCTTGGTGATATCTCCCTTGAGATACGAATATTCAGGCGCCACCGGGTCGGGGCCGAAACCGTGCGCAAGGGCTTTCCCTACAGTGTAGGAATCGCTCAACAAATCGGCGTAAGACCGGCAGGTCTCCCATCTGTCCCCCGGCATCCTCTGGCCTCCGTCATTAGCGGCAAACTCGGTCTTGTCTCCGCCTCCATAGTTCCAGCAGGCGAACTTCTCGTCCGGGTCATACACGAGCAGGGAATTGTGAGCTATGGTGCGCTTGAAATAATTCTTGTTATGAGGGCTGTTATATCCTCCGGACGTACCCTGGTACATACCGGAATCAATGGCAAGAGGCCCCTTGTAATAAATCTGGAATGCACCGCCGTCCATATGCTGATGATTCCCGATGAAATTCTCGTTCACCTTCATTTCCGCTATCACGGCATCGTCGCCCCAGCCTGTCCTCGCTATCATCCAGCCGAAAGGCGTCCCGCTATACCTTGTGAGCGGCAGGTCCTCCGGTGTCTTCGGCTCCAGGTCGAAGTCCATCCACAACAGCTGCATCATCAGCAGATGAGGCTCTACCGACGGCTTGATGAAATACTCGTTCATCACGTATTCGTCACCGTAATAGCTCGCCGCGAACATCGCAGGCATAGCATAGGAATTCGGGCTTTTCCTGTTCCCGGGATTCACGTCTCCGGCAGGCAACACCTGTCCGTCCGGGCGGCGTCTGTAGATGAAATCGTAGAGGACGAACTGCTGTGAAGGGTCGTATATCGGACCTGCGCCCATCCTGTCGAAAATGAAGAGAGATATCAGGTCGTTCACATATCTGACGGAGACATAGCCTGTGCCCTGGTGGTAGTTGTGTCCGGAATATATGAAGTTGCGCGGCGGCACGTAGTCGCGGAATATCATAGTGGCTACGTAGTTGTACATATCAGGATATTCATCGTAGATGGCTATGCCGGCAGAAAGCATATCCCTGAGGATGTTCCACTCGGAACAATGGCCGGCTATAGGCTCGGAATCCTTAGGAGGATAGCCGCTCTCCATCGTGCCGGCTATGCGGACGAACTCCTTTACGTATGCCTGCCTCTCTTCCGGTGTCATCTTGTCATAGCACCAGTCATAGACCATCGCTCCAACCATCAGCATCACCCCGCTGGCTCTTGTCC
The DNA here is from genome assembly GCA_944325765.1 of uncultured Bacteroidales bacterium. GTDB lineage: Bacteria > Bacteroidota > Bacteroidia > Bacteroidales > UBA932 > Cryptobacteroides. The sequence continues at coordinate 54,502 of CALVBH010000062.1, forward strand.
TGTCGTGGGCAGTGTCGAAATCGGTCCTTTTCAAGGTGTCCAGCATAGACTCTATCGCCCTGCGGGCCTGCCCCGAATCACCGTTCACAAGATAGTCGAGAGCTTCGAGCTGCACCTCGGAAGTGACACCTCGCATCTTGAAATAATAGCGGAAATCCTTGGTCGTCTCTGCCGCCTCCTCTTCTGCGGTCATCGGGACAGAGCATTTCCTGAGCCTCTCTATGATTTTCTTGCCCTGGGGAGTCTCCATCCTGTCTTTCAGGTCGGCAATCCCATCCTTGCGGATATACAGTCGGGGATGCTCGGCAGGAGGTATCGGGATGAGGACTCCGTCCACCTCCTTCCATTCCACATCTCCACCCGGAGTGAATGATGACCTGCTTTCAGCCTGCAAGGCAGTGCCGGAAACAGCGAGCCCGAGGCTCAGCAACATTACGGATATTATTCTTTTCATGAGCTTCATGGTATTCTGTTCACATTAATATTCCGGTATAAGACGGAGATGACGTGCACGGTCAGTCACAGGAGGATTGAGCCCGTCCGGACGTTTCTTCAGCGTGGTTGCAGGATGTGTCTCAAGCCACTCCCGTAGCATTGCGCGATGCTCAAGGAGCACATCCCTGTATTTCTTTTCCACGGCAAGGTTGCGCATCTCCCCTCTGTCGTTCTCCATATCGAAAAGCTGCTCCCGGTTCCTCCCCTTGTCATAAAGGACGTATTTGTATTTCGGTGAGCGCACCATCCAGCCGAACGAGCCGGACGTCTGCAGGAAATTCGTCTCCACCACAATATAACCTTCGGCAGGTCTCTCCACGTTCTCTGCCGCAGACCTGAAGCTGCGGCCGCTGCGGCCTGCAGGCACAGCGGTGCATGCCCAGTCGCAGACTGACGGCATGAAATCCACACCGTTGCACACAAGAGCCTCCGACACTGTCCCGGCATTGCGCTTGCCCGGAAGGCAGACAATCATCGGCACATTCACCACTTCCTCGTACAGGGCCGTCTTCTGATTCCACTGATGAGCTCCGGCTCCGTCACCGTGGTCGCTTGTGAATATGACGACAGTGTTCCGCCACAGGTCCTGGCTGTCTATTTCGTCCAGTATCTTGCCTATTTCCGCATCGACAGCCTCGACAAGCCTGAAATACGCGTTGCGGTACTGTCTCCAGTCATCCGGAGTGTATGATGCGGTAGGATAGAGCGAGTAATTCAGACTTTTCTCGTAGCGGAGAATGTCGGCATCGTATGGAGCCACGGCAAAATTCGCCGGAAGATTCGGGCAATCCCCAATCCCGGCCGGTTCAACCTTGGCATGAGGCGTGTTCTGCCCCCTTGCGAACTCACAGATGTTGTGCGGGTTGGTATAGGAGGCGACAAGGAAGAACGGCCTGTCATCAGGCCTGCCGCGCAGATAGTCTATGCAGGCTTCCGCTATCCCGGCATCCCCGTTGCCCTTGATGTTATGGAAACCGAAAGCTTCCTTTCCCGGGAGCGATATGGTGTTCACGTGCCACTTGCCGGCATAGGCGCAGTCATAGCCGCTTTCCGCCAGCAGTGTGCCCAGTGTCCTTGCCGCAAGGCTGTCGGGAAGGGGTTTCTCGTTTTCCACCACTCCGCTTTCGCTCGGCATATAACCGGTGAACATAGCGGCTCTCGACGGTCCGCTGAGAGGGAAAGAGCAATAGGCATTGGTAAACCTTATCCCGTTTCCGGCAAGCCTGTCCATGTTCGGAGTGCTGAGGTCCGGATTCCCTGCACAGCTCATCGCCCCGGCCCACTGCTGGTCCGTCATAATGTAGATTATGTTCGGACGGCCGTCTGATCCGGCGGGCCGGTGTGCCGGTGCATTTCCTCCGTCAGAAGCAAAGGCGCTTCCTGTCGCCATCGGGATGACGGCAGGAAGCCCTGCTGCGACAATCAGTCCGTATCTGTCCATAACCTGAAGTGATTAGACACGTTCAACCCAGACAGGAGATGTCCAAAGCCACTGCTGGTCTTTCTGGCGCACTCGCACATAATACCAGTCGGTGTCATTCTCCGGAGAGTTGTCTTCCATAAAATGCTCGAACGACCAGCAGCTCTGCGGCATAGCCCTGTTGAACAGCAAAGCCTCGGAAAGCCATCCGCGCATAAAATGGGTCCTCGAACCTTCGAGAAGTTCTCCGAGGGAATGGCTGAAGCGTTTTCCGTTGAATTCCGCCGTGATGTTACCGTCAAGAGGCATCTCCACATCCAGAATCACGGCCTGCGTGGCCGGAGTCGTCGTATTTGGATTCATAGTAGTATACAGCTTAAGTTCCGTACCGGTTTCAGATGCGGAGACTATCTTCTGCACGTGGGTGTGGAACTCGGTCTCTCCTTCCTGAGGGGAAGTGAAGGCAGCTCCCCTGAAACAAGGGGTGACATTCAGTATGCGTCCCTTGTCCACTGTTATCTGCCCGTTCCACGGGATATATTCCTTTTCGCGGTTCCAGCCGAACTCCATCTTGACCTTGCACCTGACAGTATCCCCCTCCGGCATCTCAGGTATGTTCGGGCCGTCGATGCGTGCGAGAAGCCGGCCGTTCTTTACTATGTCGATGTAGTCTATGCAGCTCTGTCCTTCGACATTGAGATATATTTTTCTCCTGTTTCCTCTGACGACATCACCCATAAAAGCATCGTTTATCCTGAAGTCCACGAGTATCTTGTCGCCTGTAGCGCAGCAAGTATGGCGGCTGCGGAGAGCCTCCCATATCCCGTCCCTCGAAAGTGACTTGGAAAGCACGCCTACCCGGCCGTCGCCATAGCTTCCCGGATAGCCGGAATGCTGGTCAGTAGAGCCTATGAGGCCGAATTTCTTGCCGCGGCCGAGACCGTAAAGGATAGTTCCCTCCCACTGGCGCGGTCCCATATCGTGCAGATACGGATAGTCGCCCATATCGCTCTCGGCAAGACCGTGGCGGGAATACATCTCCACGAACGGTGTCTGGTCACCCTCGGTAAAGAAATCCCAGTCATAACCCCTGTAACCTTTCTGGTATCCCATATGGTGTGGAGTTATGAACACCTTGCGGCCGCTCATCTTCTGTTTCCAGTCCTCGATGGACTCACAGTATATGAGAGGGGCGTCGAGATCATAATGCAGGGCCACGTGGTCTCCGTGTGCGAGACTGTGGGCCTCGTAACCGATGAACGTGAGGAACTCACCCTCCCTGTTGTATTCATTGGTCATCTCGACATACTTCCTGTAGTTGCCTTTCTTCAGACGGTCAAAAGCTTCAGTGTGATAGCCTACGACCCAGGCGAGACGGGGGTCATCCTTAAGCTTGGCAACGTCAGGCCACATAGCGTGGGGTGTGACGCTTACAAAGTCCAGCTGTCCTTTGGCCGCCTCGAAGGCATCCCTCATATCTCCGTGCCCGTAAGTGATGTTGCAGTGGTTGTGCAGGTCTCCCCAGTAGACCTTGAAGTCAGACGGGGACGGCATTATCCTGCGGGCTTCCCTGCTCCCGGGCTTGCAACCCTGGAGAAGACTGCCGGACGCGGCAAGCCCGAGAAGTGTCCAGCCTGATGTCTCTATGAATTTTCTTCTATCCATAATTCGGTCATTGTTTCAAATGTCATTTTCTTCCGGTATATCTCCTGTCGCCGTGATACAGGACCTTCTCCTGCTCCGAAGGGTCGGTGTCCCCGTATTCCACAAGCACCGAGTCCAGCAGCTGCATCATCTCGGCACGCTTCCCTACATATTCAGGTGCATCGAACACATTGTTCATTTCATCAGGATCCGCCTTCATATCGTACATCTCCCACTGGTCGATGTCGTTGTAGAAATGTATGAGCTTG
>CALVBH010000063.1 GCA_944325765.1 uncultured Bacteroidales bacterium
CACTGGACAGGCTTCCGGAAGAGTTGCGGGTCAGGGCGTTCGAGAGGCTGTTCGAGGCGTGCGAGATAGCGAAGTTCACACCTGAGGAGAAACTCAAATACGAACACGATATGATTACCGAACGGGACTATGACAACATTATCTATACTGCCAAGATAGAAGGCAGGGCAGAAGGTATAGCCGAGGGTCGTGCCGAAGGTGAGGCGAAAGGTCGTGTCGAGGGTCGTGCAGAAGGTCGCGTAGAAGGCAAAGCTGAGGGTCTGGCCGAAGGCAGAACAGAAGGAAAGACTGATGTTGCCAGAGCTATGAAAGCGAAAGGGCTTGAGATCAGTCTGATTTCCGAACTGACGGGGCTTTCGGAGGAGGAAATCCAGCATCTTTAGAAATAAAATGCACCGAATACGTCATTCCGACCGGAGTCGAGGGATCTGCCGTATCTTGCCCGCAGCCTCCACTTCGACTCCAGGCTGCGCCCTTCTCTCAGGGCGACATCTGAGGAAAAATCATTTCCTGAAGGTCTCGTCGAGGTAGGAAATGCCGCCGCATACGGCCATCGTGATGGCCTGGGATTCATGGGAGAGGGTAGCGAAAATAATTCCTGTCTCGAACGGAATGCCGTAGATTGTGGAAAGTGCGAGAGAAACGATGAAATGAAAAGCCCCGAAACCGCCGGGAACCGGTATCAGCCAGCCGAAACTTCCGGCTATCATCAGGAACAGCGCATCCACCGGACCGAGAGAATCCATTCCTGGCATGGCATTCATGGTCGTCGCACTCATTGTCCAGTACATCAGCCAGATAAGCAGGGTATAGAAGAAAAACTTCCATTTGCTTTTCATTTTCATACAGGAAAGAATTCCCTGCAGAAGCCCCTTGCAGGCATTGGCGACAGCCCGGGAGAAAGAAAATCTGTTCCGTGTAGCGAAAATCGCATAGATTCCGATGCCTGCCAGCAGTATGAAACATACTATTACCCACCACAGACTGAAATTCATATTTTCCTCGAAAGGCTTCCACATCTTTTCGACGAAAAACGCTCCGAAATCCTGCCATTTGAACACGAGAAGGGCCACCAATATCAGAAGCATCGTAATCATATCCCAGCTGCGCTCCAGAACGACAGTGCCGAGAACCTTGTCGTAAGATGCCCGTTTTTTCACTCCCGTTTCATCCCGGCTTGCCGGATCCGGTTCCGAATTTTTGGTTATGAAACCGCAGCGCACGAATTCTCCGATGCGGGGGAACACGAAATTCGCTATATATCCTATGTTTACGGCGTTGAAAGTAGTCCTCCTGCTGATACTTCCGTCGATGGGCAGGAGAATTTCTCTCCACCGCTGCCCCCTGAGCCAGAATGCCGCTATGCCAGCAATCATCGAAATGACGATATAGCCCCAGCGGCAGGACCTGAGTCCTGCAATGAAATCTTCCCATTTTACTCCCCTGAACGTGAAATAGAGGAGAAAACAGGCTACTGCGGCGGAAAGCAGGTATTTTATGATTTTGGTACCGTAGTCTCTGGTATTCATCCTGTCTGCGATAAAGCCGCAAATTTATCCAAAAAAACCGTAAAATTTCCGTATCTTTGCAGTTCATTGTAAAAATTGACCCTGATGAAATCGATTTTAGGTATGGGCAATGCCCTTACGGACATTCTCGCCGTACTTCAGGATGACTCGCTGCTCAGAAAATTCCATCTGCCGAGAGGTAGCATGCAGCATGTCGATATGAAAACGGGCGATACCATCTGGAAAGAACTCAAAAAGATGGGAGTACAGTATGTGGCGGGAGGGTCTGCTGCCAATACCATCACCGGAACCGCCATTTTCGGCATGAAATCCGGATTCATCGGGAAAATCGGCGATGATGATCTGGGGCATCTCTACAAGAGCGACCAGGAACAGTACGGCATAAAGTCATTGCTCCTGAAAGGAGAACATTCTTCGGGAAGGGCCATGGTTTTCATTACGGCACCGAATGCCGAGCGGACGTTTGCGGTTTATCTCGGAGCGGCGTTGGAACTGGTCCCCCAGGACCTGAAACCTGAATTTTTCGAAGGGTACGATTATTTTCATATTGAGGGTTATTTAGTTCAGAATCAGAATCTTGTCCGCAGAGCGGTGGAGTATGCGAAGGCGGCGGGATGTGTGGTGTCTCTCGATATGGCTTCTTACAATGTCGTGGAATCCAATGAGGCTTTCCTGCACGATATAGTCGAGGATTACGTGGATATTGTCTTCGCGAACGAGTCGGAGGCCAGGTCGTTTACCCGGCTCGAACCGAGGGCGGCTCTGGATGAGATAGCCAGACACTGTTCCATCGCGGTGGTGAAAGTGGGGAAGGACGGGTCGATGGTAAAAAGCGGGGATGAATACCATTATATCGAGGCTTATCCTGCAAATACGATAGACGCGACCGGAGCCGGGGATACTTATGCTGCCGGTTTCCTGTATGCCCATTCCTTGGAAATGCCGCTGAAGGTGTGCGGGGAAATAGGTTCCATCATAGCTGCCAAAGTGGTGGAAGTGATTGGTACGAAGATAGATATCCCGCGCTGGAAAGATGCGAAAAACGAAATCAGGGCACTGATTGCGGCGAATTCTTCTGATTCACATAATGCCTGAGAATATGAAATCGTGGTGGCGTAAATGGCGGCTGAAGAAGTTTTCGAGCAGGACTGCTACAGGTATGGTCCCGCTGAAAAGCATGCATTCGGCACTTTTGGTAATTGACGGGACTTGCCCGGACTGTGCTTCCGACGCGGAAAAACTTGCCGGATTCCTGAAAAACCGCGGCATTTCATCCTCCCTGATATTCATCGACTTGCGGAAACGCTCCAAGGACAATCCTGTATATGTGTCAGGTGACAATGTCATCACGTTGAGGGATGTAAACTGGTTCGGCATGCCGCGTCTGAAGAAAAAGGGAAAACTTTTCCGGGTGAAGGCCGACCTGCTGGTCAATCTGCGGGACAGCGATGACTTCACCGGCGATTTCATTTCCAAGGTTGCCGATACCCGGTTCAAAATAGGCTCCTGCGCATATGAGGGCAATCCTTTCGATCTGGTAGTGACCGGGACCGGTTATGACAGACTGATTTCTGAAAGAATAGACGAAATATGTAATTTCCTAACCCGGATAGTCTGATGAAAAATTATCTGAAATATCTTTTTGTGACTGTAAAGGGCATCTGTATGGGTGCCGCTGATGTAATCCCTGGAGTTTCTGGCGGTACTATCGCCTTTATGACCGGAATTTACGAGGAACTGGTCGGCTCGATCAATGCGATAAACGGAACTGCGGTGAAGTTGTTTTTTACCGGCAGGTTCAGGCAGTTCTGGAAGCATATAAACGGGAATTTCCTCTTTTCTCTGGTCCTGGGCATAATGATCAGTATTCTGTCTCTGGCCAAACTGATGCAGTATCTTCTCGATTACCAGCCGGTGCAGACCTGGGCATTCTTCTTCGGACTGATAGTGGCCTCATCCATCTTCATCCTGAGGGGTATAAAATCGTGGAAAGCCAACGATTTCGTGATGCTGGTTTTCGGCATAGTCCTCGGTGTGGTGGTGTGTACGCTGGCTCCGACGGAAACCCCTGACGGACTGTGGTTCATATTCTGTTGCGGGGCGATAGCCATCTGCGCCATGATATTGCCGGGGATTTCCGGCAGCTTTATCCTTCTCGTCCTGGGCAAGTACAAATATATGATGGGGGTTCTGGCGGATATCGTTTCCGGCAAGGGTGACTGGCTGGATTTTGTGACAGTCATCGTGTTCATCCTGGGTGCTCTGTTCGGAATCATTGCCTTTGCGAAGTTCCTGCACTGGCTGCTGCAGCATTATCATCGTCAGACATTGCTCGTGATGGCCGGTTTCATTATCGGCTCGCTGGTGAAAGTCTGGCCGTGGAGCAACATGCAGACCGTCATTCTGTCCCAGTTCCCGGATCTGCGTCCGCTGGCTGTGGAAAACGGGCTTGCTCCCGAGCTGATAGAGCAGTATTCCGGAATGGTCGACCTGCATGTGGGCGGGGCTGTGGCCTTCGCTCTTGTCGGCCTGTTCCTGGTAGTCGGTATCGAATTGGCTGGCACCTGGATTTCCCGGAAACGCGGTACTGACGCTCCTTCGGAATAGTGCGGTGTCCGGGCGGCGTCTCAACAACGAATGTCGGAACATCCCAGATTTTTTTGACATTCTGATAATAAGTCGTATCTTTGCATCCGCTCGTGACGTTTACGGTGTCAGCGATGCCCGAATACGTTTCGACTACATACGGCCGGTCCGGTAGCTCAGTTGGATAGAGCAACAGCCTTCTAAGCTGTGGGTCTTGGGTTCGAATCCCAACCGGATCACATAAGAAAGCAGAGTGCGCCTGACTTAGTCAGGCGTTTTCCATTCCGGACTGACAGGACAGGAACTTGCTCAGGTACTGGAAGGGGGGGCAATGCCTTTTTCAAGAGAAAGAGCAACCATCTGAGAATCAGATGGTTGCTCTTGAATTTTGTCGGGGTACTGTGACTCGAACACAGGACCCTCTGGTCCCAAACCAGATGCGCTAGCCAACTGCGCCACACCCCGAGTACTTTCTTTTGGAAAGGACTGCAAATATACGGCTTTTTTTCGGTAGTGCAAAGAAAAATCGAAAAAATCGAATATTATTCCCGGTTCAGCCTGTATTCCATGCGGGAGATGATTCGGACAACATCTTTCCTCAGCCCCTCCACAGTCAGGACACTGCCGGCTGCCTCTATGGTGATACGGTCCTCATATCTTCTTGAAAACCTGCCGGCTGCGCTTTTGAGCCGGAATGTCATCTTTTCCTCGGATTCCTTTTCCGTGACATAATCCAGGCCATGCATGATTTCCGTTATCTGCACGCGGTTGCTGCTGAGATTCCCGCTGATATGCGGGACGGACTTTACGTAACTCACTTTCGGATAGACAGCCGCTATAAGGACCAGTATGCCGAAAATTTCCCACAGGGATGTATAGCCGTTCCGGAACATGGTTTCGATATTCAGTTCGGCGGTGCCGGAAATCACGAAAACGGCGATAATCAGAACGAAAATCAGGAAAAAATATATGAATGTCTTGACGGACCTTATGAAATATCTCATAATTCAAAAAGTTTGCTGACAAAGATATAATATATTTGTCAGCAAACATAATATGAACGGTGACCTTAGTCGCGTTTTTTGCGCTTGTCCTTTGCCGCGGAACTCAGCAGGTTTACAATCTTGTGATTTACGTCAGTGTTTTCCTGCACTCCGGCAAATTCCAGGGACATCGGACCGTATGCGAAAAGCGGAACCATTATCGGGGTGTGTCCCCTCGATGCGAACAGGCCTTTTATCTTTCCGCTCTTGTTGTCCTTGCCGCGGAGCGAAAGCGCCCCGGTCTCGTGGTCGGCTGTGATGATTACCAGGGTATTGCCGTCCTTTTCAGCGAATCTTACGGCCGCTTCGACGGCTTTGTCGAAGTCGAGAACTTCGAGGACTGCGGTACCGAAGTCGTTGTTGTGACAGCTTTTGTCAATGCGGGCTCCTTCCACCATCAGGAAAAATCCTTTTTCGTTTTCAGGATGCGAGTCGAGGAATTCGATGGCATATTCCGTGGTTGCAGGAAGAAAATCTCCGCGGCCGTCCGCTATCGAGCAGACTTCTTCCTTTTCCGGAAGATATGCCACTCTTTTCGCCTTGTCGGGAATTTCATCGAGGCTGCTGACCACCTTGTAGCGTTTTTCTATCGCATCCCTTGTCTCGTATTCCTGATTTTCGAATGCGTTGTGGCTCCCTCCCGCGATGAAGGAAAGTCTGGCATCAGCCAGATCTCCCCATATTTCTTCCGACATGTGAAGTTCGGGCTGGTGGGCGAAGAACACTGACGGGGTGCATCCGTCGATGCCGTCCGTGGTGATGACTCCGGAAACATACCCGAGACCGTCTATGATTTCAGGGATGTTCTTCAGAGGTTTGTCGTTGATGTCCACTCCTATTGCCCCGTTGTGAGTCTTGTGTCCGGTGGCGTAGGCTGTGCCTGCCGCTCCGGAGTGGTTGCAGTTCATCCTGCGGCTGTCACCGGTCACTTCAGGGAAGGTCGGCATCCATTGAGGATCCAGCTGTTCTGCCATCCGGATATATGATCTGAGCATGTCCGTTTCCTTTTCAGACTCTACAAGCACCCTGAGAGGATGTGCGGCGTGATAAGTGTCCCATACCCAGTCGTCCGTATAGAAAGGTATGGTGTCGGTGTGGACCTTACCGTCGTAGGCGCTGAAATACCTGTCGCCTTCAGTGAGGCATACCATCCTTTCGCATATCCTGTACAGGGAGGTGTAGAATACTGTTTTCGCATCTTCATCGGAGCCTTCGACCCGGATAAGTCCGCTTGCCCCTGTGGCTGGTGACAATGAACGGCAGTCCGTTCACCAGATCGGCGGCGAAGTTTTCCCTCTGCGGATAGACTCGCATCATTCCGTTCGGAAGATGCACCGTAGGGTAGGTGGGAACGAGAAGGTGGCTTATGCCTCCCATATTCGGATTCACGTAGTCGACCGGCTCTTTTACGGGCGCGGACGGTCTTTCCGGCATCCGGACTGTGGCTTCGATTTCACCGCGCAGGGCCTTGCCGGCCATTCCGGCCAGCCACAGATATCTGTCTGTCTCGTATCCTTCGTATGAAAGGAACGGGCTTTCCCCGACAGGAACCTTGTTGGCGCATTTGAATATGGCCGTACCTTCGTCCATCTCGTCGAACATGGCTATGTACATCGTCTCCGCTCCCACGGACAGTACATTGCAGACCTGTTTCCAGAAAAATTTCCCTCCGAGCCTCGGTATGCTGTTCAGAGGGGCTGCCACTCCGTCCTTGAGATTGTACCAGCTGAACCCGGGGAAAACCACCGGCATGTAGATTTTCCCGTGTTCGCGGCACCATTCCATGTCCTGTTCCATGAGTCCGAGGAATCTGTCGCAACTGTCGTAGTTGAACCGTCCGACGAACCACGGGTGGACAATGTCGGCCTTGTCTATGATTTCGAGCAGTTTCGGGTCGGAGACAGCGTCCATCGAAAGAGTCCTCCAGTGTGCCGGCACTCCGAGAAGCACCGCACAGCCTTCCTCTTTAAGGAAGTCCACGATTCTTTCCACGTCATCGAGACCGTATCTGCGTCCGTCATCGAATCCTGCGCCCCAGACAGCGACAAGCGGCTTGCCGTTCTGATGCAGGTAATTGGCGCGGGAAGTGATCCTGTATTTTTCCGTAAGTTCTTTCCAGTCATCCAGAAGCATCTGCGTCTCTTCTGACGAAATTCCGGACAAGTCATACATCACGCAAATCGCCCTGCCGTATTCATCGGAAGCGTCCAGTGCATTCAGGAGGATGTCGTTATAGTTCGCCTTGCCTTTCCCGGTGCGAAGGGATGCGATGAATCTCTGCATGAAGACTCCGTCTATGCCGTACTGCCGCATCCAGCTGAAGTGCAGCATGGTTGTGGAGCGGTCGTGCGAACTGAATACCTCTGCGGCCGAGCCGTCCGGAAAGGAGAATGCCGTGGCGTAGGTCTTCCCGTATTCGGAAACTTCCGGCCAAAGGTCGATGCTGCACATTCCGGGACGGAATTCTCCGTCTTTCTGATAGTGTTTCCACCCCAACTGTGCACCGTCGCCCACGGCATTGAACCAGCCTTGGTAACCGGCCAGTACCAGCCCCTCGACACTGTCGTATTTCCTTGCCCTGGCTGGCTGGAAACACGACAGGAGGGCTGCCGTAGCGAGGATGAAACAAATGTATTTCAGTTTCATGGATGTTTTATTCTGTCAAGTCCGAATCTGTCGTGTCTGGATCAGTGACATCAGGATCAGTGGTGTCTGGATCTGTCGTCGTCTCCGTGCTGAATGTGAACTGTTCAGCGGTCACTTCCAGGAACTTTTCTCCCTTAAGCTCCGAAGGTTCGAGATTAGAGCCATAGGTCCATCTGTTCCAGGAATTTATGAGAATGAGATTTTTGCTGCCCACATTTCTCTTGGCCACATTGCAGAAGTTGATGTAGTCTCCGGGTCTCCGTCTTCGCTGAAAGTGTAGTAATAGCTGTCAGGGCGTCGAAAGAATAGACCTGATGGTCGGAATAGTTTACGGGAGCGACCCAGCCGGTTCCCATTTCGCCTATAATATATGGCTCGACACCGTAAAAACTGGAGAAATCCGACCTGAACTGCCTCATGACTTCGTTGAAGTCGATGCTGAGCAGGGCGCTGCTGCTGAGATTGGCGGGAGTGATGAGCATAACAGGACGGCCGTCGATGGTGTAGTAAGAGTCCGAAAGCATCATGTCCGCAAGCACGTCCACGAAATCAGTGATGAACAGCTTGTATTTCTCCTCGCTTTCAAGAGGGTTGTCATTGGTGACGTTCAGGTGCCCGGTGTCGTATCTGATGACATATTTCACATTTCCTCCGGCGGATGTCCGGGCCGAGGCGAACATGTCCATTGCCGCCTTGTCGGTGTCGGAGCCGTTGTAGGCGAATATGAAAAAGTCGAGACCGGCCTTGTCCGCCCAGGCGATATGCTGTTTCATCACGTGTTCAGTCGTGGTGTAGTATCCGAGCATCGGCTTTTCAGGCGATTTCGCGGCGTCTACGGCGGTGGTGTAATTGTAATAGTAGGCTCCGGTAAGGGCATCCGACGACAGGGAAGTCTGCGGTATGTCGTAGATGTACTTGTCCTTGTCAGGAGCCCCGTACTCGTTCTTGTCGCACGCTGTGAGTGCGAGGACGACGGACACAAGTCCGAATATGATATGTTTCATGTTCATGATGGATGTCAGTTTATTGATTGTAGTTGTCGACAAGATCCTGCAGGTTCTGGTTTATAAGCTGCGGTTTTGCCCACCACAGTTTCGTGTCGAGATTGTCTCCTCCGACCAGGTACTCCGAAATGGCCTTGTTGACGGCTTGCGGATTGTCCTGAAGTTCGGTGGAAGGATAGGCGAAACGCTGCGGAATGTACGCGAACTGCACGTCGGCCGAGCCTGCATTCACGGCGCGGTATCCTGTTTCCGGCGAGTAGTGCGGAGGAAGGTCGAGGACCTGGGATCTCCTTATCAGGGTCCATGCGTCCAAAGCCTGGTTGAACATGGCTATGTACTGCTGCATTATGATCTGGTGGTAGATAGGGTCATCCTCTTCGTCGGTAATGGCGCCAGAACTGAGTCCGAGATAATCCATGAACCAGCTTTCGCTGCCGTCAGGATTGTTGACAAGGTCGCTGGTCGTACCCCATTCGATTCCGTCGGTCGAGAGATATGCGGCGATGGCTTCGCTGTCGGTGACACCGAACTGCTGCATGGAAGCCTCCACTCCGAGTCTGTAGTATTCCGCATCCGAGCGGGAGCCGCTCCCGAGTCCGAGATGGATGAGTTCGCTCTTGAGGAGGCAGACTTCCGCGTAACTCATGAAAGTCTGTGCGTAGGACATGTCGAAGTAGCTGTCATGCATGAGGGAATAAGCCGTCGCTGGCGTACCGCTGTGCGGATTGGTGGAATCGAGCATTCCGTCCCTGGACAGGCTGTCAGGAATATGGCGGCCAGTATGGTCAATATCCTTTTCATAGTTTCAAGATAGCGCGGGTTTGTTAATAAAAAATTAACAGGAATCTTAACTGTCTGATTTTTCAGCACTTTTCCGGAAAAATCCTTGTGGCGGACGTCCAGGATGAATATATTTGTCCATGCAGCATCGCCCGGAATATCCAAACTTCAATTATATGACAGGAAAAATTTTATCGGCCGCACTCGTTGCGGCAATGCTGTTTGCTGCGGACAGTCTCAGTGCGCAGGTGACTTTCAGTAAAATCAAATCCGACAGGACAAGTGCGGCAGGCATCCATACTCCGTACAAAGTACATGAACTTCATGACACTCCGGCACCGGAGGGGTACACGCCGTTTTATATAAGCCATGTCGCCCGTCACGGTTCGAGATACAATACCAATGAGCGGGAACTCAAGAGTCTTCTGACCCCGCTTCACAAATGCGATTCCATGGGCATTCTCACAGACCTCGGCAAGGACCTTCTCAGGAGGGTGGAGCTTCTCTACAGCGAAAGCGAAGGCCGTTTCGGCGCCCTGTCCGCGAGGGGAGCGCGGGAACACAGGGGCATAGCGGACAGAATGTACCGCAGGTATCCGCAGGTATTTTCCGACCCTGACCGCAGGAATGTCCATGCAGCATCCAGCACGTCGCTCAGATGCGTACTCAGTATGTCCAATTTTGCCGTGGCGCTCGTAAAGGACGACACCACCCTGTGCGTGGACTTCAGTTCGGATGACAGGACAAAGGCGTATCTGATGAAAAATACCGGCATCGGCGACATAGAAGACGCGAGGAGGGAGATTACCACACCCGTCAGGAGAGAGATGTTCGATCCGGGCAGGTTTTTCGATGCCGTCGTCACCGACCGGAAGGCATTGCGAAGCGCACTTAGAGACAGGGTCCAGTTCTGCAAGAATCTTTACGTTGCCGGGGGAATAGTCCACTGTGTCGACCTCGAAGACAAGGCCGAACTTTACGGGTTCTTTACCGATGACGAGCTCTATACTCTCGCATTGCTGGACAGTTACGATTTTTACGGAGATCATGCTAACAGCAGGGAATTCGGGAAGGAAAGGGTCGCCATGGCGGACGAACTGGTGGAAGACATCATTTCAAAAGCGGACATGGCTGTTGCGGACGGATCTCATACGGCAGCCGACATCCGCTTTACCCATGACTGGATGATGAGCCCTCTTCTGGCTATGATTGGAATCGAAGGGATGTACAAGAGCCACAGCCTTCTCAATGCGGGACGTTACTGGATGACATCCGACTATATACCGATGGCCGCAAATTTCTATATGGTGTTCTACAGGTCAGAGGACAGCGGCGAGATATTGGTGAAACTGCTTCACAACGAAAATGAAGTGTCGCTTCCAGGTCTGAAGAAAGGTTCCGGCCCGTACTACAGATGGAGCGATCTGAAACCGTATCTCTGCGAAAGAATAGCGTTTTTTACCGAATAAGGGGAGTATTCTTGCCGATGGTGTCGCAGTTTGGCCGAAAATCATTATATTTGTCTTCAATAGACTGAAAACGGAAAGATTATGGAAGAGACAAATTCAACTCGGAATCAGAAAGAGATTGCGCTGAAAAAGACGATGAACGTGATGATAGCCGTGGCGGTGGTGCTTGCGCTCGTGCTGGCTTACGTTTGGTATCAGAAAAGTTCTCTGGTCAGGGAATTGAACGTCGAGAAGGATGCGCTCACACAGCAGATGATAACATTGCAGAACGACTATGCCACATTGTCTTCCGACAATGACCGTATAAACGCCCAGCTGGACTCTTCCCGCGAGGAGGTGTCGCAGCTGATAGAAAGGATAAAGAAGACTGAAGCCACGAACAGGGCCATGATCCGCCAGTATGAACGGGAACTCGGTACCCTGAGAAGCATCATGCGAAACTATATCGTCCAGATAGATTCGCTCAACACCCTGAACCACAAGCTCACCGCCGATGCTGCGGCTGCACGCAGGGAAGCTGCGGAGACCCGCCGCCAGTCGGAAGAACTGAGCAAGGCCGTGGAAAGCCTTTCCGGACAGGTGGCAGCAGGTTCCGTGCTCAAGGGAAGGGCCATAAGGATGGACGCATACAACGGTTCCGACAAGATTACGGACAGGAGCAGTCGTGTAGTAAGGCTGATGACTACATTGAGCCTTGTGGAAAACGATCTGGCGCCGAAAGGTCCTGTACGCGTGTATATCCGGGTCAAGGGTCCTGACGGCATTCTTCTTACCGGCGATGACCAGCGTACTTTCGAATATGAAGGCGAACCGCTTATCTGTTCGGCTTCCCGCGAAGTCGACTATCAGGGGAAGGAAGTCGAACTGAGCATTTATCTGAACGGGATATCCGATTTCGTCAAGGGTATCTATACGGTGGAGGCCTATACCGAAAACAATCTCCTCGGCTCCGCCGAACTTATGTTGAGATAACGTTTAAGGCCTTGGTCTATCTTCATATCCCGTTCTGCCGCTCGTTCTGTACCTACTGCGGATTCTATTCGGAGCTTCTGCCCGGCGGCGCAGCCTGCCGGAATATCCGCAATCCGGAAACGGTATCCGCTTTTGCGGATGCGGTATGCCGCGAGGCGGCTGACAGAAAGGCGGAATGTCCAGGCGGACCGGATACGTTGTACATAGGAGGCGGCACCCCTTCGGTGCTGCCTTTTTCTCTGCTCGAAAGGATTGTACGGACATTGTCGGAAGAATTCCGATGGAACGGGCTGGAGGAATTTACCGTTGAGGTGAATCCTGAAGACATTGCCGCAGGCGGGAAAAAATACGTTGAAGACCTGAGGCGGATCGGGGTGGACCGGGTAAGCATGGGAGTGCAGTCTTTCGACGACGGGGTCCTGAAATGGATGAACCGCAGACATGATGCGGCGACAGCATTGGAGGCGTGCAGGATACTTCGGTCGGCAGGCGTGGAGAATCTGGGCGTCGATCTGATTTTCGGCCTTTCCTTCATGGATGAGAAGATGTGGAATGCCACGATATGGCAGGTTCTGAATCTGCCCGGGGGACCTCCGGAGCATATATCCGCGTATCAGCTTTCCGTGGAGGACGGTTCCGCGCTCGAGAAACTGATATGGAAAGGCAAATATCGCGAGGCTTCGGATGAGGTATGTGCGCATCAGTATGAGATCCTGTGCCGGGCTCTCGGGGCTGCGGGTTATCATCATTATGAAGTATCGAATTTTGCCCTGCCTGGACGTGAGGCTGTCCATAATTCGGCGTACTGGTCCGGAAAACCGTATGTGGGACTGGGACCCGGAGCACATTCACTGAGCATGTCGGGGGAGAGCCGTGTCAGAAGCTGGGCGAAACCTTCCCTGCAGGAATATATCGCGGCTTATTCCGCAGGCGGCGCCAAGGATATCCGGGAGAGTGAGGTCCTGACGGAGGAACAGATGGCGATGGAGAAAATCATGCTGTCTCTCAGAACGGATACGGGGATGCCGGAGACTGAACTCAGACGGCTCGGAAATCCTGACGGAATCGACAGGATGCTGGCGTCCGAAGATTTGAAACGGATACGTGGAGGAAGAATCCGGATTCCGGAAGACAGATTCTTCATCTCCGATGCCATAATCCCGGAATTGGTCCGCTGAGAGATGACAGGAAAATTGAACATAAGACTATGAACGAGTATTCAGAAAGGCTTGGCCGTCTGAGGCCCCTGATGTCGGACAACGGCTGGGATGCCGTGATAATCACCGGCTCAGACCCCCACGCGAGCGAGTATCCGGCACCGCGCTGGCAGCAGGTAGCCTGGCTTTCCGGCTTTACGGGAGAAGCAGGGGACATGGTGATAACGCAGGATCACGCCGGACTGTGGACTGATTCCCGGTATTTTATTCAGGCTGCCCGACAGCTCTCGGGCACTTCCGTGGAACTGCACAGGACGCGCGTGCCGGATGCCGTGGACATACCTCACTGGCTTGCCGGAAGGGTGCGGACCATAGCAGTGGACGGACTGTGTTTCACGAAAGATATGGCAGATGCCATAGAGAGGGCTGCGCAGGAGGCCGGGACAGACTGCAGAATCGTGGATGTCCCCGATTTGCTTTCGGCTGTCTGGACAGACAGGCCCGCCGTGCCTGCGACACCGGTTATGACGCTTTCTGAAGAGACAGTCGGCAAATCACGTTATGAAAAACTGACGGAATTGCGGAAATTCCTGCTTCTCAAAGGGTGCGACAGCATGCTGATACCGGCGCTGGACGAGATAGCCTGGCTTCTTAATATCCGCGGGGAAGACATAGAGTATAATCCGTACTCGATTTCATACCTTTTCGTCTCCCAGTCGGATGCAGTCTGGTTCGTGAGAAAGGACGAAGACGAGCCGGACCCCGATACGGCGGACAGTTTCAGGGAACTTGAGGCTGACGGTGTTTCGATACGGCCGTATCAGGACATAATGGATATGCTTTCCGAAATGCAGGACGCGGAAGATCCGGCTGTTTTTCTCGATCCGGCCTCTCTGAACCTCACCCTTTACAACGAAATTACTTCGCTTCTGCCGGAAGAAAAGGTCTTGACAGGGAATTCTCCCGTACAGCTGTGGAAGGCGGTGAAGAACGCGATGGAAATCGACGGGATGCGCGAGGCTTTCCTTGAAGACGGCATAGCTGTGGAAAAGTTCCTTTTCTGGCTGGAAAATACCGTCGGGACCGGCCGGCCCGTCACCGAATGGGAAGCGTCGCTGAAACTGACTTCGCTCAGGGCAGCGATTCCCGGCTACAGGGGCAACAGTTTTGCAAACATCTCGGCATACGGTCCGAATGCGGCCCTGCCTCATTATTCTACCCCTGAAACGGGGTCCGCCGTTATCTGCCCTCGTGGACTTTATCTGACCGATTCGGGAGGGCAGTACCTGTTCGGGACCACTGACATCACGAGGACGGTTCCGATGGGGGAATGCACTCCGCTCGAGCGTGAAGACTATACGCTTGTCCTGAAGGGAATGATAGCCCTTTCCTCAGCCGTTTTCCCGAAAGGTACGGCAGGCTGCCAGCTGGATGTTCTCGCCAGAGCACCGCTCTGGCGCAATGTCCGCAATTTCGGACATGGAACAGGTCATGGGCTCGGCTTTTATCTCGGCGTACATGAAGGACCGCAGGACATCCGCCAGAATTTCAATCCCCAACCGCTCCTTCCCGGTATGATTACTTCCGACGAACCCGGGATTTACAGGGAAGGCATGCACGGGATAAGGCACGAAAATATTCTTCTGTGCAGGAGTTTCCTCTCCAATGAGTTCGGGGAATGGCTCCATTTCGAAACCCTCACCCTGTGCCATATAGACACATCTGCGGTCGTCAGGGATCTGATGACCGCAGATGAAATAGCGTGGCTGAATGCCTACAACAGGAATGTCTATGAGCGGCTGTCTCCGCGGCTCGATGAAGAGACCGCAGCCTGGCTCCGCTCGAAGACCCTGCCGATTTGAACTGTCCGTTATTCGGAGAGATTCCTGGCGATTTCCTCGTCCGACAGGGCGTAGTCTACGAGATTCCCGGCCAGATACTGGTCGTAGGAAGCCATATCCACCAATCCGTGCCCTGAAAGATTGAACAGGATAACCTTGCTCTCTCCGCTTTCCCTGCATTTCAGAGCCTCGTTTATCGTCGCGGCTATGGCATGGCAGGATTCCGGAGCAGGAATGATGCCTTCCGCCTTGGCGAACAGGCAGCCTGCCTTGAAGGATTCGAGCTGCTGGATGTCCACGGCTTCCATAAGCCCGTCCTTAAGCAGCTGGGACACGATGACGCCTGCCCCGTGATATCTCAGGCCGCCGGCATGAATGTTCGCCGGCTTGAATTTATGCCCGAGAGTGAACATCGGGAGCAGCGGCGTATAACCGGTCTCGTCGCCGAAATCGTATTCGAACTTGCCTTTGGTAAGTTTCGGACACGAAGCAGGTTCGGCTGCGATGAACCGTGTCTTTTTGCCTTCCAGTATGTTGTGCCTGAGGAACGGGAACGCGATGCCGCCGAAGTTCGAACCTCCGCCGAAGCAGGCGATGACCATATCCGGATATTCCCCGGCCATCTCCATCTGTTTCTCGGCTTCGAGCCCTATGACTGTCTGGTGCAGCGCCACGTGGCTGAGTACGGAACCGAGGGTGTACTTGCAGTTCGGTGTCATCCGGGCCAGTTCCACGGCTTCTGAAATCGCCGTTCCGAGAGAACCCTGATGATTCGGGTCTTTTGTGAGGATGTCTTTGCCTGCACGGGTCGTCATGGACGGCGACGGGATGACCTGCGCTCCGAACACCTGCATTATGCTCCGCCTGTAAGGCTTCTGTTCATAACTGATTTTCACCTGATAGACAGCCGCTTCCAGTCCGAAAAGTTTGGCGGCGTAGGAAAGGGCTGCGCCCCACTGTCCGGCACCGGTTTCCGTAGTGACATTCGTCACGCCCTCCTCCTTGCAGTAATATGCCTGTGCCAGAGCCGAGTTCAGTTTGTGCGAGCCGACAGGGCTGACACTTTCGTTCTTGAAGTATATATGGGCAGGCGTTCCCAAGGCTTCTTCCAGTCCGTAGGCACGTACCAGGGGAGTGGACCGGTAGTAAGCGTACATTTCACGTACCTTGTCGGGGATGTCGATCCATCTGTCGGTCTGGTTGAGCTCTTGTCTGCTGAGTTCCTTTGCAAACAGGGGATAGAGATCTTCAGGCGTCAGAGGCTGTTTCGTGCCCGGGTTCAGAAGCGGCATAGGCTTGTTCACCATGTCTGCCTGGATGTTGTACCATTGTTTCGGCAGATCCGCCTCATTCAGGAAATAACGTTTCTGTTTCATTGTAAGTTTGTTTTAATGAGATTTGTAGTCGTAAGAAGGAATAATAAAAAAGGAGGGCAGTCGTTTCCGGCTGTCCTCCTTGAAGTCTTCGGGATATTCCCTATGCCATGATATAGGCGTTTATCGCAGTGGCGGTAAATCCGAGGAATATCAGGGTCGCAAATACGTATGCGATGACTTTAAGTCGTTTCAGCCAGATTTTGTTGTTCCAACCGATGGTCTGGAATGCGCTCCAGAAACCGTGGGTAAGGTGAAACCACAATGCACCGAACCAGATGATGTACAGCACCAGCACCCACCATCGTCCGAAAGTGGTCGTAAGGAGAACGTAAGGATCAGTGGCTTCCTGACCCATGAATTCCTTCAGCTGCATTTCATCCCAGAAATGGGTGAGGTGGAATACTATGAATCCGAGAACGATGATGCCCAGCACTATCATATTTTTGGAAGCCCAGGAATCCGCCTTGGCCTTGCTTCCGACGGCATAGCGGAAATAGCCTCCGCGGGTATTGATATTGTGCAGGGTAAGAATGATGGCGTATATTATATGAATGATGAATCCGAGTGCAAGCACCGGCACCATAACGGTCACGATAGGGAGGGACATGAATTCACATCCCTTGGCGAACAGCCCGTCTGCCGAACCGAAATGTCCGGTAACGGAATCTATGATGGAGAATGAATTGATAGTGAGATGCAACAGGAGGAAAATAATGAGGAACAGTCCGGTTACACTCATTATGAGCTTCTTTCCGATAGATGATGTAAAAATGTTTGCCATATCAGTAATCCAAGTATTGCTGTTTGTTATCGCTCGTGCAAAGATATATTCTTTCTTGCAAGTTTCATAATAAAATGATATTTTTGTTTGCGTAAAATTTGAATATTATGTATCGGAGAGTTTTGCTCAAACTCAGCGGAGAAAGTCTCGGAGGGCCGTCAGGGAAAGGCATAAGCGAGGAAATGCTGGCTGCATACGCGCAGGAAATTTCGGAAGCCGTGAAGGAAGGCCTTCAGGTCGCCGTTGTCATAGGCGGAGGAAATATCTTCAGAGGACTTTCCGGGGTCGGCAAAGGTTTCGACAGGGTCAACGGCGACAAGATGGGTATGCTCGCGACGGTCATAAACTCGATGGGGCTGGCGATGGCTCTCCGCTCGGCAGGTGTGGAAGCCGAAGTCTTTACGGCTACGCCGATGATGCCGGTGGCGCGTTATTATATGAGGGACGATGCCGTGGCGTTTATGGAAAAGGGCGGCGTATCCCTGATAGCGGGAGGTACGGGCAATCCGTTTTTCACGACTGATTCGGGGGCTGCATTGCGGGCCCTGGAGATCGGCGCCGACGCATTGCTGAAAGGCACGAGGGTGGACGGCGTATATACGGCTGACCCGGAGAAGGATCCGACGGCAGTCAAATATGACGAACTGACTTTCGACAAGGCTTTGGAGGATCATCTGAAGGTGATGGACCAGACAGCCTTTGCGCTCTGCCGCGAAGGGAATATGCCGATAATCGTCTTCGATATGAACCGTAAAGGGAATCTGACCGGACTTCTCAGGGGCGAACGGGTGGGAACCGTCGTCCATGTCTGAATCCCTCCCGGTCATGACGGACTGAACGAATACAGAAAATACAAACATCAGATATTATGGTAGACAAAGCAAAAGAAATCGCAGCTGCAGCCAAAACCAAAATGGAGGATGCGGTAAAATTCCTTGAAGAAGATGTCAAGACATACAGGGTAGGCAAGGCCAATCCCTTGATATTCAATAATGTCTTGGTGGACTATTACGGAACTCCTACACCTGTTCCACAGGTGGCTTCCGTTACTGCTCCGGATGCCAGGACTTTGGTTATCCAGCCTTGGGAAAAGAAGATGATTCCGGTTATCGAGAAAGCCATCATGGATGCGAATATCGGTCTGACTCCGCAGAACAACGGCGAAAGCATCAGATGCTCGGTTCCGCCTCTTACAGAGGACAGAAGAAAGGAACTGATAAAGAAGGTGAAGGCAGCCGGGGAAAATTCCAAGGTAGTGGTCAGGAATGCCCGCCGCGATGCCATCGAGTCCCTGAAAAAGGCCCAGAAAGACGGACTTCCCGAAGATATGGAGAAGGATTTCGAACAGAACGTCCAGAAGGATACGGACAGCGCGGTAAAGAGAATCGACGATATAGTTTCCTCCAAGGAGAAGGAAATCATGACTGTCTGATTCCGCGGATTGTCTGATTTTTCAGCCGGAATCCATCGGATTTTGAAAATTATTTGCTATATTTGTCATCAACGACACGGAAAACATGTACACACGATTTAGCGCATACGGTTATTTTTACTTCTATTTCCATAAAAGGTAATAGCCGGGCGACGCATTGTGTATATTATATTAAAGGTATTTAAATGTTGGGGCTGTCCGGAACCGGTCAGCCCCGATTTTTTTGTATGACGAAGATAAAATGAACCAGACAGAAAATCTCCCCAGACGCATAGCCATACAGGGTTATTCCGGCTGTTTCCACGAGCAGGCGGCGCTGACATTCTATGAAAAGTTCGACGGAAGCCGGCCGTCCATAGTGGAATGCGCCACCTTCGACGACTTGTACCGGTCTCTCGATGCAGGCAAGTCGGACGCATTGGTCATGGCGATAGAAAACACCGTTTCCGGCGGACTCCTGCCGAATTTCGAACTTCTGAGAAAATACAACGTGAAGATCAAGGGCGAAGTGTTCCTCCGCATCCAGCAGAATCTGATGGCCCTGCCGGGACAGAAAATAGAGGATATAAAGGAAGTGAGGACGCATTATATGGCCATAAACCAGACACGCCAGTTTTTCCAGTCATACCCGTGGATCAGGCTTGTCGAATCGGAGGATACCGCCAAGAGCGCAGCCGATGTGGCCGGTCAGAAACTTATGGGCGTGGGTGCGGTGGCATCGCTTCTCGCAGCCGACAGGTACGGACTCGAGGTGTTGAAGGAAGGCATCGAGACATACAAGCAGAATTTCACCCGCTTCCTGATTCTGGATGACGGCATCACGGTCCCGAAAGACAGGGTGAACAAGGTGTCTATGTGCTTTACTCTTCCTCACAAGGCCGGTTCTTTGGCCCAGGTGCTGACCATACTGTCGTTCTATGACATGAATCTGACGAGAATCCAGTCCCTGCCCATTCCGGGAAGGACCTGGCAGTATTTCTTCTATGCTGATATCAAATTCGACAACTATCTTCGTTACAGCCAGGCGATTTCAGCGGTAAGGCCGCTGATGGAGGATCTGAATATCCTCGGCGAATATGAGGCAGCCCTTTAAAACACGGACGATTATGATAATCAAACCTGCAAAGAGAACGGAATCCGTTCAGGAATATTACTTTTCACGCAAACTGAAGGAAATTGACCGCATGAATGCGGAAAGGACGGCTTGCGGCGGGGAACGTATAATCAATCTCGGGATAGGGGCGCCTGACGGGATGCCTCCTGCCGCTGCGATAGAAGCGCTCAGGGAATCCGCTTCCCGGCCCGGGAATCATGCCTACCAGAGCTATGCCGGCATTCCTCAGCTCAGACAGGCATTCGCGGACTGGTATTCGCGATATTACGGGGTGAAACTCGACCCTTCGTGCGAAATCCAGCCCCTGGTCGGTTCCAAAGAGGGAATCCTGCTGATTTCATTGGCCTTTATAGACGAGGGGGACAAGGTCCTCGTGCCCGATCCCGGCTATCCTACCTATGCTTCGGCCACGGCGTTGACAGGGGCTGAACTCGTCCCTTACGACCTGAAACCGGAGCAGGGCTGGCAGCCTGATTTCGAGGCGCTGGAGAAGATGGACCTGGACGGGGTGAAAATCATGTGGACCAACTATCCGAACATGCCTACGGGTGCGCCGGCTACGATGGAACTGTATGCCAGACTGGTGGATTTCGGACGCCGGCACGGCATCATGATCTGCAACGACAATCCGTACAGTTTCATACTTAACGACCATCCCCTTTCCATCCTCGCCGTGCCCGGCGCAATGGATGTCTGCCTCGAACTGAATTCCCTGAGCAAGGCCCACAATATGTCAGGCTGGCGTATAGGAATGGTGGCCGCCGGTGCCGAAGTCATATCTATGATACTGAAAGTGAAGAGCCAGATGGATTCAGGTATGTTCAGGCCTCTTCAGGAAGCGGCCGTAGAGGCTTTGTCGCAGGGTCCGGAATGGTTTGAGGCTTTGAATGCCGGATACAGGAGGCGCAGGGCACTGGCAGGCAGGATTTTCGACATAATAGGGGCGCGGTACGACCATGACAGCAGCGGTATGTTCCTTTGGGGAAAGATTCCGGAAGACTGCAGGTTCCTGAGTCCGGAGGATGGAGCCGGGAGTTCGCGCGGCGAGCAGGTTTCCGACCGGATTCTGTACGGAGCTGGAGTTTTCATTACTCCAGGGTTTATATTCGGGAAAAACGGGCGCGACTATATCAGGATTTCGCTCTGCGCGAAGCCGGAGGTGTTGGAACGCTCTGCGGAAAAGATAATGGCGTTGGCGTAAGCTTTATGTATCAAATGGATAAAATGATTGTACGATGAAAACGGGAATAGTGGGACTGGGCCTTATCGGAGGTTCGATGGCCATAGATCTGAAACGGAAAGGGTTTGCGTCGGAGATAACCGGGGTGGAGGCGGACAGCGTGAATGCTGCGGCAGCGCTGAAGATAGGGCTTGTGGACCGGGTAACGGGTCTGGAGGAGTGTGTGCGGGATTGCGACCTGATAATCGTAGCCGTTCCGGTGGGGGCCGCGGTAAGGATATTGCCGGAGGTCCTGGATATGTTCAGGGAAGAGGAGGGCAGGGCCGGAGTGTGCCGTAAGACGGTTATCGACGTATGTTCGACGAAGGAGCAGCTGGCTAAAACCGTTCATTATCATCCGATGCGGACCCACTATGTGGCTACGCACCCTATGGCGGGAACCGAATATTCCGGACCATGGGCGGCCATGCCCGGACTTTTCGACGGCCGCGCCTGCATAATCTGCAATCAGGAAGAATCCTCGCCAGCATCGGTGCATCTCGTGGAGAAAATGTACGACTGCCTGAATATGAGGCCCATATATATGAATGCGGCGAGTCACGACGTGCATACCGCATACGTGTCCCACATATCCCATATCACGTCATTCGCCCTGGCCCTTACCGTCCTGGACAAGGAGAAGAACGAGAAGCATATCTTCGACCTGGCTTCCGGAGGTTTTTCCTCTACGGTCAGACTTGCGAAGAGCAACGCCGATATGTGGGTTCCGATCTTTTCGCAGAACCGTGAAAATCTGCTGAAAGTCATCGATACCTATCTGGATAAGGTCAATGCTTTCAGGCGGGCCATAGACGAGTTCGATGAGTCCGGGATCCGCTCCCTTATCGAAGATGCAAACAGGATAAAAAGGATAATAAGGTAAATGATAATATAAAACGAACTGAATTATGGACAAGAAATTAGACATTCTGCCTCTGAAAGACTGGAATCTGTTCAATCTTTTCAACGACAAGCGGCCGCTGCTGATAGCAGGGCCTTGCAGCGCCGAATCCGAAATCCAGATTATGGAGACGGCCCGCGGACTGAAAGCTATGGGCGTATGCGTGTTCCGCGCCGGGATATGGAAACCTCGCACCCATCCGAATACTTTCGAAGGCGTGGGTACTCCGGGCTTGAAATGGATGCAGAGGGTGAAAAACGAACTCGGAATGAAAATCTGTACCGAAGTGGCCAGCGAAAAGCACATTTTCGACTGTATGAAATTCGGTGTGGATATGGTTTGGATAGGAGCAAGGACGACTGCCAATCCTTTCCTGGTCCAGGAAATAGCTGACGCCCTGAAAGATACCGATATACCGGTACTCGTGAAAAACCCTGTCAACCCTGACATAGACCTCTGGATAGGGGCGCTTGAAAGGCTGAACCAGGCAGGCGTCAGGAAATTGGGCGTGATTCACAGGGGCTTTTCCACTTCCGAGAAGATTCCGTACAGGAACAGGCCGGACTGGCAGATAGCCATAGAGTTGAGGACCCGCTATCCTGAAATGCCCTTCTTCTGCGACCCGAGCCATATGGGAGGGGCGAAACAGTATCTTCAGGAGATTTCCCAGACATCGTTGGATCTGGGGCTCGACGGACTGATGATAGAGTCGCACTGCGATCCGACCTGTGCCCTGAGCGATGCCAAACAGCAGCTTACGCCTAAGGAACTGGACGAGATGATGCAAAAACTGACAGTCAGGGAATCCGATTCCGACAGTCCGGAATACAGGGAAAACATCCATCAACTGAGGGCCAAAATCGATGTCCTGGACGAAAGCCTTCTGTATCTCCTGGCTTCGAGAATGAATATCAGCCGTCAGATAGGGGAGTACAAGAAACACAACAATATCGCCATCATCCAGACCGGACGTTGGGATTCCCTTCTGGAGAAAGTGCTGGAGCGCGGCCGGGAACAGGGACTGTCGGAAAAATTCCTCTCTACGGTTTTCAACGCCATCCACGAGGCTTCCGTACAGGTCCAGAACGAGATTCTCAACGACAGTTCTGCAGATTCGCAATAATATCCTGGAAGACGGACTTTTCTTCCTCTGTCAGGAAAACGGCTTCTATCGGTATCTGAAACATTCTTTTTCTGAGTGCTTCAGGTACTTTTTTCATACCCTTCAGCCTCTGGCTGTCCTTTTCGGTAGTGGCGAGCATGGCCGTTGGCTCTTTCCCGGCTTCCGCCCCGATGCTTCTGAGGTCTCCCGTCGTGAACCTGTGATGGTCCCCGAACTGCAGATGCCCGGCAATCGAGTATCTGCCTGCCAGATATGATCTCAGCGGCATGTCATTCGCGATTCCCGAGAACAGGACAGCCCTCTTGGCATAGACGTATCTCGGGTCGGCATCTTCGAAGACCGGCATGGCATCGCCGTACCGGATGGTGGAGAACAGAACAGTCTGGGTTTTCCCGCTCCGGGAATTCCTGCCCTGTCTTGTCCTGTAGTCGAAATCGCGGATGCCGAGAGAATCCAGCCATTGGTCCTTTTCGTTTTCATCCATAAAGGAAGGACACTTGGTGATGATGATGACATCCGCCGCCGAGGTGCGTTCCTTCAGGTCCCGAAGCCGTCCGAGCGGCATCAGATGGTCATCGGCCACGGGTCTGTGGAAGTCTATGAGCAGGATGGAAAGATCCGGTTTCAGAGCCCTGTGCTGGAAGGCGTCGTCGAGGACGATGATGTCCGCGGCGGGAAAATCCCTGTCGAGACATTTTTTCCCCTTTTTCGAAGCGGCGAGTTTTCCCGGATGGCAGAGAAAGTCGCACCCTTCCACTCGTTTCGCGTCTACGGCCACGGTTACGGACGGGAACTTGCATTTTATCTGCAGAGGCTCGTCTCCGGCGAAATCGGCAGTGCTGTCAGTCATAACCTGCTGGAAACCTTTGCTTTTCCTTTTATAGCCTCTTGACAGGACGGCAATATGTTTCCCTTCGAAGCCGGGCAGGGAGAGCAGGGTCCGGACGACCATTTCGGTATGCGGGGTTTTCCCTGTGCCTCCGACTGTTATGTTGCCGATGCAGACGGCGGGAACATCGGCCCCGGTGCTTTTCCTGATGCCGCGGTCATACAGAAAGTGCCTGATTTTCAGCGTCAGGTAATACGGGAAAAGTAATACGTTGTCTATCATAGTGTTTTGTGTTAAGTTCCCTCATTTCGCCCGGGATGACACGGATGCCCGGTGTTATCCCCAGCGCTCGCCGACATAGTCGAGAGTCCGGTACAGTTCGTCCGGATCGCTGAGGGTCACTAATTTCAGTCTGGTTTCCTTGAAATCCGGAAGCCCCTTGAAATAAGCCGAGAGATGCCGGCGCATTTCCAGGACTCCGACTTTTTCGCCCTTTACTTCGATGGATTTCGCCAAATGCCGTTTGGCCAAAGCAACACGCTCCGTTACGCTCATCTGCGGCAGCAGTTCCCCGGTATCGAGGTAATGTCTGATTTCCCGGAAAATCCACGGGTGTCCGTATGTCGCCCGTCCTATCATGATTCCGTCCACGCCGTAGCGGTCGAAATATTCCTTCGCCTTTTCGGGAGAGTCTATATCCCCGTTCCCAATAATCGGGATGTGCATTCTCGGATTTTCCTTGATTTTGCCTATCAGGGTCCAGTCGGCCTCCCCCTTGTACATCTGGCTGCGGGTCCTTCCATGTACGGTCAGCGCCTGAATCCCCGCATCCTGAAGCCTTTCGGCGAGTTCTACGATGATTTTCGAGTCTTCGTCCCAGCCGAGTCGGGTTTTTACCGTTACCGGCAACGAGACTGCGTCCACGACCATTTTCGTAATCTCCACCATTTTGTCGGGCTCTTTCATCATTCCCGACCCGGCTCCGCGCCGGGCAATTTTGTTGACCGGGCACCCGAAGTTTATGTCTATCAGGTCGGCGCCGTGGCCTCCGACAATATCGGGGGCTTTTTCCGCCATTTTCGCCGCATCGACCATGGCTTCGGGAATGTTGCCGTAGATCTGGATGCCGACAGGCGCCTCGTAGTCATAGGTGAGCATTTTGGCGAGGGATTTCCGGGCATCGCGTATGAGTCCGTCGGAAGAAACGAATTCGGTATACATCATGTCTGCCCCGAATTCCTTGCATACGAATCGGAAAGATGCGTCGGTCACATCTTCCATAGGCGCCAGAAACAGCGGCCTGTCCCGAAACTGTATGCTCCCTATATTCATGGTTTTTTACTGTTTGTCATCCTGAGCGCAGGGCGCAGACCGAAGTCGAAGGATCTGCTGAACGCTCCGCTACAGATTGAAAGCCTTCTTGATCATATCCACCGAATCAAGCAGCTCCCATCCGAAAAACTGCACGAACTCCTGCGTCTTCACTCCGCCTCTGCGGATTTCCACGAAGTCTTTATATGGCTTCCGTCCGACGTGACCGTAGGCTGCAGTCGGCTCGTATATCGGTTTCTTGAGCTGGAACTTCTCTATGATTTTCGCCGGACGCAGGTCGAAAAGCCCGTTTATGCGTTCCGCGATGCAGGAGTCGCTGATCTGTTTCCCGGAAGCGTCCTTGGCGGCAGTGCCGTAAGTATTCACGTAGATGCTGACAGGTTTTGCCACTCCTATGGCGTATGATATCTGTACCAACATTTCATCCGCAAGTCCCGCAGCTACCATATTTTTGGCTATGTATCTCGCCGCGTATGCTGCCGAGCGATCCACTTTCGACGGGTCTTTGCCGGAAAATGCCCCGCCTCCATGCGCACCCTTGCCACCGTAGGTATCCACTATGATTTTCCTGCCGGTCAGACCCGTATCTCCGTGAGGTCCGCCAATGACGAATTTCCCGGTAGGATTCACATGCAGGATGTAGCCGTCGCGGAAAAGGGCGGCAGTCTCTTCAGGAAGCTCCGCCACAAGTTCGGGAATCAGGATTTCCTGCACGTCTTTCCGGATTTTGGCCTGCATGGCGGCATCCACGCGTTTCTGCCCGTACTGGTCGCAGGCATCCTTGTAGCTTATATTGCCGAGCTCTGTCGGCACGAATTCGTCGTGCTGGGTGGAAATGACGATGGTGTGGACTTTCAGCGGCTTGTGCGTCCGGTCATCGTATTCGATGGTGAACTGGGATTTCGAATCCGGGCGCAGGTAAGGCATCCGTGACGGAGTTTCCCTCCTGATACGCGACAGTATCATCAGCGCCTTGTGCGAGAGCGCCAGCGGCAGCGGCATGTATTCGGCGGTGTCGCTGCAGGCGTAGCCGAACATCATTCCCTGGTCTCCGGCTCCCTGCTCGTCGGCGTTTTCCGTGACCACGCCCCTGTTTATGTCCTGTGACTGTTCGTGCAGGGCCGAAATGACGCCGCAGGAATTTCCGTCGAACATATATTCGGCCTTGTTGTACCCGATTCTGTTTATTACCCTCCGGGCAATGTTCTGGATGTCCACGTATGCGTCTTCCGATCTGACTTCACCGCCTACCACGACCAACCCCGTGCTGCAGAATGTCTCGCAGGCGACTTTGGCCTCCGGATCCTGTCTGAGGAATTCGTCGAGGATGGCATCGGAAATCTGATCCGAGACCTTGTCCGGATGTCCTTCGGACACCGATTCTGATGTAAACAAATATGCCATAGCAACGTATTTTTTAAGACAATAAAAAAGCTCCTTCAAGGAACTGAGGAGCACAAAACCATATCTAAAGATTGAAACCGCGCCTTAACGGCGTTTCAGTCATTTTAGCATTTTTTTGTGTGGTTGCAAGCAGCCAAATCTCTCCACATTCCGTTTTTCGGCTGCAAACATACACAGAAAAAGAAAGCAAAGCAAGTAATCCGGTAGATTTATTAAAAATATGTTAAAATCGGGACAGAATCCCTGTCACAAATTATAAAAAGTATTATATTCGCGGCTTGTAAAACTGTTATTAAACAACCAAACTATTATGAAACAAGCATTTAAAGGAATGCTGGTCCTGCTTGCGACTTTGTTCGCCGGCGTTTCGGCATTCGCTCAGGTCACGACTTCCGGCCTTACCGGCTATGTCGCTGACGAGGACGGGGAACCCCTTGTCGGAGCTGCAGTCATTGCGGTCCATACTCCGTCCGGCACACAGTATTCGGCCGTATCGAATGAAGAAGGCCGTTACGTCATCACCGGTATGCGTTCCGGTGGACCTTACAGCGTGGAAATATCTTATATCGGAATGGCTGATATCGAATATAAAGACGTGGCACTTACACTGGGAGAGACATACGAACTGGATGCGGAAATGAAGGTTTCCAACGAACTGGATGCAGTCGTGCTCGTGGCTGAAAGCGCTTTCGACTCTCACAAGACCGGGGCGGGTACGAACTTCACTCTCGGTGCGATCCAGAATACCCCGACTGTCGAAAGAAGCGTTTACGATATCGTGCAGTACAATCCTCAGGCATCCATGACTATGGAAGGGGGAATCTCATTTGCCGGCACGAACAACCGATACAACAGTTTCCAGGTGGACGGTGCCGTGGCCAATGACGCATTCGGTCTTTCAAGCCAGGGTTACAACGGAGCACAGGCCGGTGTCACTCCCATCTCTTTGGATGCTCTCGAAGCCATCCAGGTGGTCGTGGCTCCTTTCGACGTGCGCCAGTCCGGCTTCACGGGCGGTGCGATAAACTCGGTGACAAAGTCCGGTACTAACACCATTACAGGTTCAGCCTATACCTATTTCAACAATCAGGATTTCATAGGAGTCACTCCGGGCAAAATATCCGAGGGTCAGAAGCGTTCGAGGTATGCGCAGCAGACCTCCCAGGTTTACGGCTTTACCATCGGTGCTCCTATCATTAAGGACAAACTCTTCATTTTCGCCAGCGCGGAATACACCAGGAATTCCACCCCGAATGTCTACACTCCGGCCAACGGTTCGTACGACGGGCTGCAGCTTACTCAGGATGTCATCCTGAATCCAGGAACTCCCGATGAGGTCAATTTGGGAAATGTCTTCAACAAAGCCATCGCCGATGCCATTATCGAACATTATGAGGAAACTTACGGGGTTTCGAATACCGGAGAATCCTATTCACAGCATCAGGTCATAGACCAGTCCATAAATGCCATGCTAAGACTGGACTGGAACATAAAGGACAATCACAAATTCATGTTCCGCTACCAGATTCTGGACGGTTATGCAGACAAGTACGGCTCTGAAGCCGGTACGTATGTATTCAACAATTCCTCATACAGGCAGTCGAACCAGACCCACACTCTCGTGGCAGAACTGAACTCCCGTATTTCGGATGTTGTTTCCAATGAATTCCGTGCTACAGCGACCCTCGTCAGGGACAAACGTTCCATACCTTATCAAGGTGCCAACGTCTATATCGGAAGACAAGAGCCGGTGATGATAAACATAGGTACGGACTATAGTTCCGGTGCCAACGAGATACAGTCCGATGTCTATACCATCGCCGACAATGTGTCCATTTTCAAGGGCAATCACAATATCACCGTCGGTACCCACAACGAATTCTTCCGCTTCTACAATGTCTTCATCCAGGCCGCGTATGGCTCGTATGGCTTCAATACCGTAAACGGCTTCCTGAACGATGATTTCGAGAATGACGGATATGGCTATGCCTACAACTACGCCGACCCGTCAGTGACCGGTGGCGAGAGCATCTGGGGAGGCACGCCGCGTGCCGCACAGTTCGGTTTCTATGCCCAGGACGAGTGGAAGCCGAATACCCGTTTTACCCTGACCTACGGTCTTCGTCTGGATATCCCTACCATGCTGAACAAGCCGACTGAAAATCCGGACTTCAACTCCAGCGCGATAGCGAAATTCAATGACCAGTATGTAGGGACTGTTCCTAAGGCTTCAATTCTCTTTTCTCCGAGAATCGGTTTCCGCTGGTATATGGACAAGGCGAAGAAATCGCTCCTTCGCGGAGGTGCCGGTATCTTCACCGGACGCGTACCTTTTGTCTGGATACAGAATGCATACAACAACACCGGAATGGAATACAAATCGGTGTCAATCTACAAATCCGAAGAAATGGCGCAGCTGCCGTTCACAAGCAATCCATACGAGGATATAGTAAACAATCCGGAACTGAGTTTCATAACTCCGGGCAGCTCTAATACCATAAATACCGTATCCGAGAATTTCAAGTATCCGCAGACTTTCCGTCTGAACCTCGGCTATGAACAGGATTTCGGCTATGGATGGAAATTCACTTTCGACGCCTTGTATTCCAAGGGCTTCAACAATGTCTACTTCAAGAATCTGGCAGTGACGGAAAGAGACAACGTGGTGTATGCCGTCGGTCCTGACGTACCGGGCAAGACCGCCACTCTCTACGATTATGTAGACGCTGACAGTCCTTATACTACGGTCGTAGGGCTGGCGAATACGAACAAGGGCTTCTCTTATTCACTGAGCGCTCAGATAGAAAAGAGCTTCGCATTCGGTCTTGACCTGATGGCATCCTATACATTCGGTCATTCCTACTCCGCGAATGACGGTCTCTCATCTACAGCTATGTCCAGCTGGCAGTACAACTATTCGGTGAATTCGAATGATCCCGAACTTTCTTTCTCGTCTTTCGACCGTCCTCACAAGGTGATGGCCGTGGTATCTTACACTACTCCTAAATATGCTGCAGGCCGGCTTCAGACATCGGTTTCATTGACTTATAACGGTATCAGCGGCAGGAGATATTCTTACGCTCTGGCTGACGGCGGTGTGGATTTCAACCAGGACAGAGCCAACTACAATTCCCTTATGTACATACCTACCGCTTCCGAAGTGAATCAGATGGATTGGCAAGATCCGGCGGATGCCGAACTGTTCGAAAATTTCATAAAGGGAGACAAGTATCTCAGCAAGCACAGGGGAGAATGGTCCGAGAGATACGGTGCCATCACTCCGTTCGAGAACCATTTCGACCTGCATATCGCTCAGGACTTCTACTATGACAGGAAAGGCGGTCGCAAGATCCAGTTCGTGGTGGATTTCATGAATATCGGGAATCTGTTCAATCCTGAGTGGGGCGTATACAGAGCTTTCAGCCGTCCGCTCCGCCAGCCGTTGACAGTGACTGCCTTGAATCCGGCTTCTGAAGGATCTGACGATATGGTTCCTGAATATGATTACAGCGAGCCTGCCGACCTGACGTCATCATTGGACGATGTATTGTCCCGCTGGCGCTGCCAGATCGGTCTCAGGGTGACATTCTGACGCAGCATAAGAATCCGCATATAATCCGCGGCAGGAAAGGCGGCGTGGGCACTGTTGATTTCCGTAAGGAAATTGTAATTCTGTGCTCGCGCCGCCTTTCCTGCCGCCGGTGTTTGTATCGCTATGCCCTTCGCTCAGGATGACATTGCCGCGGCAGCGGCTTCGAGCTCGGAATAGAAATCCTCCCCGAAATACCGGATTATCGGCTCTTTCAGAAACTCGTAGACCCTGATTCTATCCTGTTTTCCTTTTCTGAAAGCGCATTCGCATATTTCCCATCGGTGCAGATTCAGAGCCTTCAGCCCGCTTCCGAGTTCCGAGACGCGTATCGGATACAGCCAGCAGGAAATCGGCTTGCGGAAAGAACCCTTGCCGGAGAACCAGCTCCGCTCCACGGTGCAGAAGCAGTTCCCGCTTTCATCGAAACCGCTGTAAACGCATTCTTCGGTCTTCGGGACGAGCGGAGTCACGAGGTCTCCGTCCCTGTCTGTGACGGAAAACCCTTCCGATTCCACTATGGCGCGGCCCTTTTCTCCCATCAGCGGACGGTATTCCATATAATTGGCTTTCAGAGCCTCATTTTCGCATTCTTCGAGAGGAGCCCCGCTGTCTCCTATCACGCAGCAGGCCCCCTTGCAGACTTCGTAGTCGCAGGCGAAATATTCAGTAAGGATTTCGCCCGATACTATACAGTCGTCTATCTGTATTATGGACGGGAACTTTTCCATTTTTCAGTCCTGTTTGATTATGTATTCTACCTTGCTGCCGCCGTACAGCGCCGCAAGCATCCTGTTTATGTCAGCGGCAGTGACCGCCGGTATGGTCTCCCCGTATCTTGCTTCCAGATTCTTGCCGTCCGTTATCCTGTCGGCAGTCATCTTGAGCCAGAATTCCGGGTCATCCTTGCGCGATTCGTAGATGTTGAGAAGACGTGCCCTGTAGATTCCGGCAGCGGTTTCGTCCAGCCCTTTTCCAGCCAGTCCGGAAAGGGCCGACCGTATGTCGAAAAGGCAGCCGAGGTATTCCGGCCCGTTTACGGATGCCGGAAGCGAGGACAGTCTGGCCGGCATGGCGGAGATTGAAACCGAAACCCTTTCATGAGGGAAGGCGGTAAAGTCTCCGGATGCGGTTATGGTCATTCCTGAACTGGCCAGCGCAGACGCCGCTGCGTCTCTCAAAGCCATGGATGCGATCTGGGCGGCCATGTAATTTACCGGATTCATAGTCATCCCGGCGGAAAGCCGGATATCTATGGATGTCCCCGGTCCGTCCGATACGTAAGTGGACCAGCCAGAGGCAGGCTGATACATTACCGAAGGTCTCCTTCCGGCCGTCTGACCGGTCCTGAACCCGCCGATATAGGTTTCGAGTATTTTTCTGACATCGTATTCCTCCATATCTCCGACCAGGACGAGAGCTCCCTCGTCGGCTCGTGCGAACGAGCTTCTGAAAAAACTTTCGGCCCGTTCAGGAAGGTCTTCATACAGTCCGGAAAGGGATTTGTTCAGGGAATAACGGTAGTCCGGGCATATTATGCTGTCGATGACGGCCAGCCGCGAACGGTATTCGCCGCGCAATGATGTCAGACGGAGCCGTTCGCAGTCGAGGTAATAGCTTCCGAGTTCCTCGTCGGCAGTGTAATTGCCTGCGACGGAAAGAAGCGATTTCATCAGCAGAGTCATGCGGTTGAACGGGGCGGAACCCGATATTTTCATATCGCTCAATTCTACCGAGGCATTCATGGTTATGCCTTCGGCCGCCAGCATCCTTCTGAATTCGGGACCTTCGATGCCGCATATGTTGCCCTTGAACAGAAGGTCGGAATAGAAGGCTCCCTCTCCGGCTTTCAGGTCGCTGACGGACGAGATGCCGTGCCTGAGGACCCAAGAGTAGAAAATATTGCCGTCTGTCGGCATTTTCTTGTACACGACGAGCATGCCGTTGGCGAACTGCCATATCCTGGCTCCGGAGTTTTTCCCGGTCGTGCTCTTCCGGACTTTCGTCTTTTCGGACGGCGTGATCAGCAGAAGCGTGTCGCTGTCCCGGAATCCGATGCCTGTATCCTCCTTCCGGCCGGTATCCTGCGGGAAATCGGGGAGAAGGGCGGAGATGTATCCGTTCAGGAAGTCTCGTCCGGTGGAATCCGGGAGTCCTGATGAGAGGAAAAACGAGGCCTCGTCCCTGGCGGAGACGATGTCTGCCCCGTATACGAAGGCCGAAACGCATTTTTTTACGTAACTGCCGTTGTCTTTCGAGCGTGCCGAGGCTCTGGAATACAGGTCCCGGGAGGTGACGGCTTTCGCGTATGAATATTCTTCGGGGCTCAGGCCATGGTCTTTAATGTCATTCAGGACTGAAAGCAGGACGGAGGACATCGCCGCGGTATCCTTCTGCTCCCCGTATATGCTCATCAGATATTTTTCCTTTTCGCCTGAATCGGCGGTCGGGGTGTGGACCATCCTTATCGATGAATAAGGAATATTTTCCTTGCGGAGCAGTCCGGCTGTGCGTATCTCGGCTATGGTCCGGAATTCATTCCAGAAAGTCGCGGCAATCAGCGATACGCTCGACCCGCGCATATTTTCAGGGATTTCCGGTCCGTAGAATACTGCGCTGACACAGGCTCTGCCCGAGGAATCCGTCCTGACTCCGAGCGAAAACGGTTCGCTTCGGACGGGTTTCCCGGCGGCGGAGGTATCCACGGCAGCGGAAGTTTTTTCTTTGCCCGGATGAATCATCAGCGAAAGCATGTCCATCTTTTTCAGAAAGGCATCCCTGTCGATGTCGCCGGCTATGATTATCGCCTGGTCTTCCACGCCTGGCGTCCGTGTGCCGTCTGCCGCAGGCCTGTCGGAACTCTTCATCACTATGTCGAAGAGCATCAGCAGGGTGGAGTCGGCTATCCTGTCCGTCCTGTCGAGCTGTACGTCGCGGAAGTGATAGAGAACGGCATCCTTCCAGACCGAAATGTAGCCGTCGCGGGGATAGAGAATCCCGTTGGCGGAAAGGTAGTCGAGAGGTTTCCTTCCCTGGAAATGCGGAAGGGAATCGAGGTCCCTTCTCGCTCTTTCAGTCTCGTCGGAGGTTTTCCCGGAAGCCGTCCCTCCGGTTTTCCTGACCACGGCGAAGTCGGCCATCCCGATATCCGAACTGTTCGTGACTATATAGTACGACAGTCCGCAGTCCAGTTTTCCGGAAGATACGGCCGGGTCGGCCTTCAATGCTGAGGCTGCTTCCGCAGCAATGCCTGCGGCCGCCACGTAAACCGAAAGGAGCAGTTTCAGTATGTTTTTTCTCATCGGATTCGCCGGTTTTTGGAAATCCGCTTCGATTTTCGAAAAAATCGAGGCAGTTTCTGATAAATCAGGCAAAAGTAAAATAAAAATTTTCTATTTTTGCAATGATGTGCGTTTTTACAATTAAAAGGAACTAAATCAATATCGATATGAAGAAAATAATTCTCATTGCAGCATCAATGATCATGTCGGCTGTGGCTGTTTCTGCGCAGGATATGGCGGCAGCTACCGAGACTTACAACAACGGAGCTACGGCTTTGAACATGGGCGACAACGAGGGTGCCCTCCAGTATTTCCGCGAGGCTCTGGCCATGGCAGAGGCCTGCGGCGAGGAAGGAGCGGAAATCGTGGCCAACTGCCAGACCTACATACCGGCCATAGCCTTTTCGGTAGCCAAGGAACAGATCAAGGCCAAGAATTACGAGGCTGCGCTGGCCGACCTTCAGGAGGCAGTGGAAATAGCCAAGGAATTCGCGAACGAGGAAGTGGCCATAGAGGCTGAGGACATGATACCGCAGGTATATCTCCAGCAGGGTATCGACCTCCTGTCCGCCAAGA
Source organism: uncultured Bacteroidales bacterium (assembly GCA_944325765.1). Classification (GTDB taxonomy): domain Bacteria; phylum Bacteroidota; class Bacteroidia; order Bacteroidales; family UBA932; genus Cryptobacteroides. Next base: position 33,985 of record CALVBH010000063.1, read on the forward strand.
ATTTCGCGGCAGCCGCCGAGAGTTTCAAAAAATCGGTAGCCATAGATTCTACCAACGGCATGGCATCCCTCAGACTCGGCATGGCTCTCGCATCTTCCGGTGACATGGCCGGGGCGGAGGCTGCCTACAAGATGGCTATGAGACACGGTCAGGAGAAAAATGCCGTAAAGCAGCTTTCATCCACCTATATCAAACTCGCTGCCGCTTCTCTCAAGGCCAAGAAATATCAGGATGCCATAGATTATGCCCTCAAGTCGAACGATTATGCCGAGAATCCTACCGCCATGCAGGTGGCAGGCCAGGCTTCACTCCAGCTTCAGAAGAGCGGCGATGCCATAAATTATTTCGAGAAATACGTGGCTATGGCTCCTACCGCCCGCAACGTGAACGACATTTACTATTCCATAGCAGTGCTTGCCCAGCAGAGCGGTGACAACTCCAAGGCTTGCGGATACTATCAGAAAATCGTTTCCGATCCAAAGTACGGAGAGACTGCAAAGCAGCAGGTTGCGGCACTCAAGTGCAACTGAGAAACTGAACGGGTTTGAAGGAACTCGAACTTCTGGCGCCGGCCAGAACGGCTGACATCGGCATCGCGGCCATAGACTGCGGTGCCGATGCCGTGTATATCGCCGGCCCTGAATTCGGGGCGCGGCAGGCTGCCGGGAATCCTGTCGACGATATCCGGAGGCTGTGCGATTATGCCCACAGATTCGGAGTACGCATCTTTGCCGCCCTGAATACCATAGTCTACGATGACGAGTTGCCGCGGGCCTTGCGTATGATGAAGGAAATGCAGGACGCGGGGGCGGATGCCATCATCATTCAGGATCTCGGTCTGACGGGACCGGCCCGAAGACTGGCCGGCTGTGCCGATAATCTTGAAATCCCGCTTCATGCCTCTACGCAGTGCGCCATCAGGACTCCGGAGAAAGCCCGCTTTCTGGAAAGTCTCGGTTTCGAAAGGCTGATTCTGGAGCGCGGCCTTTCCTTGGACCGGATAAGGGAAATCCGGGCTGCCGTGGGCTGCGAACTCGAATTTTTCGTCCATGGCGCCCTGTGTGTCTGCTACAGCGGGCAGTGCTACATTTCCGAGAACATAGCCCGGCGAAGTGCGAACCGCGGGGCCTGCATACAGGCCTGCCGTTCACTTTATAATCTGACAGACAGCGAAGGAAATATACTGGTTTCGAATCAGCCTCTTCTTTCACTCAAGGATTTCAATCTCAAGTCCCGCCTTAAGGACCTGGCTGATGCGGGCATTTCATCGTTCAAGATAGAAGGCAGGCTCAAGAATATCTCCTACGTCAGGAATATCGTCCGCGAATATTCCATGGCCCTCGATTCCATAGTGGAAAAGTATCCTGACAGATATCGCAGGGCCTCGTACGGCGAAGTCAGCGGCGGATTTTCCCCGGAGCCGGACAAAACATTCAACAGGGGCTATACGGAATTCTTTCTCGACGGCAGACGCGGCCGGTGGGCCAGCGGCGGGGCCGCCAAGTCGATGGGAGAGGAAGCCGGCATAGTGGAGAAGATATCTCCGGACAAGTCCGTTTTCACGCTGCGCCCTGCCCGCCCGGGACTCCGTTTCGGCAACGGTGACGGCTTCTGTTTCGTTACGGACAGGCAGAAAGTGGTCGGCTTCCGTGCGGATGTCTGCGAAGGTATGACAGTCAGATGCAAACCGGTTCCGGAACTGGCTGAAGGTGTCAGTCTTTACCGTAATATCGATCAGGCTTTCGAAAGAAAGCTCGAAACTGAACTGCCTCGCAGGCAGATCGGGGTAGAACTTTCCATTTCCTCTGCGGGAGACGGTCCGGCTCTCGCAGTATCGGCCCTGAGCGAAGACGGGAGGAACTGGTCGGGAATTCTCGGGGAAGGGGCGGAGCCTGCCCTGAATCAGGAAAAGATGCACGCGGTTCTCGCGGCCCAGCTGTCGAAGTCCGCGGAGCATTATGCCTTTTCCGTCCGTAGCATAGAGTCTGATTCCCTGCCTTTCCTCCCGGTTTCCGCGGTCAACGCTTTCCGGCGGCGGATCGCTCGGGAACTCGACAATATTCCTTGTGTGAAGTCCGGACTTCACGGAAACGGAGCCTCGCATGCGGAAGACATCCCTAAAGGCGCAGCCTGTCACGGCATCCCTTCATTCTTTCCGAAAGGACAGAGAATCAGCTACCGGGCAAACGTAGCCAACACCCTGTCCCGGAATCTGTTTTCATCCCTCGGCGCCGGTGACATAGAACAGGCATACGAACTTCAGAGAAAGCCTGGTGCGGAACTGATGCGCACTAAATACTGTATCAGGTACCAGTACAGGCATTGCCCGAAATATCATAAGGATTCCTGGCCGTCCGGACTGTTCCTGGAGAACAACGGCAGGCTTTTCCCTCTCGAATTCGACTGCAAGGCCTGCGAAATGTCGGTACTGGCTCCGGACTCCTCTATTTCGAAGGTGATGGAAACGTCTCCGAAACGCTCCTGAACATTGCTGTGCGCAAACAGGTAGCGGCTGCTCAGCGAGCCTCTCCAGACGATGTCATCGCGGGTCCTGAATGGAAGGTCTATTTCTATTCCGTAGCTTTTGGATGCTATCCTGACTAATGCGGTGCATTCCCAGGATGTCTGTCTGCCGCCGTCATCTTCTATAATCATAAAGGCGCAGTTGTCCACCTGGTCCGTCCAGTCCGACACCAGAACGGCGTTGAAAGGCTGGGCGATGCCCACCTGGTTTCTTTTCACGACGATCATAAAGTCCGTGATATTCGGAGAATAGAGTTCCAGCTCCGCTTCCGTGGAGGCGGTGAAGTTTTCCACGGCCCCGCACTTGACGAAGAATTCGGAGGCTCCGGCAAACCATGAATCGTAGTTCCTGTGCATGATGAAGTCTTTCAGGATGAGTGTCCTGACCGTTCCTCCGGTCGAGGCCTTCGAGGCGAGTATGTCCATCGGTTTCCCGGCAGGATTTATGACGATGTCTCCGCCTTCTCCCACCTGGTCCGGGTACAGCTGTCTTATCATATCCAGGGTAAGGTATCCGTCATCCGAATTCCTGTTGACGACCCATACGGGATATTCCTCGGCCATATTCTCATCCACGACTACCTGTTCGACCTGAATCAGGCCGTTTCTGTCTTTTCTGATTCTGTATCCGGTATTCGTGGAAGATTCGTTCTCGGGGTCGAACGTGATTATCGGATATTCTCCGGTATCCGCCCATTTTTCCGAGAAAGGCCAGTAAATCTGTATGTCCGAGGATGAAAGCAGGTTTATATAGTCGTTTACGTCATTCTCGTTTTCGAAGGATGCTTCCCCGACGGAGGATTTCGTGGCGGCTTTGCCCATCAGATGTTCCCGGATAAGTTCCGAAAGGGGATTTTCGTATGCGGATGCGGCTTTTGTCCCCAGACGGTCATCTCCGACACCTGCACCGGGGACCGAAAAGAGATTGGACATGGTGTATTCTTCATCGTAGCCGTTGGACGAAGACGAAGTGACGGCATCGTGTACCTCTGATATGTGTTCCTTTTCGAACGGCAGTTCGGCCAGAAGTCCGGCAATCTCGGACAGCGGCGGACCATAGACAGTATTCTCCTGTCCGGAACCGTCTTCCTTGCCCGGGATAGGGTCGATGCACCCCGCTGCGAGAAGTCCTGCCGCCGATATGGCGGCAATGCTTTTCAGAAAATTCTTTTTCATGATTTTTCTCCTCCTTTTTTCCGCAAAGAGAGCAATTGCCATCCGTTTATTCAAGGATTAAACGTTTAATTCCGGAAAAAACGCCTGTATCGGCACGGGAAGGGGAATTTTCGGAGGGCAGGAAAACTATCCGTGTGCCACGACGAACCTGTCGCGGCCTGAAAGGTCCTGTCTTACAGTCGCTTCCGGAAACCCGGCATCGAGAAACAGGTGTGCGGTCTCCTGTCCGAAAGCCTCGTTTATTTCCACTGCAAGACAGCCCTTCGGAGCAAGGTGTCCGGAGGCGATACGGGCTATGGCCCTGTAGAACAGCAGGGGGTCTGAGTCGGGCACGAAAAGGGCGATATCCGGCTCGTAGTCAAGTACATTCTTATGCATCGCGGATTTCTCCGACAGACGCACATACGGCGGATTGCTGACTATTATGTCGAAGGGTGCTGTGCCGAGCGCGCGGGTCAGGGTCTCTTCTCCGCCAAGTATATCCGCATGGATGAAAGCCGGCCGGTTCGATCCTGCATTCTGCGAGGCGGCTACGGACAGGGCTTCGTCCGAAATGTCCGCACCTGTCACTTCGGAGCCGGGAATATTGCCGGCCAAAGTCCAGGCTATGCATCCGGAGCCGGTACACAGATCCAGAATGCGCGGTGAGGAACATCCGGCGGCCGCGGTTTCCTCTATGACTATCCTGCACAGGAGTTCGGTTTCCGGGCGCGGAATCAGGACGGCCGGAGTGACATTGTATTCCTTTCCGTAGAATTCGGCCTTTCCGAGAATGTATTGAAGGGGCTCGTGCCTGCACAGCCTTGTTATGCAGCTCCGCATTTCCTCCGCCGCCTGACTGTCCACCTCATATCCGGGTTCGCTTATATGAATGTAGCCCGGCACATGAAGTACCGAGCCGCACAGTGTCCGAATCATTGCCGCGGTTTCACGAGGCCCGTACAAAGGCTTCAGTTCCGCCGCAGCTTCTGCGATGATTTCCTTTATTTTCATCCGGAAAGTTCCTCAGACTCACTTTGTCCGCTCAGGATGACATTGCCCTGGATGACCTGCAGGGCTGTTTTCTATTATTTCCGTCAGGAAATCCGTCATGTCGAGTCCCGCCGTCCTGACCATCTTCGGCACCAATGAGGCGCTGGTCATTCCCGGTATCGTATTTACTTCCAGGAAGTACAGCCCGTCATCGGAAAGTATGTAATCCACCCTGACCACGCCGGAGCATCCCAATCTGCGGTATATTTTCTTCGAGGCTTCCTGAACGCGGGCAGTAAGTTCCGCGGAAATGGGAGCGGGGCATATTTCCTCGCTGAACCCGTTGTATTTGGCGTCGTAGTCGAAAAATTCGTGGTCCGTGACGATTTCTATGACCGGCAGCGCCACGAACTCATGTCCGTTGAAATACACGGCATCAGTGATTTCCCGGCCCTTGATGTACTTTTCAGCCAGAATCATTTTCCCTTCGGAAAAGGCCTCCCTGACCGCATCGTCGAAATCTTCGGCGGCCTTTACCTTGACCACCCCGAAACTTGAACCTCCGTCTGTAGGCTTGACGAAAAGCGGAAGCCCGAGTTTCGATATGACTTTTTCGGAAAGGTCCGGCGTCACTTCCCCCTGTCTGATGAAAACATCGTCGGCGCACTTGACATAATCCACGTTCCGGAGATAGTTCTTGCAGGTGAACTTGTCGAAAGTGATGGCCGAAACGAAGGAACTGCAGCTGCTGAAAGGTATTCCGAGCATTTCCAGATAGCCCTGCATCAGGCCGTTTTCGCCGGGAGTCCCGTGCTGCATTATGTAGGCGAAATCGAATTTCACCTTTTCTCCCCCGACAGTTACGGAAAAGTCGGTCTTGTCTATCGCCGGTCTTTCCCCTTCGGGCAATATGTTCCTGACGGAATTCTTCCTGCGGTAAGCCGCCAATGTCCATTGCCCGAAACGGGCGAAAATTTCGTAAACGTCGTATTCGGTGCCGTCAATGCGCGAAGCCGTAAATTCTCCGCTGCGGCAGGAAATCTCACTCTCCGAAGAGTCGCTGCCATAAATGACGGCAATAGTCCTGTATTTGCTCATATCAATCAAAAAAATCGTCGCTGTCGTTTCCGGATACGGCATCAGCATCGCTGCCGTCGCAGTCCAGATTGAGGGTCATACCGGCCGGAGCGATGAACTGTTCATCTCCCGTGATGCCCAATGTCCCGTCTTTCAGCACCTTGTTCATAAATATGCCCCATATCGGGAGAGCCATGTTTGACCCTCCTCCCAAAGCCAGTGATTCGAAATGCACCTGTCTGTCCTCGGCTCCGACCCAGATTCCGGCGGTGAGGGCCGGAGTATAGCCGATGAACCATCCGTCCGACTGGTCGTTCGTGGTACCGGTCTTCCCCGCTATTTCTCCGGTCAGTCCGTATTTGTATCTGAGCCTGACTGCCGTTCCTCCGGTGACCACTCCCTGCATCAGGTTGGCCATAAGGTAGGCCGTCTGTTCACTGATGGCTTCACGCTTGCTGTTGTTGAATTCGGACAGAAGGTTGCCCATATTGTCTTCTATCCTCGTGACGAAAAGCGGTTCGACATATACTCCGCGCGAAGGGAAAGTGTTGTATGCGGCTACCATTTCGTACAGTGACAGGTCCGCCGGGCCCACGCAGAGTGACGGAACTTCGTCTATATGGCTTCCGATGCCCATCTTCCGCATCATTTCGGCCATGGCGTGCGGCCCGAACTGCTTCATAAGGTAGGCGGAAATGTTGTTGCTGCTCTTCGTAAGCCCCCATTTCAGCGTGACGGTCTGTCCTATCCATTCGTCCCTGTCCGTACTTTTCGGTGTCCACGTATCTTCGCCCACGATGAATGTCTGCGGCACGTTCACCACCCGGTCGCAAGGCGACATGCCTTCCTGCATCGCCAGAGTATACAGGAACGGCTTTATGGTCGAGCCGACCTGCCTTTTCCCCTGGCGGACATTGTCATACTTGAAATAGCGGTAGTCGGGACCTCCGACATACGCCTTTACGTGGCCGGTCTCGGGTTCTATCGCCATAAAGCCCGCCCGCAGATGCGACTTGTAATATCTGATGGAGTCGTCGGGAGTCATCAGCGTATCGATGTAGCCCTTGCCTTTCCACGAGAAGACCCGCATCTTGGTCTTTTCCCTGAAACTTTCGGAGATTTCCTGCTCGGAAGCCCCGCGTGCCTTCATTATGCGGTATCTGTCGCTCCATCTTCTGGCCTGGGTCATAAGCCTGTCGATGGTCGCCTCGTCCACTTCGTCGGAAAACGGCTTGTTCTTTTTCCAGCGGAGGTCCCTCCAGAAACTGTTCTGCAGGTCCTGCCCGAGATGTTCGGCCACGGCTTCTTCGGCATACTGCTGCATCCTGTAGTTTATGGTGGTATATATTCTCAGACCGTCCCTGTCGAGACTGTAGGACGTCCCGTCAGCCTTTTTGTTCTTGTTCAGCCAGCCGTAGAGGTCATCGTCCGCCCAGAGCAGGGAATCAGTCCTGTAGTCTTCGTAGATGCTGTAGGATGACCGTTTAGGCTGTTTCGCATTCATTGTCCTGCGCAGCATATCCCTGAAATACGGGGCGAGTCCGGCATTGTGGTCCTGAACCTGATAGGCGAGCGTTATGGGGATGTCGCTTATGGAGTCGGCGGCGGCTTCGGAAAGATAGCCGGCCTTCGACATCTGTCTGAGCACGAAATTCCTTCGCCCGAGGGCCTTGTCCGGATTGAGTACCGGGTTGTATCTCGTCGGCTTGTTCACCATTCCGACCAGCATGGCGCTCTCCTCGGCTGTCAGGTCCGACGGGTTTTTCGAAAAGAATGTCTGGGACGCCGTCTTGATGCCGTATGCGTTGCTGCCGAAGAAGATGGCGTTCATATACATCGTCAGGATTTCGTTTTTCGTATAGTTCCTTTCGAGCTTGACTGCCGTAATCCACTCCTTCAGCTTGGTCCATACCATCTTTATATGCCTGGCTCCCGGGAAGTTCCCCGTGATTTCCTCTCTCGGATAAAGGGTCTTGGCCAGCTGCTGTGTAATGGTGCTGCCTCCTCCCTGGCTGGAGTCGCTCATCATCAGAGTCTTGACCAGCACGCGTGCCAGACTTCTGAAGTCGATGCCGGAATGCGAATAGAACCTTACGTCTTCAGTGGCTATTGCGGCCTGTATCAGGTATGGGGACAGGTCTTCATAGTTTACGTATGAACGGTTTTCGATATGGAACGTGGTCAGGATTTCCCCGTCTTCGGCTATGACCTGCGTGGCCAGTTTGCTTTCAGGGTTTTCCAGTTCTTCGAATGACGGGATGTCCGCAAACGCCCATACGGCCAGTATCAGAAGAACGGCACAGGCAACGGGCGTCAGCAGGATTATCCAGAACCATTTTATTATCCTTTTTTTCGTGATGTCTTTCATGTCCTCATTTTTATCAAGGTGCAAAAATAGCAACAAAATTTGAAAATTAATTTCTTTGTGCTTTACTTTGCAAGTCAATTTTTTGCGGCCTGCAGCATTTGTATTCGGCGGGACTGCATCCTTTACGGAACAGAACATTTTGCTATGGAGGAAAATCTGGTCATTGTAGAGTCGCCGGCCAAGGCGGCTACCATAAAAGGCTTTTTGGGGGACAAGTTCACGGTCAAATCGAGTTTCGGCCATATCCGGGATTTGAGCAAGAACCGGCTGAGTATCGACATCGAACACGGGTTCAAACCTGAATACGAGATACCTTCGGACAAGAAAGCCGTAGTCTCCGAATTGAAAAAGGCAGCCAAAAAGGCCTCCGTAGTGTGGCTTGCATCCGATGAGGACCGCGAAGGGGAGGCCATTTCCTGGCATCTGTACGAAACTTTGGGCCTGGAGAAGGAAAATACCCGCAGGATAGTCTTTCATGAAATCACTAAGGACGCCATACTGAACGCCATAAAGAATCCGCGCGACATCGATATGGATCTCGTGGACGCGCAGCAGGCGAGACGGGTTCTCGACAGGCTGGTCGGTTTCGAACTTTCTCCGGTACTCTGGAAGAAAATCCAGCCGAAACTATCCGCGGGGCGCGTACAGTCTGTGGCCCTTCGTCTCGTGGTGGACAGGGAAAAGGAAATCATCGCATTCAGGAAAGAAAAGTTTTTCAGAGTCGAAGCCGTTTTCCACCCGGCAGGCCTGCCGGGCAATGTCACCGTAAAAACCGTCCTCGACCGCAAGTTCGCGACTCCGGAAGAAGCCTGCGCCTTTTTGGAGCAATGCGCTTCCGCCCGTTTTTCCATCGTTTCCATAGAGAAAAAGGAGGGAGTGAGGACTCCTGCGGCACCGTTCACCACTTCCACGCTGCAGCAGGAAGCCTCCAGAAAACTCCATCTGTCCGTAAGTCAGACTATGAGCATAGCCCAAAGGCTTTACGAGGCCGGTCTTATCACCTATATGCGAACGGATTCCACGAATCTGTCTTCGCTGGCCATAAATACGGCCAAGGAATATATTACCGGACATTTCGGCGAAGAATATTCCCGTCCGAGACAGTACAAGACCAAAAGCAAAGGGGCGCAGGAAGCACACGAAGCCATCCGTCCGACCTATATAAGCAACACTTCCATAGAAGGGACTCCTCAGGAAAGGAAACTTTATGAACTTATATGGAAGAGGACCGTGGCTTCCCAGATGTCCGATGCCAGAATCCTCAGGACGGATATCAGAATCGGCGCCGCGGAAGTCGCCGGCGCATTTGCCGCGCAGGCTGCGGAAATGCTTTTCGACGGATTTTTCAGGCTGTATGCCGAAAGTCAGGATGACGAGCAGGACGATACGTCGGTCATTCTTCCCGAAATGAAAAAGGGCGATGTCATGGAAGAACGCGGCATTTCGGCGATATCCAGGTTTACGGCACCGCCTGCGAGATATTCGGAGGCGACACTCGTGAAGAAACTCGAGGAACTCGGTATAGGAAGGCCTTCCACATACGCCCCTACCATTTCGACGCTTACCAAAGGAAGAGGCTATATAATAAAAGGGGACAAGGAGGGAGAGAAAATCCCCGTTACCGACTATGTGCTTAAAGAAAAGAAAGTGGAGGCTGTCGGCAGGATGGAGACGGTGGGGGCGGAAAAAGGTAAGCTCCTGCCTCAGGAGATAGGGATGATAGTGACGGACTTCCTGGTAGCCAGGTTCGGGCCCGTACTCGACTACGGCTTTACCGCCAATGTCGAAAAGGAATTCGACCAGATAGCCGCCGGCGGCATGAAGTGGGAGGACCTTATCAGCGCATTCTATACTCCGTTCCACAGCCAGGTGGAGGAGACTCTCAACAGCAGGGAGTACGGCCGCGTGAGCCGCGAACTCGGTACGGACCCTTCGGACGGACAGATGCTCGTGGCCAGGTACGGACAGTACGGACCGTATATCCAGAAGGGGGAAGGGGAGAACAGACAGTATGCAAGTCTGGCTCCCGGGCAGCTCATCGAGAGCATAACCCTTGAAGATGCATTGAAACTGTTCAGCCTGCCCCGTGTGGTGGGACAGTATGAGGGGACCGATATCATTGCGACCAAAGGTCGTTTCGGGCCTTATCTGAAATACGGAGACAGGAATGTTTCCCTTCCGAAGGGGACGGATCCGCTGAGGGTGGACCTGGAAAAATGTATCGAAATCATTTCACAGGCCGGGACGAAGCAGGAAAAACAGATAATCCTCGACTTCAAGGACAGCGGCATACAGGTGATTGCGGGAAATTACGGTCCGTACCTGAAATATGACGGGAACAACTACAGGATTCCGAAAGGGACGGCGGCTGAAACTCTTACCGAGGAAGACTGCCGGAAAATCATAGAAGAGGGGGCACCTACGGGAAAATCCCGACGCCGCAAGTCGAAATGATATAGAAAAGGAATAAAATACAGTAAATTACTTATAAATTGTTATCATATCTTCTGATTTGCTTGCCGTTTATTAAAAAATTGTTATAACTTCGCGGTTGAAAAATAGAGGGGGTATAGCAATGCACAGTTATCATGTAGATCAGATTGACCAGAAGATTCTGTCTTTTCTGGTAAAAAACGCGAGAATGCCGTTTCTGGAAATAGCCAGGGAGTGCGGCGTGTCCGGAGCTGCCATTCATCAGAGGGTGAAACGTCTGGAAGCCAACGGGGTCATCACCGGTTCGAGGCTTCTCGTAAAGCCGCAGGCGCTCGGGCTCAATGTCTGTGCATACGTAAGTGTCTCACTGTCCGAGTCCAACAAGTATCCCGAGGTCATAGAGGCGTTCAAGAAGATTTCCGAAATCGTGGAGTGTCATTTCGTTACCGGAAAATATGCTCTGCTCCTGAAAATATACTGCTTCAACCACGATCACCTGATGGAGATACTTGTGAATACCATTCAGAAGATACCTTACGTACAGTCTACGGAGACCCAGATTTCCCTGGATCAGGCCATAGAACGCCAGGTGTGGGTGAAAGAATATCAGAATACCAGTTTTTCGGCGAATATACGCAAGTCCGTAGAGGATGTGGAAGATTAGCGCCCGGCTTTCAGCAGGGTTCCGGCAATCGGCAGATCTTCCGGAACGGTGATTTTGATATTGTATTTTTCTCCGTCGACATACTTTAACGGCTCTCCGTATTTCTCCACTACCGACGCATCGTCGGTAAATTCCGTCGAGTAAGGGACGGAATATGCCTTTTTCAGGATTTCCGACCGGAAAACCTGGGGTGTCTGTGCTCCGAAGAGTCTGTTCCTGTCCGCCTGCTCTCCCGGAACTGCCGCGTATGAAACTTCTCCGTCCGGACCGGTTGTCTTTTCAAGAACTTTCAGAGTGTCGACAACCGGTATGACCGGGATTACAGCAGGGCAGGTTTCCGCCAGGGCAAACAGCCTTTTTATCATATCCGTGGAAACGGCGGGTCTGACTCCGTCGTGGATGCCGGCTATCGCTCCGTCCGGAATTTTCCGCAGGGCGTTTTTTACGGAATGGAACCGGGTGATTCCTCCCGACACGATGGTTTGCCGCAGGACGAGGTTTTTCCTGTAACAGTATTCCTTCCAGGGCTCCTTCCATTCTTCCGGGAGTACCAGGACCGTGTTTATGCCCGGAATCGCCGCAGCGAATTTGTCGATGGTGTGGTGCAGGACGGCCTTGCCTGAAATTTCGAGAAACTGTTTCGGAGTCTTCCCTCCCATTCTGGTGCCGCTTCCTCCGGCGACGATGATGACGTATTTGCTCCGTTCGGTCATTTGTAAATTTCTTTCCGAGTCAAAATTACGTAAAAATAACGTGAAATTTCCGGAAAATATAGTAAATTTGAAAGATGTTTGTTTAACGGCAAAATTGACAGGAAAACAATGGGATTTTCTTTTTTGACACAGGAACTTGCGATGGACCTCGGCACCGCCAACACGGTGATTTTCCAGAACGACGAGATAGTGCTGGACGAGCCGAGCATCATAGCCATAGACAATAATACCGGAAAACCGATAGCGCTCGGGCAGAAAGCCAAGCTGATGCATGAAAAGGTGAATCCGAGCATCAAGACCATCAGACCGCTGAAAGACGGTGTCATAGCCGACTTCAATGCTGCGGAACTGATGATACGGGGCTTTATCAAACAGGTGAACAGCCGCCGGCGTTCCCTTTTTACACCGAATCTCAAAATCGTGGTCGGAATACCGTCGGGCAGTACGGAAGTGGAAATCAGGGCAGTGCGTGATTCCGCCGAACACGCGGGAGGCCGCGACGTATATCTGATTTTCGAACCGATGGCTGCGGCTCTCGGCATCGGTATGGACGTAGAGGCGCCAAGGGGGAACATGGTGGTGGATATCGGAGGCGGAACGACCGAAATAGCGGTCATTTCCCTGGGCGGCATAGTGCAGCAGAACAGCATAAAGGTGGCCGGAGATGTCTTTACCAGTGACATACAGTATTATCTCAAGCAGCAGCACAATATCAAGGTCGGGGAAATCACGGCCGAGAAGATAAAGATAGCGGTGGGTTCCGTGCTTCCGGACCTCGAAGTGGAGCCGGAGCCGTTCCTCGTAAGGGGACCGAACCTGATGACCGCCCATCCTGTGGACGCGATTGTCACCTATCAGGAAATCGCCCACTGTCTCGACAAGTCCATTGCCCGTATAGAGGCTGCGGTACTCCATGTCCTGGAGCAGACTCCTCCGGAGCTTTATTCGGACATCGTGGAGTCCGGAATCTATCTTTCCGGCGGAGGCGCCCTTCTCAGGGGTCTGGACAAGAGGCTTTCGGAAAAAGTCAATATTCCGTTCCACGTGGCGGAAGATCCGTTGAGGGCGGTGGCGCGGGGCACCTGTCTGGCTCTCAAGAATACGGAACACTATCCTTTCCTGATGAGATAGGATGCGCGGTTCCGGAAACATATTCAGAATAGTCTTCAATGCAGTTGTCTTCCTCCTTCTGGAAACGGCTGCATTGGTTATGCTCAGCCATAACGGAAGAATGCAGGGTATCTGGATTTCCAGAGGGGTGCATGCCGTACAGGCTTTTCTGTGGGGAGGCGCTGAAGATATCCGTGATTATTTCTCGCTCAGGAAGCAGAATCGGGAACTTGCGGAAGAAAACTTCCGGCTGAGGAATACGATCCGGGAATACGGTTATCTGACCGGAGTGAATCTGCAGACAGACAGCGTTCCGGAGGTTATAGGCGGATTCCGGTATATATTGGCCGATGCCGTAAAGATCAGCAACAACAAGCAGCACAATTACCTGATTATCGACAAGGGTTCGGAAGACGGGGTGGAAGAACGCTCCGGCATCATTGCCCCGAACGGGGTGATAGGAATAGTCGATGCGGTCGGGAAACATTTTTCCTATGCCCGTTCATTCAAGAATTCCGGGATGGTCGTAAGCGCCAGAATAGGCAGGGATGGTCCTGTCGGGGAAATCATGTGGGACGGGATGACGCCTGACGGGGCCGTACTTCGCGAAATCCCGCACCATATTCCGGTACATCAGGGCGACACGGTTTATACCAGCGGCTATTCTTCCATATTTCCTCCTGATATCCCGATGGGAATCACGGGAGAGGCTTCCGTAGTCAACGGTTCCACGTACAATATCGATGTCAGGCTTTTTGCCGATTTCGGCTCCGTGAGGTATGTGACTGTCGTAAACAATATCGACAACAGGGAAATATCGGTTCTGGAAACCGGGGAGGTCGGAGATGAGGAGTGAAAATAACAGGTGGCTGATGTATCTTCTGCTGGTGCTGATCCAGATATTGGTGTGCAATTTCATCAATACGGGCCCGTACCTGCTTCTGTCGTTGCTGCCCGTTTTCGTGCTTTGTCTTCCGCTGAATGTGCCTGCCGTCGTGCTGATGTTCATAGCTGCGGTTTCCGGTCTTGCGGTGGACTGGCTTTCCGAAGGTATCATAGGATTGAACTTCCTGGCACTGGTGCCGGTGGCGTTCATCAGGAACAGGATGGTCGTCCTGCTTTTCGGGAAGGACCATGCTGAAAGGACGGAGAATTTTTCCATCAGGAAAAACGGCTTTACCCGCGTCTCCGCCGCCATCCTTATCTGTCAGTCGGTTTTCCTGCTGATTTATATCGTGGCTGACGGCGCCGGGACCAGACCGTTTGTGTTCAATCTGGTGCGCTTCGCCGTTTCGCTCGTCTGCGGCTATCTGATTTCGCTGCCTGTGTTCAATATGCTGACCTCCGGCGGAAAGTAGGAGGGCGGAAGATGAAATTGGACAAATCCAACAAACTCAAGGCGGGCCTTGCGGTCGCAGTCTCCATTATCCTTGCAAAACTTTTCGTCATCCAGATCGTCGATGAAAGTTTCAAGATCGACGCCAGCAACAACTCCATGGTCTATTCCATCATTTATCCTCCGCGCGGAATCATCGATGACCGCAACGGAAAGATTCTGGTGGGCAACAAAATAGCATACGACCTTCTCGTGACGCCCAAGGAAGTAGGGGAGTTCGACACGCTCGCCCTGAGCCGGGCGCTTGACGTCCCGGAGACCTTTATCCGCGAAAAAATGGCGGGGTATTATCGGGACAGGCGCAAAATCGGCTACCAGTCCGTGGTGATGCTGAAACAGATGACTCCGGAGCAGTACATGAAATTCGCGGAAATTTCCTATATGTTTCCAGGATTCCGCGGACAGGCGAGAAGCATAAGGGAATATCCCTACAATGCCGGGGGCAATCTTCTCGGCTATGTTTCCGAGGTCGATGCGGATTTCCTGAAAAGACACAAGGATTACAGTCCGGGGGACTATGCCGGAAAAACCGGTATCGAGGCGACCTGCGAGAAATATCTTAAAGGGGAAAAGGGCTACAACATCTACCTCAGGAATTCGAAGAACAAGATAGAGGGCAGGTACCGTGACGGGGAAATGGACAGGGAAGCCGTACCCGGCAAGGACATTTCCACGACCATCGACGCGGAACTCCAGCATTACGGGCAGGAACTGATGAAGAACAAGGTGGGAAGTCTCGTGGCCATAGAACCTGCGACCGGAGAGATTCTGACCCTGGTCTCAAGCCCCGGCATAGATGTGGAGATGCTGGCGGACATAGGTTCGCATTACAACGATATTCTGGCAAATCCGTACAAGCCGATGTTCAACCGCGCTGTCCAGTCTTCGTATCCTCCGGGTTCCGTATTCAAACTCGTGAACGGGCTTATAGGACTGCAGGAGGGTGTATTCACTCCGGATACCGAGTATCCGTGCAGCATGGGGTACCATTTCGGGAGAAATACGCTCGCGTGCCATGACCACCGTTCCCCGATAGATTTCGAGGAGGCGATAATGATGTCGTGCAACGCTTATTTCTGTTATGTTTTCCGCGGCCTTCTGGAAAGCGGCCGTTACGGTTCGGTGGACGAGGCGCTGGATGTATGGGCCAGGTATGTGAAAAGTTTCGGTTTCGGGGAAAAACTCGGCAGCGATTTCCCGTCGGAACTCGGCGGCTTTATTCCGGATTCCGGATATTACGACAAGATTTACGGGAAAGGAAGGTGGAAGGCCACCAATGTCATTTCCCTGTCTATCGGGCAGGGCGAAATAGGGTGTACCCCGCTGCATCTGGCGAATCTGTGCGCTACCATCGCGAACCGCGGCTATTATTACATACCCCATCTGATCCGCGATTCTAAAGAGGTGGAGATAGATGACAGGTACAGGGAGAAACAGTATACATTGGTGGATACGGTCCATTTCCACGAAGTCATAGAGGGAATGTACAGGGCGGTGAACAGCGGATACGCCTCGGGAGGCACGGCGACCATAGCGGCTGTGAAGGGGCTCGACATCTGCGGTAAGACCGGAACCGCGCAGAACCCGCGCGGGGATGACAATTCGGTTTTCATCTGTTTCGCACCCAAGGATCATCCGAAGATAGCTGTTGCTGCCTACGTGGAAAATGCATCGTTCGGAGCCAGATGGGCGGCCCCGCTGGCTTCGCTGTTGGTGGAAAAGTATCTGAACGGAGAAATATGCGAGGAGAGGAAACCGTTGGAGAGGAGAATGCTGGACGGTTATCTTTTGGACAAGGTGAAAATCGATTGATGAAATGGAAAGATTCAAGGGCAGAGGATTGAAGGAAACGCTGGACTGGCAGCTGATTATCGGGTATCTGATACTGGTTTTCATCGGCTGGCTCAACATCTATGCATCCGTCCAGTCCGCCGAATCGGTATCCATCTTCGATTTCGGGGCGAGGAGCGGAAAGCAGTTCGTATGGATGATGACGGCTTTCGGACTGGCCGCACTGATTCTTTTCGTTATCAGCCCCCGGATATATGAAAGCTTTTCTTTGCCGGTCTATATAGCGACTTTAGTCCTTCTGGTCTCGGTGATTTTCCTCGGAGTGGAAGTCAAGGGTTCCCGTTCCTGGTTCGAATTCGGACCGGTGCGTTTCCAGCCTGCGGAAATCTCGAAAATATCCACGTCTCTGATGCTGGCCGCCGTGATGAGCCAGTACGGCTACAAGCTGAACAATCTCAGGAATTTCATAGTGACAGCCGCCATTGTCCTGGTGCCGATGGCGATAATCGTCGCGCAGAGCGAAACGGGTTCGGCCCTGGTGTATTGCGGCTTTATTTTCGTGCTGTACAGGGAGGGCCTGTCCGGCTGGATTCTGTTTATGGCCGGGATGGCGATACTGCTTTTCATACTGACCATGACACTCTCGCCCTATATGTCGGTTCTGGTGCTGCTGGGGATAGTTTCTCTCTGCTGCGGCCTGTATCGGAACAGGTTCCGCAAATGGCTCATGATTTTTTTTCCGGCGGTTGTCCTGCTGGCTTTCCTGCCCTGGGGTGCGGACCGTATTGCGGAAGCGCTTCATGCCGGTGAGGACGCTTTTGTCCATAATATCAGATGGGAGTATCTCCTGGCGGGGGCCGGTCTGTGTGCACTTCCTTATTTTGCAGTCAGGGCATACAGGGAACGCAGCGGCTTTCTCTGGGCTTCGCTGGCGGCTTTTGTTGCAGGGCTCATATTCATCTTTTCCGTGGATTTCATTTTCCACGATGTCCTGCAGGACCACCAGCGCAAAAGAATAGAAGTCCTGCTCGGACTGAAAGACGACCCTGCGGGTGTGGGTTACAATGTGAACCAGTCCATGATAGCCATCGGGTCCGGCGGCCTGTTCGGAAAGGGTTTCATGAAAGGGACGCAGACTACCTACGGGTTTGTTCCGGAACAGAGTACGGACTTCATTTTCTGTACCATAGGCGAGGAATGGGGTTTTGTAGGGAGTGCTGCCACCGTATTGCTTTTCGCCTTCATGATTTGGCGGATAATCCAGGATGCGGAGCGTTCGCGCGAGGCTTTTACCCGGATTTACGGATACTGCGTGGCAAGCTGCATATTCATGCACCTGTTCATAAATGTCGGTATGACCATAGGGATTATGCCTGTCATAGGCATACCTCTGCCGTTCGTAAGCTATGGAGGTTCGTCGCTTTGGGCCTTTACCGTGCTGCTGTTCATCTTCATCGCGCTTGTAAGGCATGAAAGGCGCTATTTCGGAAAATAGAGTCTGTCATTCCCCGTACAGGTAGCGGTGCTGTTCCGGTGTGAGGACATCGATTTCGCAGCCCCATACGGCCAGTTCGCGGCGGGCGACCTCCCTGTCGATGGATTCCGGCACTTCGTTCACCATATTGCCCGGGCTTCTCCGGAGAGTATTCCGGTTCTGAACCAGATACCGTGCGCTGAGAGCCTGGATGGCGAAGGACATATCCATGATTTCCGCCGGATGCCCGTCTCCTGCAGCCAGATTTACGAGCCGGCCTTCGGCGAGGATGTAGACCGTATTCCCGTTACCGAGCCTGTAGCCAGTGATATTTTCGCGGGCCGTACCGGAATCCACGGCCATCTGTCTGAGTGCGGCCACATCCACCTCTACGTCGAAATGCCCGGCGTTGCAGCAGATGGCCCCGTCCTTCATTTTCAGAAAATCATCTCCGGTAATGACTCCCTTGCATCCCGTCACGGTCACGAATACGTCGCCTTCGGATGCGGCCTGAGACATTTTCATCACCCTGAATCCGTCCATCATCGCTTCCATGGCCCTTATCGGATCCACTTCCGTGACAATGACTTTGGCTCCCTGTCCCTTCGCTCTCATCGCCACGCCTTTTCCGCACCATCCGTAACCTGCCACGACCACTGTCTTGCCTGCGACAATCAGGTTGGTCGTCCTGTTGATTCCGGTCCAGACGGACTGTCCGGTACCGTAGCGGTTGTCGAAAAGATGCTTGCAGTCGGCGTTGTTTACCAGCATCATCGGGAATAGGAGGGTTCCCGCCCTGTTCATCGACTGCAGTCTCAATATCCCGGTAGTGGTCTCTTCGCAGCCTCCTATGACGTCCGGAATCAGGTGCCGGAAATCGGAGTGCATCAGCGACACCAGGTCTCCGCCGTCATCGATGATGATGTTCGGTCCGGCTTCCAGGACTTTCCTTATGTGCCTTTTGTAATCTGCCGGAGTAGCTCCGTACCATGCAAATACGTTCAGGCCTTCGTGAACGAGGGCTGCGGCTATGTCGTCCTGGGTGGAAAGCGGATTGCTTCCGGTCACATACATTTCCGCCCCTCCGGCAGCCAGAACCTCGCAGAGGTAGGCGGTCTTTGCTTCGAGATGCACGGAAAGCGCGATTTTCAGGCCCTCGAAAGGCCTTTCTCCGATGAATTCCTTTTCCAGTCCGTTGAGCAGCGGCATGTGCCGTCTGACCCAGTCTATTTTCAGCCGGCCCTTCTCCCACAGGTCCGTGTTTCTGATTTCACTGATCATAAGTTCCGATTCTTGTGGTGCAAAGATAATATAAAATGAAAATTTCAGTATCTTTGCGGGATGTTTCGACTATATATGTTTAATTAAAATAAGGACAAAATGGGACTTCTTAACGGAAAAGTTGCCGTCATCACCGGTGCGGCAAGAGGTATCGGAAAAGCTATCGCATTGAAATATGCGTCTGAGGGCGCTGACATAGCATTCACTGATCTTGTCATAAATGAAGCTGCCGAAGCGACCGTAAAGGAAATCGGGGCATTCGGCGTAAAGGTCAAGGCATACGCTTCCAATGCGGCTGATTTCGAGGAAACTCACAAGGTAATAGCGGAAATCCTCGCCGAATTCGGCCATATCGATATTCTGGTCAACAACGCAGGTATCACCAAAGACGGTCTGATGATGAGAATGGAGGAAAAACAGTGGGATGCCGTCATTGCGGTCAATCTGAAATCCGCATTCAATTTCATCCACGCCGTTACTCCCGTTATGGCTAAGCAGAGAGGCGGCAGCATCATCAACATGTCGTCTGTCGTAGGCGTTTCGGGAAATGCCGGCCAGTGCAACTATTCCGCATCCAAGGCCGGTCTCATCGGTCTGGCCAAATCCATCGCCAAGGAAATGGGACCTCGCGGCATCCGTGCCAACTGCATCGCTCCTGGATTCATCATTACCGATATGACTGCCGCCCTTCCGGAGAAAGTGCGTCAGGAATGGGAAAAACAGATTCCGCTTCGCCGTGGAGGTACTCCTGAGGATGTGGCCAATGTCGCCCTTTTCCTGGGATCGGATCTGTCATCATACGTAAGCGGCCAGGTTATCCACTGCTGCGGTGCGATGAACTGTTAGCATCCTGAGCGAAGCCGAAGGTTCTGCCGTCGGTTTCTTCCGTCATTGAACAGTAATAAAAAGAAAAAACAGTGATTTTTTTCTTTTTATTACTGTTTTTTATTCAAGTCTCCCATATATTTGGAAGAATGTACGGCGGACTGAAATATTATCTGGAAAGTCTGGCAGACCTGGCGCTGCCGAGATCCTGCATAGTGTGCGGCAGACAGCTCGGGACGATGGAAAGGCAGCTGTGCATATACTGCACTTCGGATTTTCCCTATACGTATTTCTGGGCTTCGAGATATAACCAGATGTCTCTCAGACTGAATGAAATGGCAGACCGGGACCGGGAACAGGACGGAGGAGCAGGAGCCTTTTCCAGATTCTCATACGCAGCGGCTCTTTTTTTCTATCATTCCGAGGCCGGCTATAAGAATATCCCGCGATATCTCAAATACAGGAAGAGGATATCCGCAGGGAAGTATTTCGCGGGGCTTCTCGCCTCGCGGCTGTATTCTTCCGAATATTTCCGGGATGTGGATATGATAGTCCCGGTGCCTCTTCACCCGCGGCGTAGACGCGAAAGAGGATACAACCAGGCGGAAATCATAGCGGCTGAAATTTCCATGACCGGCGGATGCCCGATGAAATGCGATCTGCTCAGAAGGACCAGATACACTCCGACGCAGACCAGACTCCCGGTCGAGGCGAAAGGAAAGAACGTCCGCAGTGCGTTTTGCGTGGATTCGCGTTCGGCTGAAAAGATTTCACCTTCGCATATTCTGGTGGTGGACGATGTTTTTACCACGGGGGCTACTATGAATGCCTGCCGGAAGTCCCTTTGCGAATTTTTCGGGCCTCGGGTCAGAATCAGTGCAGCGACACTCGGCTTCGTCAACAGCGGATGAGACCGCGCCCGTCAGCGGCGGACGAGATCGCGGTATATTTCCATAAGCCTGTCGGCCAGCACTTCTTCCGAAAAGGCAGAGGCGCAGTGGTATCCTCTTTCCGTCATTTCCCTGCGCAGTTCCTTGTCCGTGAGTACTTTTATGATTTTCTGCGTCAGATTCCCGGCGCTGTCCGGGTCTGCGTACATAGCCGCATCCCCGCCCGCCTCTTCGAGGCAGGAGCCCGTGGCGCCGATAACCGGCACCCCGCTGCACAGCGCCTCCAGTATCGGGATGCCGAAGCCTTCGTACCTCGAAGGAAAAACGAACACATCAGCCATCTGATAGACGGCCGGCAAATCTTCGGAACCGACATCAGTCAGAATATGGACCCTGTCTTCCACATGGCATCCGCGGGCGACGCTTTCCACGTATCCGGCATACGGAGTCCGCTTTCCGACCAGCACTAAATGAATGGCCGGAATATCCTGCAGGGTCTTTACTATCAGTGCCGCGTTTTTTCTCATCTCGATGGTTCCGACACACAGGATGTAACGTTCGGGCAGAGACAGCCGCCGCCTCGTGTCCTGAAGCGTCTCCGGGGTGCATCTTTTTCTGAACCCCGGGTCGCATCCCTGATAAGCCACGGAGATTTTCGACTTGGGAATAAAATAATACTTGACGATGTCCCGTGACGTACATTCGCTTACTGCGATGACCCTGTCCGCATTTCTGCAGGATGACCTGTATATGATATTCAGACGGTGCCGTTCGAGCCAGGAATACGAGTACGGATAAAAAAGGAAAATCAGGTCATGCACAGTCACCGCGGATCTGGTGTGGACGGCCTTTCTGATGTTGGCCGGCAGTTCGTTGCCCAGTCCGTGATAAATGTCCGCCCCGCGTTTCATAAGTTCATAAGGGATTCCGAACCTTTTCCACAATTTCGGAAAATGCCTGAGAACGGGATGTGTCGGGTAGCAGACCGTCACATTGGGCTGCCGGAAGAACTGTTCCAGCCGCTCCCCGTCTTTTCTGCGGGGAACGTAAATGTCTATCTGGCAGTCCGGGAACCGCTCGGCTATCGTCCTTATGGTGAATCTGCCGTAATTCCCGACCCCTGCCCTGTCCGTGGCTGCCTTTTCTCCGTCAAAAGCTATTTTCATAAATTAAACGGTGACTTATGGAAAATTTTATGGTATCCGTTCCGGAAGTTCTGCAAATTTACCGTATTTTTGCAGAAAATCCTTTGAATATGTCCGGAATCTCGGGTTCCGGGCGTCCCGGACTCATTGATCTTTCGAACTGACCTTTGATTATGAAGCGTATCCTTATATTTATCCTGTTTGCCGCAGTCCTGATTCATGGGTCTCTGCCTGTTTCCGCCCAATATTATCCCTCATTTGATGAAAGTATCAGGGACATGAGGATGAATGCGGTGGGAAACACGACTGTTAAATATGATGATTATCTGCAATATTCTTCCGCTGCTCTTGTTCTTGGACTGAAACTCGGAGGGTATGAAGGCCGTTCCTCCTGGGGCAGGATGCTCCTGGCCGATGCATTTTCCGTGGCTGCCATGAGTGCTGCCGTGAACGGCATAAAATATTCCGTAAAAAGGATGAGACCGGACAATTCGACCAGAAATTCATTCCCTTCGGGGCATACGGCCACGAGCTTCATGGTCGCGGCTATGCTGCATGAAGAATACGGCTGGCGAAGTCCGTGGTTCAGTATCGCCGGATATACTGCGGCGTCGGTTACGGGAATTACCAGAATCGTCAACAACAGGCATTGGGCTACCGACGTGATAGCGGGAGCTGCGATAGGCATAGCTTCGGTCAAACTCGGCTATTTTCTGACAGGCCTGATTTTAAAGGATATATATCAGAACGAACGTTATTCCGCTCCGGTCCCGGGTTTCGACCCGGAGCGGAAATATTTCGATGCCGGCCTGTTTCTCGGATACAGATTCCTTCTTGGCGGGGAGTTCCCGGTCAATTCCGACGGGACTTCCATATTGCCGGGAGGCGCTGTTTCCGGACTTGAGTTTTCCATACCCATAGCATCTGGAGAGCGGCTGAAAGGGACTGCCGGCGTTGCCGCAAGGCTCGGCATCAACGCTTGTTACTTGAATAACGGCTTATCCTTCAATACATACGATTTCCTCGCCGGCGGTTACTGGCGTCACGCTTTTGCCAGGGTTCTGGAAACCGACGCGCAACTTCTGGCCGGCTATTCCCTGCCCGGCAATACTTCCATATCGCGGCCCGCAGGCCTTGCCGACGGCTTCACCTTGTCCTGTGGCGGTTCTTTCGGCGTAGCTACCGGGGAAAATTTCAAAATAAAGCTTTTCGCGCGTTATGAAATTTCAGATATTTCTGTGCGAAGGGGGATGGTTCAGGGGGCTGTAGTGGGTGGTTCGGCCTCCATCTTCTGGTAGCGGGGCACGGAAGCGGGCGGTCTGCGGCGTTATCCTCGACATTCCTCCTCGGTCATTTACGGAAGTAAACTCCCTCGTGCGGGTTCTCGATGCCTTGCATCTCACCCGTTTCCGTGTCCCGCGCTACGCTCTGGAAGCGGGCGGTCTGCGGCGTTAAATAACTTTGACCTTGAAGATGGCCTTGTGGATTTTGCCTTCGCCTATGAGCGGAGCATGTGCCGTCTCCGGTGCGAAAGTTATCGCTTCTCCCGGAGCGATGGTCTTCGTTTCTTCTACCGGATCCCTGTAGAACAGAATGTCCTTGACGGTATTCATCTCCCCGTCAGGCAGTTTGCATTCGCTGCGCGGTTTTACACCGAAGGTCTCCTCCTTTGAAAGCGGCACCTGGATGTCGATGTATTTGTCGTGGACTTCCAGCCTGGCCTGCTGCGGAGTTTTCATATCGCTGTCCACGATGTTTACATAAAGATTGTCCCCGTCGATGATATGTTTTCCGTTTTCGAGAGAATTCAGATCGTGTGTCTGGATATACTCGATTGCTTTCGCGTAATAAGGGTTGTTTTTAAGTCTGTCTTCCATAGTCGGGAATTTATCGGTTTTCAGTCAATTTTCGCTAAGATACGAATTTCTTTCTTTTCCCGTTCGATGTACAGTCAAATTTTTGTACCTTTGTGCCCGGAAGCTCTGGTGGTGGAATAGGTAGACACGCAGGACTTATGAAGTTCACTTTCGCTAACTGTCTCCTTTGCTTTGCATGAACATAGTGTTTTGCTATGAATATTAAACGAAACAAAGAAGATATATTGGCAGCAGCTAAAAGTTCTTTCAGCATAGCAGAGATGTGCAGACGTCTTGGACTGGTTCCGAGTGGAGGTAACTACAGGCTTATGCACAATGCAATAGCTGAATACAATATTGATACATCTCATTTCAGAGGACAAGGCTGGAATGTCGGTCTAAAATTCAGACCGACATCTCAGAAACAGTTATCTGAGATTCTTGTAAAAGGATCATCTTTTCAATCATACAAATTGAAAAACAGACTGTTCAAGGAATGTCTCAAGGAAAAAAGGTGTGAACATTGTGGCAGAAGAACTTGGCTGGGACATGAAATCCCTTTGGAAATCCATCATAAAAATGGAGACAATAGGGATAACAGATTGGAAAATCTGGAGATACTATGCCCGAACTGCCATGCGTTGACGGATAGTTATCGAGGGAAGAACAACAAGAGTGCTACAAAGGAAACTTTGTAAGTAGAACTCCTCTAACAAACAGAAACCTCGCGGACAGAAATGTCCGCTTTGGCGATGGCTCTCTAAAATCGGTCTGTGACCGGTAAATGGCGTAGAGACTATACGGGGAGGACCTAAACACACATGTGTATGGTCAAGAAATAGTCCAGACTACAACGACTTAGCAGTATTTGGCTGAAGCCGGCTTGTGTAAAAGCAAGAGTAGTAAGAAAATCCTGTGGGCAGAAATGTCCGTACGGGTTCGATTCCCGTCCGGAGCACCATAAATCCCTGCCAATCAAACGATTGGCAGGGATTTAATTTTTATGGAGGTGTCCTCGGTTCAGTATGATACCATGCAGCGTTTCTTTCTCATTTTATTTCGTTGTTTTCCTTTTTCTTCAAAAAAGTTATATTTGTACCGATTTAAGTACATACTGGAGGGAATACAATGAAAACAGTGAATTTTACAGAACTTAGAAAAAATCTGCGTTCATATCTTGACAGGGTTATAAACGATACCGACACGGTAGTAATAAGCCGGGAGAACGGCACGGCCGCCGTGCTCATCTCCATGGATGAATACAACGCCGTAAAGGAAACGGAATACCTGATGCAATCCCCGGCAACCATGGACGCGATAAGGAAAGCGGCTGACGAGCTCGATCGCGGGGAATCCGTCAGACAGGAAGACGGGGAAACAATTGCCGATTTCCTGGAGCGTGTCTGATATGTACAGGATTGTCTTTTCAATGCAGGCAAAATCCGACTGGGATTTCTGGAAATCATCTGGGAACACCGCCATTATGAGGAAAATTGCCGCCCTGCTGGAAGATGTGGCGGAACATCCCTACACCGGGACGGGAAAGCCGGAGCCGCTGAAATACGAGCTTTCCGGGTGCTGGTCCCGTAGAATCAACAAGGAACACAGGCTTGTATATCGGGTAAAAGAAAGAGTTGTCGAGGTTGAGGTTTTATCTATACGCCGCCATTACAGATAATCCCGAGCTATGGAACTGCTCTATCTGTTTGCTTGCCGTGCTTGGCATTCCCGCCTGGAGCACTCCTTTAAAAGGCCGATACGGAAAAATTCTCCGTGCCGGCCTTTTGTCTTACGGTATGATTTCTTAATTTTGCATTCCGGAATCGGAATCGATGCCCGGTTATCCGGAAATTTTATGGTTTATCATCTGCTCAGGTCCTTACTCAAAATGTTTTCGTACATCCCGTTCGGAGTGATGTACTTCCTGTCGGATATCCTGTTCTTCCTGATGTATTACGCGGTCGGTTACAGGCGTAAAATCGTGAGGCAGAACCTGACAGACTCCTTTCCGGAGAAGGACCTGAAGGAAATCAAACGGATAGAAAGGAACTTCTACAGGTTTTTCTCCGATATGATAGTGGAGAGCTGCAAGCTTGCTTCCATTTCGAAGGAGGAAATGATGAGCAGGATGAAATTCACGAACATAGAGGCAGTAAACGCCCTGCAGCGTGAGGGAAAATCCGTGGCCATTTATCTGGGCCATTACGGAAACTGGGAATGGATATCTTCCCTGCTTCTGTGGCTGGAGAAAGACATCACAGGCGCGCAGATCTACCATCGGCTCAGCAATCCGGCCATGGACCGCCTTATCATGGAACTGCGCGAGCGTTTCGGAGTGAAATGCGTCGAAATGCGCCAGACTGCCCGTTATGTCCACAGGCAGATGACGGAACACAGGATATGCACTATCGGCTTCATTGCCGACCAGTCGCCGAGAAAGAAAGACGCCAGACATTTCCTGACATTCCTGAATCACAGGACACCGGTGCTTGTCGGGACGGAAAAAATCACGAAACATTATGGTTTTACCGCCTGGTTTTTAGATGTCAGGAGGATAAAAAGAGGCTATTATGAGGCTGAGTTCGTGAGGTTGCACGAGGACCCGCAGTCGCTGCCGGATTTTGAACTCACATCCCTCTATTTCGGGCATCTCGAACGGGTTATACGCGAACGTCCGGAGCTTTACCTCTGGAGTCACAACCGCTTCAAATATACTGAAGACAGTGTAGCGCAGCGGAGGGCGGATCAGGGAATATGAAAGACAATATTATAGATTTTGTAATCACCTGGGTCGATATGAACGATCCGGCATGGCAGGAAGAATTCGCCAAATACTCCGGAAACCGGGAAAATTCGAAGAACGGAGTCTCGAAAGCGAGATTCCGCGACTACGGTTTCCTGAAATACTGGTTCCGCGGAGTGGAAAGATTCGCCCCGTGGGTGAGGAAGATACATTTCGTTACCAGCGGACAGAAACCCCACTGGCTCGATACCTCCAATCCGAAAATCCACCTCGTAAGTCACAGCGATTTTATCCCGAAGCAGTTTCTGCCGACCTATAATTCCGCGGTCATTGAGCGTTACATTCATAAAATTCCGGGTCTGGCAGAACACTTCGTGTACTTCAACGACGATTTCTACATAATAAACGGCATCACACCGGAACGTTTCTTCAGAAACGGCCTGCCCTGCGATATCGCCGTATTCCAGTACAACCCCTCCTGGTCCCAGTGGTACAGGCGAATCAAGAACAACATCCGGCTCATAAACCGTTATTTCGACAAGAAAGAAGTGATGGCCCGTTTCCACGACAAATGGTTCGACAAGAGTTACGGCTCGAAAGCCCGCTGGAACCATATCCTTAAACCGTACGGGAAATTCATCACCCTCAGGGTCCACCACAACGCCCAGCCGTATCTGAAATCCACGTTCGAGGAAGTATGGAACGTGGCCGGAAAGGAACTGACGGAGACATCCGTCAACCGCTTCCGTGCGGACAACGACTATACCCCGGAACTTTTCCGCGCCTGGCAGATATGCCGGGGCAATTTCGAACCGTACAACACCTATCGGGATACGAAAATGTTTCCGCTCATGATACGTTCGGCACAGGCCGTAAAGGCTATCCGGGACCAGTCCTATTCCCTGATATGTCTGAACGACAATGTCCATATCCGCCACTATGAGCAGGTGATGGAAAATATCCGCAATGCATTCGAACAGATACTTCCGGAAAAATCGGCATTCGAACTTTGACAATCTTTCTGAAAATCATCCTATATGAACAAGGTCCTGGCAGAAATCATAGCGGGAGTCATTCCCGACAAAATGGAGCGGAACAGGTGGCGCGGCATTTTGCGTTACGGGCTTTTCAAGGCCATGAAAATGTCGTGGCGGATGCGCCGCGACCATACGGTGCCCCGGTATTATCTGACAGTCTGCGCCATAGCGAAGAATGAGGGTCCGTATTTTCAGGAGTGGATAGAGTGGCATCGCAGCCAGGGTGTGGAGAAATTCTATATCTACGACAACGAAAGTACCGACTGTACCAGGGAAGTGCTGGCTCCCTACATCGAATCCGGAATAGTGGACTACACCTTTTTCCCCGGTCAGAAGATGCAGCTTCCGGCATACGACGACTGCTTCGAAAGGCATCGTCTGGAAGCCCGCTGGATAGCGGTCATAGACCTGGATGAATTCATAGTCCCGATAAAGGACAGGTCGATTCCTGATTTCCTGCACCGGATGGAAAGGTTTTCTTCTGTGGAAATCAACTGGCTGGTCTACGGCAGCGGCGGGGCGAAGACCCGGGAACCCGGAGGCGTGATGGAGCGGTTCAGACGCCATTCCGTTCCGGAGCACAGGCTGAATACGCATGTGAAAAGCATAGCCGATCCGCGGCGCGTGTGCACGATGACCGGCTGCCACGAGGCCGCACGGCTGAGGGGCCAGGCTGCCGATTCGCACGGAGAACCTCTGAAAAAAGGCTTCCGTGACAGGAAGCCCCAGCAGGATGTAATCCGTATAAACCATTATGCCGTAAAGTCATACGAGGAGTTCCTGTCCAAGAGAGCCCGCGGCCGCGCCCGAATCGCCACCCTTCGTTCCATGAACTATTTCGACTCCTACGACCTGAACGACATCGAGGACTGAGCCGTACTATTTCTCGAAAGAGGACTTGTCCGGGAATCGCTTCTGCATGAATTCTCTGGCGCGGATTCTGTCATTGTCGGCAGCATGCTCCGAATCGTTCAG
>CALVBH010000064.1 GCA_944325765.1 uncultured Bacteroidales bacterium
GGAATATACCGTTTTCGGTGAAACCGTCGAAGGTCTGGATGTAATAGACAAGATAGCCGCAGTGTCTACGGACAGACGAGACAGGCCGGTGCAAGACATCCATATCAGGTATATCGAACCTGTCAACGGCGATGAAGAAGCGGAAAAACCGGAAAATTGACAGGATTTATGATTATTTTATGCCGGAACACGGCTTCTGGCACAGTAATTGCAAATTCTCTTAACCGAATAGTTTTTTCATAGGTTAAGTTTTAGGTTAGAATTGCGAACCAGCTCCGATGTGAATCGGGGCTGGTTCATCTCTTATGATTGCTCCCTTCGGGAGAATTGGGTATTTGAAACAAGACTCCACATCAGGAGTACGGACACAAAGAAGGTGAGTCAGACTTTTGACCCACCTTCATAACTTCATTCCGGCAATTTACCGGAGACTATTCCACTTCCTTGAAATCTTCCTTGCCAACGCCGCAGAGAGGGCAGACCCAATCTGCCGGAAGGTCTTCGAAAGCTGTTCCAGGAGCGATGCCGTTGTCCGGATCGCCGGCTGCCGGATCGTATTCGTATCCGCAGACAATACAAACGTACTTTTTCATATCAATTACAGTTAAATTAATCGCTGAGCCACTTTGTGCCAGTCTATAATATTCCATACCGCTTCGAGGTATGCAGCCCTGCGGTTTCTGTAGTCGATATAATAGGCATGCTCCCATACATCGACCGTCAGGAGCGGTTTCAGGCCCTGCGTCATAGGGTTGTCGGCATTCTGCGTCGGAAGAATAACGAGATGGCCTTCCTTGTCCTGACACAGCCATGCCCATCCGGAGCCGAAGAGCGTGGCCGCAGATTTGATGAAAGCTGTCTTGAAGTCGGAAACCGAACCGAAAGCGCCGGTCAAGGCCGTTTCGAGATTTTCCGGCATTTCCACAGGGACGGGCGACAGTGTCTGGAAATAAAAGTCATGATTCCAGGCCTGAGCCGCATTGTTGAAAATGGAGCCGCCGGCTTTCATTACGATTTCATCGATACCCATATCTTCATAAGGAGAACCCTCTATCATCCGGTTCAGATTATCGATATAGGTCTGAAAATGCTTTCCATAATGATACTCGATCGTTTCAGCGCTGATTACAGGCGCCAGAGCATCGAATCCATACGGTAATTCAGGTAATTTATGAACCATATCCGAAAATTTTTAAATCCCGTTACCGGGACAATCATTCCACAGCAAACAAAAATAGAAAAATTTCACGACAATGCGAAATCCCACCGTCGGACGTCATAAAAATATGTAATTATTTTTTCGCAATTAATTACAAATTAAAACAATTATGGAAATCGCTCGAAAAAATTTTTTAAAATTATTTGGAATATCCTTTTAAATTAATACCTTTGTACCAGACATAAGAATTTTTTCGTGTCTATTTGTTAAGTTCGTTTTATATATGGGCAGGTTCCTTGGGGAGGGAACCTGCTTTCTTTTTATGCTGCCGCCTGGCCGGGGCACCCTGATACCAGGTAAGACGAAAAAAAACTGCTCAGGAGAGCAGCTTTTTTACCAATGTGGAAATCAGTTTCCCGTCGGCCTGACCGGCAAGCCGTTTGGTGGCTGTGCCCATAACCTTGCCCATATCGGACATTTTCGACGCGCCCGTTTCCGCTATGATTTTCCGGAGTTCCTCCTCCACTTCTGCCTCGGAGAGCTGCTTCGGAAGATAAACCTCCATAGCGGCAGCTTCCGCAAGTTCGTTTTCAGCCAGTTCAGGACGGTTCTGCCCAGCGTAGATTTCCGCGCTTTCCTTTCTCTGCTTCACGAGTTTGCCGATAATCTTCACTATGTCGGCATCGGAAACCTCTCCGTTTCCGCCTTCCGATGTCTTCGCCAAAAGGATGGCCGCCTTGATACCCCTCAATGCTGCAAGCCGCACCGTTTCCTTGGCTTTCATCGCTGCGACCATATCGGTCTGAATACGTTTTTCCAGTTCCATATTATAAAATTTAAATCAAAACGCTACTTGAACTTCTCATAACCCGGCATAGCAAGTTCCGAAATGAAATCCTTCACACGCTTGTCGCTCTTCGGACAGATAAGCAGGGCATCGTGCGTATCGATGACTATGAAATCCTTCAGTCCCGTTACGGCCATCAGTTTGTCGCGGTCTTCCGATATAATCAGGGATTCGGCATTGTCCTTGGACAGGATATGACGGGAGTTGAATACATTGCCGGCTTCGTCCTTTTTTGAAACGATATTATAAAGAGACTCCCAGGTACCTACATCGGCCCACTTGAAATGAGCCGGATACAGCCAGGCCTTGGCGGTCTTTTCCATCACGCCGTAATCGATGGAAATCTTTATGCAGTCCGAATACACCTTTTCTATAAACATATCCTCTACAGGACTACCTATGGCATTTTCCCAGCCGGCGAAAAGACGGGTCACCTCCGGCAGGTATCTCTCCATTTCGGTACGTATGGTTTCGGCACTCCACACGAATATTCCGGAATTCCAGAAGAATTCGCCCGACTCGATGAAGACTTTCGCGAGTTCGACATCCGGCTTCTCGGTAAAGGTCTTCACTTTCACGACATTGCGGGCGTCCATATTGCAGCGCCCGCCGCTGACCTGGATATACCCGTAGTTGGGGTCGGGCCTGGTAGGGGTCATCCCGAGGGTCATCAGCACATCCTTGCCGGAAGAATATTCCATCGCGGACAGGATATCCTCCGAAAATGTATCCTGGCCTACGATGATATGGTCTGCAGGTGTCACGACCATAGTAGCCGCCGGATTCCGCTTCAGCAGGGTATAGGTCGCATACGCGATGCAGGGAGCCGTGTCCCTTCCATACGGTTCGAGAAGCAGGTTTTCCTCTTTCAGTTCCGGGATATGCTCCCTGACAAGCTTTCCGAGGCGGTCCGTAGTCACGACGATGATATTGTCCGCAGGAATGATGGAGGCGAACCGTTCGTATGTATGTCGGATCAGGGATTTACCGGTGCCGGCGACTTCGAGGAACTGTTTCGGATGCAGAGTCCGGCTCATCGGCCAGAAACGCGTACCGGAACCTCCGGCCATAATCACGCAATAGAAATCGGTATTCATATCGGTTATTATTCTTTGTTTTATTATGTCAAATATAAACGCTCCGCTCCAATGCTGTTTTCTATAAAAAGACAGGAATAAAGGCTTGCGGGAAGTAACTTATGTCGTAAGTGCCGTCCCTGAAAACCACGCTGACGATATCGAAACTGTATTCCATATCCTCTTTCCCGTTCTTTTTCAGCCATCCCGAAGCTGCCGCCACAAGCCTTCTGCGCTTTTCCCTGCCGACACTTTCTTCCGGAGCGGCCTCGGTCGGAAAAACGCGGCTCTTGACCTCTACAAAATGTATTCCGTCATCAGCCATCGTCACGATATCCAGTTCCAGATGCCCGGACCTCCAGTTCCGTGCCAGTATGACGTGGCCGGCCCTCAAAAGAAAGTTCGCCGCCAAGTCCTCCCCTGTCCGGCCTACTCGGCTGCCGATATTCTGCTTATAAGCCATTTCCCTCCCCTCCTTTCAAACTCCACCATCCTGGTTTTCACCTGTCCCGTTCCCGAATCGATAGTCAGCACCGCATTCATCAGGGACTTTCCCTTACGGACAATGTCGGAGAGCGACATATCCGCTTCCGACAAAATCGCGCAGGCTCCCGACAATGACGCGGAATCGGTCCTGAAAGCCTTTTCCCAGGTTTCCCTGAAGATACCGGAATAACGCTTCATTTCTGCGGTAGGTATGCAGAACTCACAGGCTTCATCCCAGTCTCCCCTGAACATCGAATCATAAAATGCCGTCACCGTTTCTTCCGGAGACCTGGCCGGTTCCTTCCCGTCGCAGCTTTTCACGAACCAGGCAGCCAACACTCCGATGCCGGCAATGCCTACAAGTATCAGAATATTCAAAATAAACTTCTTCATATCAATAAAAAGTTACGATAGTCACTCCCGTGCCGCCGAACTGGATATGTTCATCGGCAACCTTTTCTATACCCGGCATCGACCTGAGCATCTTCTGAAGTTCCTCCCTGAGGACGCCGGTCCCCTTTCCATGGATAATCCTGACACTCGGAATGCCCAGCATCACCGCATCATCCACATATCTGGTCACTTTCTCTATGGCATCATTCAGACGTTCGCCCCTGACATCCAGTTCCGGGCTGAAATTCAGCTTGCGCTCGGTAATGGATGAATCTATGCGCACGGCAGAGACTTTCGGGGCCACGGCTTTTACCGCCTCCCTGAACTCGTTGGAAGTGATACGCTCCACCTTGTCAGGAGAAACCTTGGAAGTAATGTTGCCTATGTTGACCATCAGGGTTTTGGCCGACACCTTGGAAATCTCGCCTACCATACCGGTATCCTTTATGCGAACCTTTTCTCCGGGCTGGAGCGGGGCATTGCGGAATTCTTCCAACTTCCGCTGCTCCTCTGCCTGCGCCTCCATTTCCTTTCTGGTCTTTTCGTCGGCCCTCTGGAGCTTTCTTTTGCGCTCCCGTTCGCGGCGCTCGTCTATCTGCCTGATTTTACGTTCGATATAGTCGTCCTTCTCTTTCTGCTGCTGTTCCTTCTGCTGCGTGAGGACGGCGACGAAATTCTGGAGTTCTTTCCGCGCCTCCTTAGTGATTTCCTTTTCCGCCTGGGCCTCCCTGATGGTCTTGATGGTATTCTCCACCTGACGGTTCGCCCCGGCGACTATCTCCCGGGCCTCGCGCGTAGCTTCATCGAGAATCTCTTTCTTCCGTTTCCTTATTTCAAGGAGTTCCTTCTGGTATTTGTCGGTGATGTTCTCCAGTGTCCTGTCGGTATTCCTGATGCGTTCGAGCTTTTCGTCGAGAGCCTTCCTGTTGCGGGCTATCTTTCTGAGATTCCTTTCTATGCCGACGAATTCATCTCCGGCCCGCTCCTCTGCATCCCTGATGATATTCTCGGGAAGGCCCGTCTTGCGGGCAAGTTCGAACGCGAAGGAGTTCCCGGGAAGCCCCGTTTCGAGTCTGAACAGAGGGGCAATGTTCTGCACGTCGAACATCATCGCACCGTTCTGCACGTGGGTATCCTCCCTCGAAGCATAAAGTTTCAGATTCGTGTAATGCGTGGTGATGACGCCGTATGAACCGCGTCTGTCCAGCTCTGCAAGTATCGCCTCCGCGATGGCCCCTCCCGCAGCAGGCTCCGTCCCCGAACCGAATTCATCGATAAGGACCAGGGTCCTGTCATCCGCGTACTGAAGCATATTCTTCATATTCACCAGAAACGAACTGTATGTACTCAGATCGTTGTCTATGGACTGGTCATCGCCGATTTCCACCATAATCCGGTCGAAAACAAGCATTTCCGAAGTCTCGGATGTCGGGATGAGCATTCCCCACTGGAACATATACTGAAGCAGGCCTACTGTCTTGAGACATACTGACTTGCCGCCGGCATTCGGACCCGAAATCATCAGAATCCGCTTTTTGTCCGTCAACGTAACCGTCA
This sequence comes from uncultured Bacteroidales bacterium, assembly GCA_944325765.1. Lineage (GTDB taxonomy): Bacteria > Bacteroidota > Bacteroidia > Bacteroidales > UBA932 > Cryptobacteroides. The sequence goes on from CALVBH010000064.1 coordinate 5,519, forward strand.
GCGGCACGATTTCCTTCTTTTCGCGCTTCAACGCCTTTTCGAGAAGCGGATGACGTGCCTTTCTTATGCTCATCTCCCCCGTCGATGACAATATCGGCATGCCTGCCACTATATCCAGGGCGACATTGGCCTTCGCCATCAGGAAATCCACTTCTCCGAGGTATTCCGAAGCAAAAAGCAAATCGGGAATATACGGCCTGAGAAAATCGGTGAATTCAGTGAGGATTTTCAGAATCTCCCTGTTTTCGGCAAATTTCAGTTCCTTAATACGGTTGTCGAGTTCGACCAGTTCGGCAGGTTCGATGAACGCTGTCTTTCCGGAAGATGATTCGTCATATATAAAGCCCGGCACCTTGCGCTTGTTTACGGCAGGTACCGGAATCAGAAGTTTCCCCTCTCTGACCGAAACGGCGGCATCCTTGTCGGCAAGTCCTTCTTCCTGAATCCGCTTCAGGATGGAAGCAGCCCTGCGCGAAATCGCCCCTTCGGTATCCTTCAAGGCCTTGCGGATGGACAGCAGCTCATCGGACGCCGTGTCCCTGACCTCCCCGAATCTGTCGAGTATCTGGTCGATGCGTCTGCGTACCTCGGGGAAAGACATTACCGGCTCGGACATCTTTTCCAGCCCCGGATAGATTCCGTCCTTCACGGAAGAAAAGAACGAGGATATCTTCCCCGTGGTTTCGAGCATTGTCCGGAGCTTGCGGAGAGACAGAAGGTTTATATAGGATGCCGGGCGTTCCAGAAGTTTCAGGAAACCGATGCAGTCGATATAGCCGTTGGTGGGAAAACTTTCCTCGAACATAAGGATAAGCCGCATCTCGTCCGTGAGCGAAAGCCTTTCCCTTATGATTTTCCCGTCGGCGACGAACTGCTCCTCCATAGTCCTGTTTACCGCATATTCCGTCACGCAGCGGTCGGCTATGGCTTTCCTTATTCTGTCGAATCCTATCTTATGTTCAAGCCGTAAGTCCGTATTGGTCCGAGCTTCTTCCAAAGTCTATCCCTCCTGTCCTTTGTTTGAGAAAGAATTGTTCAACATCAGTTGCAACTCGTTGGCGTTGCCCAAGGTGGTGATATTGCCTCCCTTGACGAATGATATGCGGCCCGTTTCCTCGGAAACCACTATCACGTCGGCATCGGTCACCTCCGATATTCCTATGGCGGCCTTGTGTCTCATCCCGTAATGGGCCGGGATATCGGTCTTTTCCGTTATCGGCAGAGTGCACCTGGCGGCTATGATATGGCTCGGGCTCATGACCATAGCCCCGTCGTGCAGCGGCGAATTCTTGAAGAAGATATTCATAATCAGCCTCTTGTTTATCGCCGCATCTATCCTGTCCCCGGTTTCTATCACGAAATCGAGAGAGGTCTTGTGCGGAATGACTATCAGGGCCCCCGTTTTCTGTTCGGACATGGACCGGCAGGCTTCGGTAACTTCCTTGACCGCCGCGCTGTCCATCGTCTGCGTCTTGTTCCCGAAAATTTTCTTCAGAAAGCCGTTCTGCCCGGCCTCCATCAGATACCTGTTGCCGAAACTTATGAGAAATCTCCGGATTTCGGGCTGGAATATGACGATAAGGGCAATGACGCCGACGTCCAGCAACTGTCCGAGAATCGCCGACATCAGTCTCATATTGAATGCCGAGACAACGACCCTGGCGATATACAGAGATATAATCGCCACGAAGATGCTCATCGCAGAAGAGCCTCTGATCCAGCGGAATACCACATATATTATAAGGGCAACGAGAATTATGTCGAGCACATCGATAAACGACAGATTCAGGAACCCGAAAATCGCCAACAGCATTGCACAAATATTTATGGGGCAAATATACGCAGAAGCCGAGAGCAGAGCAAATTTATTTGGTATGCCGAGGCGCTACAGTATATGTGGACGCGCAGCGGACAAATTACGCAGAAGCCGAGAGCAGAGCAAATTAATTTGCTTTGCCGAGGCGCAACAGTATATGTGGGCACGAAATGACCAAATATACGCAGAAGCCGAGAGTAATGAAACTGAACTTTCAATTTTCATTACCGAGGTCGACAGTTTGGCATCTCCCGGACAAAGTATTTTCTTCAACCCCTTGAAAATTAAAATAATAATTGTATATTTGCAGCCCGCAATTTTGTGTTGCGGGAGGTAAATTATTGATAAACAATTAATTAAACAAAACCAATGCCTGGATTAATTGGAAAGAAAATCGGAATGACTTCCGTTTTCGGTGCTGATGGGAAAAATATCCCATGCACCGTTGTTGAGGCTGGTCCGTGTGTTGTTACGCAGATTCGTACAGTAGAAAAAGATGGTTATGCCGCTGTACAGCTTGCCTATGACGAAATTTCGGAAAAGCACGCCAGCAAGCCTCTGATGGGGCACTTCGCAAAGGCAGGGACCACACCTAAGCGCAAACTCGTCGAATTCAAGGCGGATTTCGCTCAGGAGCTTAAATTAGGCGACACCCTCACCGTAGCCGATGTTTTCGCGAATACGGCTTACGTGGATGTTGTCGGTACTTCCAAAGGTAAAGGTTTTCAGGGTGTTGTAAAGCGCCACGGATTCGGCGGTGTCGGCGGGCAGACCCACGGTCAGCACAACAGGCTCCGTCACCCGGGTTCACTCGGTGCATCTTCATGGCCTTCACGCGTATTCAAGGGGATGCGCATGGCCGGCCAGATGGGCAACGAAAGGGTGAAGGTTTTCAACCTTGAGGTAATCAAGGTCATTCCTGAAAACAACCTTATTGTTTTGAAAGGCTCTGTACCTGGAGCTAAAGGTTCATACGTAATTTTGGAGGATTAAGGTTATGGAATTGTCAGTTTACAAAATTGACGGGACGGATTCCGGAAAGAAAGCTGTTCTCGACGATGCTATCTTCGGTATCCAGCCTAACGATCATGCAATTTATCTCGACGTTAAGCAGTATCTGGCAAACCAGAGGCAGGGTACAGCAAAGACAAAGGATCGCAGCGAAGTGGCATACAGCACCAAGAAGCTGATCCGTCAGAAAGGTTCCGGCGGGGCACGCCACGGCAGCCTCAAGGCAGGCATCTACGTAGGCGGAGGCCGTGTTTTCGGTCCGAAACCGCGCTGCTACCGCACGAAGCTGAACAAGAAGCTCAAACAGCTCGCCAGATTCTCGGCTCTCTCATACAAGGTCAAGGAAAACGCCATCGTGATGGTAGAACCGTTCACTATGGAAGCTCCGAAGACCAAAGAGTTTATCCAGATACTGAAAAACATCAAGGCCGGAGACAGGAAAGTGCTCTTCGTGCTTCCGGAGAACTCCGCAAACATCTACATTTCTTCACGCAACATCCCATACGTGAAAGTAATCACGGTGGATGAAATCAACACATACGCTATCATGAATGCACATTCCATGGTAATGGTAGACGGCGTGCAGGACATACTCAAATCAAGGATTAAACGCTAAACCGATTGAGACATGGGAATTATCATTAAGCCTATAGTAACTGAAAAGATGACGGTTCAGGGCGAGAAGTTGAACCGCTACGGATTCATTGTCGACCGCAAAGCCAACAAGCTTCAGATCAAGACTGCGGTCGAGCAGATGTACAATGTTTCAGTCGCTGACGTGAATACATTGAACTATCACGGAAAGAAGAAATCCCGCTATACGAAGGCAGGTATCCTCAGAGGCCGTGAGAATCACTACAAGAAAGCATACGTTACTCTTGCCGGTGATGACAAGATCGATTTCTATAGCAACATTTAAGGTATTGTACGATGGCAGTAAGAAAATTCAAACCGGTAACCCCGGGACAGAGAAATAAGGTAATCAGTGCTTTTGACGACATTACCTGCAAAGTTCCTACGAAATCATTGCTCACTCCGCTGAAAAAGAGCGGCGGACGCAACAATCAGGGTAAAATGACTGTCCGCTACATCGGCGGCGGGCACAAGAGGATGTATCGTATCATCGACTTCCTCCGCGACAAGGACGAATGCACGGCTACGGTGATGACCATCGAGTACGATCCGAACCGCAGCGCACGTATCGCCCTCGTACAGTACGAAGACGGTGTAAAGAAATATATCATCGCTCCTAACGGACTTAAAGTGGGACAAGTAATAGCTTCAGGCTCGGGAGTCGCTCCTGAAGTCGGCAACACTCTTCCTCTATCCGAAATTCCGCTCGGTACTCTTATCCACAACATCGAGCTTCATCCGGGTCAGGGTGCAGCCATGGCGCGCAGCGCCGGCACATTCGCCCAGCTCGCAGCACGTGAAGGAAACCACGCCATCCTTCGTCTCCCTTCAGGCGAGACCAGAATGGTTCTGGTAACCTGCCGCGCCACCGTGGGTACGGTATCAAATCCAGATCACAATTTGGAGTCTCACGGCAAAGCCGGACGCAACAGATGGCTCGGTCGCAGACCTCGCAACAGGGGTGTCGTAATGAACCCTGTGGATCACCCGATGGGTGGTGGTGAAGGTCGTGCATCCGGAGGACATCCTCGTTCACGCAAAGGCATGCCGGCCAAGGGCTACAAGACACGTAATCCTAAGAGAGCTTCAAACAAATTCATTATTGAAAGAAGGAAAAAATAACGGAATAAAACTTTAGAGATTATGAGTCGTTCATTAAGAAAAGGTCCTTATATCCAGGAAAGTCTGGAAAAGAAAATTCTTGCTATGAATGAAGGTAGCATGAAGA
>CALVBH010000065.1 GCA_944325765.1 uncultured Bacteroidales bacterium
GTCTGTTTCCCTCTGGGAATCAATTAAGTACAATATAAAACCAAGAACATGAGTTTGAAAATCGTAGTATTGGCAAAACAGGTTCCCGATACCAGAAACGTCGGGAAAGATGCCATGACAGCCGACGGTACCATAAACCGCGCGGCGCTTCCTGCCATCTTCAACCCTGAAGACCTCAACGCACTGGAGCAGGCGCTCAGACTGAAGGAAACCCATCCGGGTTCTACAGTGACCATGCTGACCATGGGTCCGGGCCGTGCGGCCGAAATCATCCGTGAAGGGCTGTACCGTGGGGCTGACGGAGGGTATCTGCTGACCGACAGGGCTTTCGCGGGAGCCGACACTCTGGCTACCTCATACGCCCTTGCCACCGCCATCCGCAAAATCGGGGAATTCGACCTGATAATCGGAGGACGTCAGGCTATCGACGGAGATACCGCCCAGGTGGGACCGCAGGTAGCGGAAAAGCTCGGTCTGGCTCAGGTAACCTACGCCGAGGAAATCATAGACGTGGATGAAAACGCGAAGAGAATCACCATCAAGCGCCATATAGACGGCGGAGTGGAAACCGTGACTGCACCGATGCCGCTCGTCATCACCGTAAACGGAAGCGCAGCACCTTGCCGCCCGAGAAATGCCAAGCTGGTGCAGAAATACAAGCTTGCACTCGGCGCTCAGGAAAAGGCTGCCATCGAAAAGGAAGGCACGGCACTGCCATACGCCGACCTTTACGCGAAACGCCCGTATCTTAACATAACCGAGTGGGGTGCGGCCGATGTCGATGCGGATCTGGAACAGTGCGGACTCAGCGGTTCCCCTACAAAGGTGAAGACCATCCAGAACATTTCTTTCCAGGCAAAGGAAAGCAAGACGCTTACAGGCAGCGACAAGGATGTGGAAGGTCTGATAGTAGAACTTTTAACAAACCATACGATAGGATAGAAAGTCATGAATAACGTATTCGTATATCTCGAAATAGAAGGCAATACCGTTGCCGACGTCAGTCTGGAACTGCTGACCAAAGGCCGCAAACTGGCCAATCAGCTTGGCTGCCAGCTCGAAGCCATCGCCGCAGGACACAACCTCGGCGGCATCGAGAAGCAGGTAATGCCTTTCGGAGTGGACAGACTCCATGTATTCGATGCAGAAGGGCTTTTCCCTTATACTTCCCTTCCGCATTCTTCCATCCTTATCAACCTCTTCAAGGAAGAAAAACCTCAGATCTGCCTTATGGGCGCCACGGTAATCGGACGAGACCTCGGGCCTCGGGTATCGTCTGCGCTCACCAGCGGTCTGACTGCCGACTGTACGTCTCTCGAAATCGGAGAGCACGAGGACAAGAAGGCGGGAAAGGTTTATGAGAACCTCCTCTACCAGATCCGTCCGGCATTCGGAGGCAATATCGTGGCCACTATCGTAAACCCGGAACACCGTCCGCAGATGGCCACTGTCCGCGAAGGCGTAATGAAGAAGGAAATCCTCGACCCTGACTACAAGGGTGAGATCATCAGCCACGACGTGGCAAAATATGTCCCTGAAACGGACTATGTGGTAAAGGTCATCGACCGTCACGTGGAAAAGGCCAAACATAACCTCAAGGGCGCTTCCATCGTAGTGGCCGGAGGCTACGGGATGGGCTCCAGGGAAGGCTTCGACATGCTTTTCGAACTGGCCAGGGAACTTCACGCGGAAGTAGGTGCAAGCCGTGCCGCAGTGGATGCCGGATTCGCCGACCATGACCGCCAGATAGGTCAGACAGGCGTGACAGTCCGTCCGAAACTTTATATTGCCTGCGGTATCAGCGGTCAGATCCAGCACATCGCGGGAATGCAGGAGAGCAGCATCATCATTTCCATAAACAATGATGAAAACGCTCCTATCAACACGATAGCGGATTATGTCATCAACGGCACCGTAGAGGAAGTAATCCCGAAAATGATCAAGTATTACAAATCACACAGCAAATAATATGGCTAATTTCTATACTGAACACCCGGAACTGCGCTATCATCTGAACAATCCGATGATGAAGCGCATCTGCGAACTGAAGGAAAGAGACTACAGGGACAAGGATGAGTTCGACTACGCCCCACAGGACTATGCCGATGCCATCGATTCATACGACAAGGTTCTGGAAATCACCGGAGAAATCACCGGAGAAGTCATCGCCGAGAATGCGGAAGGCGTGGATCTCGAAGGACCTCACTGTGCGGACGGACGCGTGGAATATGCCAGCGGTACGAAAGTGAATATGGATGCCATGATCAAGGCCGGACTGAACGGGATGACCATGCCGCGCCGCTTCGGAGGACTGAACTTCCCTATCACGCCATATACCATGTGCGCCGAAATAGTGGCTGCCGCCGATGCCGGCTTCAGCAATATATGGTCTCTTCAGGACTGCGTCGAGACTCTCTACGAGTTCGGCAACGAAGACCAGCACAGCCGTTTCATCCCGCGTATCTGCGCAGGAGAAACCATGTCTATGGACCTTACGGAACCGGATGCGGGTTCCGACCTGCAGAGCGTGATGCTGAAAGCCACTTTCGACGAGGCCGAGAACTGCTGGAGGCTGAACGGGGTGAAACGTTTCATCACGAACGGAGACGCCGACCTGCACCTGGTGCTCGCACGCTCCGAAGAAGGCACGAAGGACGGACGCGGACTTTCCATGTTCATCTATGACAAGAGGGACGGAGGTGTGAACGTGCGCCGTATCGAGAACAAGCTCGGAATCCACGGCTCCCCTACCTGCGAACTCGTGTACAAGAACGCCAAAGCCGAACTTTGCGGAGAGCGCAGGCTCGGTCTGATCAAATACGTGATGGCTCTGATGAACGGCGCCCGTCTGGGTATCGCCGCACAGAGCGTCGGACTCAGCCAGGCAGCATACAACGAGGCTCTGGCATACGCAAAGGACCGCAAGCAGTTCGGCAAGGCCATCATCGAATTCCCTGCAGTCTACGATATGATATCCACCATCAAGGCGAAACTGGATGCAGGACGTGCGCTTCTGTACCAGACTTCACGCTATGTGGACATATACAAGGCTTTGGACGACATCGCACGCGAGCGCAAGCTCACTCCGGAGGAGCGTCAGGAGCAGAAGAAATATGCCAGACTGGCAGACTCCTTCACTCCGCTTGCCAAGGGTATGAACTCCGAATATGCGAACCAGAATACATACGACTGCATCCAGGTTCACGGAGGAAGCGGCTTCATGCTTGAGTATGCCTGCCAGCGCATATATCGTGACGCCCGTATCACCAGCATCTACGAGGGTACGACCCAGCTGCAGGTGGTTGCCGCTATCAGGTATGTGACAAACGGCGCTTATCTCGCCACTCTGCGCGATTTCGAGCAGGTAGAGTGCTCCGGGGAGATGAAACCTCTGCTTGAGCGTGTAAAGGCGATGACAGACAAGTTCGAAGCCTGCACGAATATGGTGAAGGAAGCCGGAGACCAGGAACTTCACGACCTGTTAGCCCGTCATCTTTACGAAATGGCAGCCGACTGCGTGATGTCTCATCTCATCATCCAGGACGCCACCCGTGCTCCGGAACTGTTCAACGGTTCCGCAAAGGTTTACGTAAATTACGCGGAAGCCGAAGTAGAGAAGCACAACACCTTCATCCGCAACTTCAAAAAAGAAGATCAGGCCTGCTACAGGAAATAACGGTCCGGGCAGTGTCATCCTGAGCGGAGGGCGAAGCCCGAAGTCGAAGGATCCGTAAAAAAAGAGACTGCGTCAAACAGTAAATTTGACGCAGTCTCTTTTTTAATGTAAGAGGGGGTGACTCAAAAGGAGAAATTTCAAGGCTTGCGCAGATGAGAAAACCGGAGTTTACTGGTCGTAAATGAGGATTTTCGAATCAAGCGTAACGAAGAAAGTTCCCTTTTGAGTCGACCTCATTATTCAGCCTTGCCGTCAGAGCCGAGAACATTGATGATCTTGTGCTCGTAAAGCTTCTTCATTTCATCACGTGCAGGTCCGAGATATTTGCGCGGATCAAACTCGGCAGGTTTCTCGGAGAATACCTTACGGATAGCTGCTGTCATAGCCAGACGGGAGTCTGAGTCGATATTAATCTTGCATACGGCAGATTTTGCAGCCTTGCGGAGCTCTTCCTCCGGAATACCTATAGCAGCTTCGAGATTTCCGCCGTACTTGTTTATCATATCCACATACTCCTGCGGAACCGAAGAAGAACCGTGGAGAACGATAGGGAATCCAGGAAGTTCCTTCATCACACCGTCAAGCACATCGAAAGCAAGTGGCGGAGGTACGAGACGACCGGTCTTAGGGTCAAGAGTGCACTGCTCCGGTTTGAACTTGTATGCGCCGTGTGAAGTTCCGATGGAAATAGCCAGGGAATCGCAGCCGGTCTTCGAAGTGAAGTCCACCACTTCCTCCGGTCTGGTATAGGTATGATGCTCAGCCTGAACCTCGTCCTCAACACCTGCCAGGACACCGAGCTCGCCCTCTACGGTCACGTCAAACTGATGTGCATACTCAACGACCTTTTTGGTCAGAGCCACATTCTCGTCGTAAGGAAGATGTGAGCCGTCGATCATCACTGATGAAAAGCCCATATCCACACAACTCTTGCACAGCTCGAAAGAATCGCCATGATCAAGGTGAAGAACGATCTGAGGATGTTCCCAGCCGAGTTCCTTTGCATATTCTACTGCACCCTCTGCCATATAGCGGAGAAGTGTCTGGTTCGCATAGTTGCGCGCGCCCTTCGAAACCTGAAGAATCACAGGCGACTTGGTAGCGGCTGCAGCCTGGATGATGGCCTGAAGCTGCTCCATGTTGTTGAAGTTGAATGCAGGGATGGCATATCCCCCGTTGATGGCCTTGGCGAACATCTCTTTCGTATTCACCAGTCCGATAGTCTTGTAAGATACCATAACCTTAATATATTAAAAGTTTTAATTCTGTCCGTCAGGGGAACCGCCTTCCGGCGGCAACGCTTCCAGCCCTCCCCGAATCCTCGCAAAATTAGTTATTTTTACGGAATAATGAAAACGAAAATATACGGCAATGATAATTTGTGTAAATTTGCCGGCAAAATCAAACGAAAGCCCATGCAGAACAAAGTCATAATATTTTCAGCCCCGTCAGGGTCGGGTAAAAGTACGATAGTGAACCATATCCTGGAAAAGTTCCCGCAGCTCGAATTCTCCATTTCCGCCACTTCCCGCGCTCCTCGGGGCAATGAGGTCAACGGGCGCGAATACTATTTCTTCACTGAGGAGGAATTCAGGAAGATGATTGAGGAAGACAGGTTCGTGGAATACGAGGAGGTCTACTCAGGCTCGTTCTACGGCACTCTGAAATCGGAGCTGGACCGCATTTGGGGAAAGGGGCACGTCATCATCTTCGATGTGGACGTAAAAGGCGGAGTGAACCTCAAACGGTTCTTCGGCGACCGGGCGCTGTCCGTCTTCATTCAGGCTCCGTCCGTGGAATGTCTGAGGGAACGTCTTCTCAGCCGTGGGACGGACACTCCCGAGGCCATAGAAAAGCGGGTCGCAAAGGCAGCCGAGGAGATGACCTACGCCGACAGGTTCGACCACGTCCTCGTAAACGACGACCTCGACACAGCCTACGCCGAAGCGGAAAAAACCGTCGCCTGTTTTCTGTCATGAAAATAGCGGTATACTCGGGATCGTTCAATCCGCTGCACATAGGGCATCGGGCGATAATTTCCTTTCTGACGGAAAGGATGGATTTCGATATGGTCTATCTGATAGTATCGCCGAAAAATCCGCTGAAGGACAATATCAGCGCCGACAGCGCGGCCGGGCGCTACGAGGCAGCGTGCCGGGCAGCTGTGAAATACCGACTCAAAGTAAAAGTGGATGACATAGAGTTGAAGATGCCGGCTCCCCAGTACACCATACGGACATTGGACGCGCTGAAAGCGCGGGAACCTGAAAATTCCTTTACATTAGTCATGGGTGCGGACAATTTCGCCAACCTGCGCAGATGGAAAGACTACCGGAGGATAGTTTCCGAATACGGCGTGGTCGTTTTCCCGAGAGAGGGATTCGATACGCCGGCATTGAAAGCGCTTCTGCAGGAAGAGTTCGGAAAAGAGGGACTTGAATGCCGGGTGGTGCTGGCAGATGCGCCGCTCGTGACAGTATCCTCCACGGAAATCCGCGACGGCATTGCCGCAGGCCGGGATATGAGCGGCTATCTTATGTAAGTTCTAAATAACGTGAGTTCGATGAAATTCAATTTATTGAAAATCATCGAACTACCATTAAGGAGCAGGACGGGAGTCCTGCGACGAGCCCCCGGCGAGGGGGCGAATGGGGGTGGCGCCCCTTGAAAAGGGGCTGTCGCTACAGCGACTGGGTTTTAAAACAATAGGATTTCAAAGAAATCCTTAACGACTGTTCGACGAATTCCTTAGTGCTGAACAACATAAATTCGTCGAACTGACGTTAAATACGCTACGAATCATGCATATAGAAACTGAAAGGAAATTCCTGGTAAAGGACGAGTCATACAAGGCGCAGGCGACTGAAAGCCACCGCATTACCCAGGGGTATATCTGTCGGGAAAGCGGAAGGACCGTACGTGTACGACTTCGCGACGACAAAGCATTCCTGACCATCAAGGGAGGAAGCGACGCCAGCGGAATGAGCCGTTTCGAATGGGAAAAGGAAATCCCGGCGGAGGATGCCCGCGACCTGTTTATGCTATGCCAGGGCGGAATCATCGACAAGACCCGTTATATAGTCCCCGCCAGGTCAGCGACAAAGGCTGCGCGCCCTGACAACACCGGAAGCGACAGCCAAGTCGGGCAACGATTCTTCGAAGTGGATGAATTCCATGGCGAAAACGACGGATTAGTCATGGCGGAAATAGAACTCGGCTCCGAAACCGAGTCCTTCGAGAAACCGGACTGGCTCGGAGCCGAAGTCACCGGCGACCGCCGCTATTACAATTCCATGCTTTCCGCACGTCCTTTTTCAGAGTGGGGATAATCCCGTCGTCGGGCCCTCGACCGTCAGACGGCCGTCCTTTATGGCCATTCTGTTTATGAATACCACCCTCTGATGTCCCGTTTCGGCAGTTCTGCCGTGATAAACGCAGTAAAGCTGCTTCCCGTCCTTCGAGCGGACAATGCTGTTGTGCCCGACTCCCGTCACCACGCCGCCTTGAGGCGTATTCTTCTGGAGAACGGGGTTATTGTCAGCCTTCACGAACGGTCCCAACGGAGAATCCGACACGGCATAGCCGACAGCATAGTTTTCTCCCTCGAAGAAATTCGCGGAATACATCATATAATATTTTCCGTTGTCCTTTATGATGAAGGAGCCTTCCGTCCATCTTCTGTTCACTTCTCCGGATGTCACAGAACGGCTCTCCCACTCGGCCTGAGGGTCATCCATTCTGTACGGAGGGGACAGCAGAAGCACCGGTTCTCCGACAATGCCGGAAAAATCCGGTTTAATTTCCACGCCGTAAACCCAGCTTTCTTCTATCTCGTCGAACAGTCCCTTTTCCCTGGCCCACTCCGACACCTCGCTTTCCACCGGATGCTTGTAGCAGCACCGTGAGAAATACAGGTAACACCTGCCGTCATCATTCATCAGGACATTGGCATCGATTACCGGATACCCCGGGTCGAAAAGCGGACCGTCGGACATCTCCGTAAATGGTCCTGCCGGAGAGTCTGCGACAGCGACCCCGATACGGAAGTTTTCCAGTTCACCGGCAGGATTCACTTTCCAGTCCGCGCTGAAAAACATATAGAACCTGCCGTCCTTCTCATAGACTTCAGGAGCCCAGAAAAAAGACGACGGATGCCGCCAGAGCAGTCAAAAGTTTATGGTTATTCATATCTTGTCTGTTTAAATTTTCCACGAAACGGGCAATGGCGCCTCTATGGTCATTTCCTCTTTCCGCACTGGATGGATGAAATTTATTCTGCGGGAATGCAGGGATATGCTGCCGTCCCTGTTGGACCGCGGAGCCCCGTATTTAAGGTCTCCCTTGATGACACAGCCCATATCGGAGAGCTGGCAGCGAATCTGATGATGCCGGCCGGTAAGCAGCCGCACCTCTACAAGCCAGTATCGTTCGGTCCTGTGCAGAAGCCTGTACTCCAGTTCCGCCAATTTGGCATCACTCCGCATCGCTCCGGGCCGGCACATATAGGATTTGTTCTGCGACTCTATCCTGTATATGTATCCCGAAAGTTTTCCTTCCGGCTGCGGAGGTTCCGCACAGACCAGCGCCCAGTAATATTTGTGCATGTCGCCACGGCGGAACATATCGTTCAGCCGTGCCAATGCCTTGGATGACCGCGCCAGCACCACGATTCCGCTTACAGGCCGGTCCAGCCGGTGCGGGACGCCCAGGAAAACGCTTCCCTCCTTATGGTCGCGCATGGCGATGAACGACTTGTACAGGTCTGTCAGGGTCTCGTCCTCGGTCCTGTCGGCCTGGACTATCTCCCCCGCCTTCTTGTTGACTACCAGCAGATGGTTGTCTTCATACAGAATCCTGCCCTCCGCATCCCGATATTCCGCCGCAGATAATGTTCTATACTGCATTTCCTGAAATTTTGCCCAAGATAGTGAAAAACGCATTGCTGAGCAAGAGCCCGGCACTGACATTTTGTCAGACCGGAGGCATTGGCACAGGTTTCGATATTAGGCCGGTGTCTCCGGAACCGGACTGACAGGACGGCCGGAAAGACGGAAGTCCGAAGGGCGCAGGTCCGGAGGACTTTAAGCAAACGGAAACATTGTCCGAAGGACCGGAAGGTCCGGAGGAGAAAAAAGAAAGTAAAAAATAATTTATATTATGGGAAAAATCATTGGTATAGACTTGGGAACCACGAACTCTTGCGTGGCAGTCATGGAAGGCAACGAACCTACCGTCATCATCAACAATGAAGGTCAGAGGACAACGCCTTCAGTAGTAGCTTTCACGGACGGCGGCGAAAGGAAAATAGGTAACCCGGCCATAAGGCAGGCTATCACGAACCCTCACAAGACCGTGTTCTCCATCAAAAGGTTCATGGGAGAGACTTATGACCAGGTAACCAAAGAGGTGGAGAGGATGCCTTACAAGGTAGTACGCGGAGAAAACAACACTCCGAGAGTAGACATCGACGGAAGACTCTACACTCCTCAGGAGATTTCCGCGATGATTCTGCAGAAAATGAAAAAAACTGCGGAAGAGTATCTGAGACAGGATGTTACGGAAGCCGTCATCACTGTTCCGGCATATTTCTCCGACTCTCAGAGGCAGGCTACCAAAGAGGCCGGCAAAATCGCAGGTCTGGATGTAAAGCGAATCATCAACGAACCGACTGCAGCCGCACTGGCCTACGGTCTGGACAAGAAGAACAAGGACATGAAGATCGCCGTATACGACCTGGGCGGCGGTACATTCGATATTTCCATCATGGAACTCGGAGACGGTGTGTTCGAAGTGAAATCCACCAACGGTGACACTCACCTCGGAGGCGATGACTTCGACCAGGTAATCATAGACTGGCTGGCTTCAGAATTCGCTGCGGAAAACGGCGGTATCGACCTGAAGAAAGACCCTATGGCTCTGCAGAGGCTGAAAGAGGCTGCCGAAAAAGCGAAAATCGAACTTTCAAGCCAGACTCCCACGGAAATCAACCTTCCGTATATCATGCCTGTAGACGGTATTCCGAAACATCTGGTCAAGACTCTTACCAGGGCCAAGTTCGAACAGTTGGCAGACAGCCTGATCCAGAGGACTATCGAACCGTGCCGCAAGGCTTTGTCCGATGCCGGTTACACGGCTTCCGACATAGACGAGGTTCTGCTCGTGGGAGGTTCTACGCGTATCCCGGCCATTCAGGCTATCGTGGAGAAGTTCTTCGGCAAGGCTCCTAACAAGAGCGTGAATCCGGACGAAGTCGTGGCTATCGGTGCCGCCATCCAGGGAGGTGTGCTGGCCGGAGATGTGAAGGATGTGCTTCTTCTGGATGTGACTCCGCTTTCTCTCGGTATCGAGACTTTGGGCGGCGTGATGACGAAACTTATCGAGTCCAACACTACGATTCCTACGCGGAAATCACAGGTGTTCTCTACCGCAGCCGACAACCAGCCTTCAGTGGAAATCCACGTGCTGCAGGGTGAAAGGCCTATGGCCAAGGACAACAAGGAAATCGGCAAGTTCCATCTGGCCGGCACAGCTCCGGCTCCGAGACGCGTACCTCAGACCGAGGCTACTCCCGATCTCGATGCAAACGGTATTCTGAACGTGTCTGCGAAAGACAAGGCTACCGGCAAGGAGCAGAATATCAGAATCGAGGCTTCTTCCGGACTCAGCGAGGATGAAATCAAGAGGATGCGTGATGAGGCCAAGGCCAATGAGGCTGCCGACAATGCCGAAAGGGAGCGTGTCGACAAGATAAACAATGCCGACGCTATGTGCTTCCAGACGGAGAAGAATCTGAAAGAGTACGGAGACAAGATTCCTGCCGACAAGAAAGGGGCAATCGAGTCTGCTCTGAACAGCCTGAAAGAAGCTGTCAAGAATCAGAATATTTCTGACATCGACAAGTACAACGGCGAACTGGAAGCAGCCTGGCATGCGGCTTCGGAGGATATGGCGAAAGCTGCCGGTGCCCAGCAGGGTGGTCCGCAGGGTCCGTTCCAGGGTGGTCCGCAGGGTGGTCCGCAAAGCGGACCGGATAATCAGGGTCCGGACGAGCAATAAAAAAAGGAGGGGCATCCCTCCTTTTTTTATTGCTCGCTACAGCTGTCCCAACTCCCGCTGCCGCTGGCAGCACCTCTTTCAGGGGTAGTTTCGCTTCCTTTCAGTCGCGGTCCCTCCCGAATGATGCGCAAGAATGAACAGTAATTTTGTTTTTTAATAGCCACCACCGAGCCTTTCTGACGCAAAACAAAATCTACTTCATCATCCCGTTCACGCCAATAGAATACATCAAAACGATGCACGAAGGCTTGGCTTACCAGATAAGATCCGATACCCGATTCAAAGATGCGTCCCCATACCTTGCGGTTGAGTATCGCCTGTTCAAAGGTCAACGGGCTATATACCATCTTCAATGCATTGTTATATACCTGCAACTTAGGAATACTGGCACGCCTCCTTGCCATATCCACGCTGAATTTCTGGAGCCCGCAAAGCAATCCGCTTTCGTCCAACAGATTGATATAGCCTGCCAATGTCACCGTATTCCCTGCATCCTGGAGCGAGCCAAGCATCTTATTCAACGAAAGCAATTTCCCGGAATAAGCTGCCCCCAGTTCAAAAGTCTGCCGAAGTAAGGCAGGTTTGCTTATCGGTGTATCCAGGCGTCCGAAGATATGTCATTCAAGGATGCCCCGATGTGTGCGCTCAGCGACCAGTCGCCCCAGGTCTTGTCAGCGTTGACCATAATGTCGGCATATGTCTGGGAATCATATGTGCGTGTCTCGCTGTAATGCCCGTTGCTTCCTCCATCGGTAAGTGTGGTGTTGGTTGAAGCGTAGAGTTTCCGGGTGAAAAGGGAATTCGCATTGTCTATCCTCACTCGCCCGGAGACGCTAAGCCAGTCCAGTATGTCATAGCTGACGTTCAGGGAAAGCATATATCGCTTCTTGTCGTTGTTCCTCAGGTTACGGTATGCTATCCAGTACGGGTTCTGCATACGCAAGTCCCCGCCTTCAAGATCATCGCTCCAGAACTGTTCCATCAGCTTGGTGTCTGGATTGTAACGCTCGAAAATCCGGTACATCGCGAAAGATTCTCCCCTCGGGAACAGGTAGGCAGGTACGAGAGGATTCGAATACAGACCCTGGTTCGTCATATTCTGGTCAGACTGCACTATATAGCTGGCACTGGCATCTATGCGAAGCTTGTCCTTCAGCAGCCAGGTGGTGTTGCGGAACGTGAAGTTATAGCGGTCATAATAATTGTTCGGAATGAATCCGTCCGAGTTGACGGCTGCAGCCGAAAAATATGTCTGGTTCTTGTCCGTACCCCCGCTGAGCGTAAAGGAATTCATATAGATATGTCCTGTCTCGAAGAAATCATAAGGCGTATAGCCTCCCGAAGAAGACGGCCGTTCCGGACCCCAGCTGTAGACTGCCGAACCGTCCGTACTTCCGTTCGAGCCGGTACCGTACCTGTTCTGGAGACGGGGAAGTATGAACGGGCTCAGGAATTCCGTATTGCTGCTGAAAGTGACTTTCACCTTTCCTTCCTTTCCTGACTTGGTGGTAATCATTACGGCTCCGTTGGCGGCTGAAGAACCGTACAGGGCGGCTGCCGCCGCTCCTGTCAGCACCGAGATGCTTTCTATGTCATCGGGATTAAGGTCTGCAATGGATTCCGTCGCACCCTTGGAACCGAATTCGGTCTCACCTCCGCCGCCGAAATTGTACATAGGGATACCGTCAATCACATAGAGGGCGTTGGAAGACTGCGTTATGGATTTGGTCCCTCTCAATACGACTTTCGAGGCACCGCCGACACCGGACGACGAGGTGTTTATGTTCACTCCGGCCACTTTTCCGCTGAGAGCGTTTATGAAGTTGGCGTCACGTACTGTCGTGATGGCATCGGACTCTACCTGCTGCACATTGTAGCTCAACGCCTTTTCATCCCTTCGGATGCCGAGGGCGGTGATTACGGTCCCTTCGAGAGCGACGGATTCCTCTTTCAGAGTGATTTCGAATACTGAACGTCCGTCCACGGACATAGTAGTGGTTTCATAGCCGAGGCAGTTCACCTCGATTACGCTCCCGGGATCGGTCAAGGTCAGGGAAAAACGCCCGTCAAGATCAGTGACAGTGCCGTTTGAAGTTCCCTGTTCGAGAACTGCGGCACCGGGGACCGGATAGCCGGAGGCATCGATGACCGAACCGCTGATGGATACAGGCTCTGCCTGCGGTATCTCTGAAATGATGATACTGTAGCCCTCTATTACATAATTCACCCTGACAGGGGTAAAGAGGGCATCGCAGATCCGGTCGATGGTAGCGTCGGCAACGGACAGCGTGACCTTTACGGACTCGTCCACCCCGTTGTTGATGAAAAGGAATCGGGACTGGCTTCTGATACTGTCCATAGCCTCCGAGAGAGGTGCACCGGACAGGTGCAGGCTAAGTCTTGCCTCACTCTGCGAAGCCGCCCGCATACTCAGGGTACAGGTCAGCAAGACAGACAGCAGTACGCCTTGCAACGGATTACGTACTTTCATTCGATATTGTATTAGTTCAGTGTTGTGGTTCAATACCTGCTCCGGCTGCGGTTATGCCGGGATCGGGTTATTTTATGTATATCGTCCCGGTCTTGTGATCCCGGGTATAGGTAAAGTCGGTTACGTGCCGGAGGACCTGAAGTGCGTGGTCTATTCCGTCCGATATGCGGATTTCTCCGCTCACCCCGTTTAGTTCAGGCACATCCGGGGAAAGTATTTCTATGTTCACGCCGTATGCAAGTTCCATTTTTTCCATCAGCTGTACGAAATCGTATCCTTTGATGGAGAGAAGCCCTTCGGTCCAGCAGAGGTCTTGCTCCCCGTACCTGCCTGCCCGTCTGAGATGGCCGTTTTCAAGGTGCACCATATCGTCAGGTTCCATAACGAGGGTTTCCGCCGGGTTCAGCCGGCTTGCAAGTTCGACGGAGCCTTCCACAAGCATTGCGGCAAAAGTCCCGGAATTTTCATCGGCGGCAAGATTGAACTCGGTCCCCAGGACTTTCACGTCGGCAGCGAATGTCCTGACGTTAAATGGTCTATTCTCGTCACGGGCAACATCGAAATAGGCTTCCCCTGAAAGTGCGACGTTCCGTGCATCCTTGGAGAAAAGTGCCGGATAGCGGAATACAGCTCCGGAATTCAGCTTCACCACGGTACCGTCGGCAAGGGTGAGGTCCATCCTCTGGCCAGCAGGGACTTCGACCACGGAAAAGGTGCCGGACAATTCCCTGTCGATTCCAGTCCTGACGATATGCGATGAAATGAAGAATATGGCGACAGCCGCCGCAGCTGAGCCTGCGAAGACCAGCACACGCCTGAGGATTCCGGATTTTCCTGCCGGCTTCCGGTCCTGCAGCCTTTCCGGAGAAGAATGCATAGCTATGCCTTCGAACACGAAGCGGGCGAAACGGTATCTGCGCACATTTTCATCGCTTTCTGAAAGCCATCTGTCGAGAGCCGCCTTTTCCTCTTCCGAAGCCTCTCCGCGAAGGTATCTGAATATATGTTCTTCCGTCATAATGGATATTTTGCCGAATGCAGGTTCGCGTTAACATCTATATGTCGTATAAGCGGAGGGGGTACTGCAAAAAAATTTGCAGAAATTCCAACCCGGCTGCCTTCGGCCCAAATTCTTTTGGCATTCTTTGAAAAACTGCTAATTTTGCAATCCTCACATAACATTCCGCCCGCATAAAGACCGGTAATGTGGACATATGCAGAAAAAGACAATCTCTTTAGACGAATTCCACGAACTGTACCGGCTGAAACAGAATTACGTTTCAGTCGCCAATTCGTATGTACAGGAATGGGAAAAGGCGGAAGACATAGTGGCGGACAGCTATATGTACCTGCTGGAAAACATCGGCCACATAGAAGTGGAAAACCCGAACGGGTACTTTCTCGGTGTGGTCAGGCACAAATGCCTGGATGAGCTCCGGCACGGAAAGACGACCAGGAAAGTGCAGGAGCGGATATACGAGAACATAAGGAAAGCCGATATGGAAATGCTTGCCGAACAGGACGTGAACCACATCCTGTTCGGCAATGAAGTATCGAGAATATTCAGGGAACAGCTGGCGAAAATGCCGGATCTGACCTCCGCAGTGTTCGTGGAAAGCAGGATCAGGGGCAAAACCCACGGCGAAATTTCATCCGAATTCGGAATCCCCGTCAGAAGCGTGACCTACGAGATTTCCAAGGCAATCAGAATCCTCAGAAAATCCCTGGGAGAATACCTGGGTCTTGCGATACTGCTGTATCTTGCCATCACTCGCGGCTGAAAGAGTACGGCTTGTCCTCCTCGGCCGTACCGCGCGTCTTCACCGGAACATCGGACATAGTGAAGCTGATATATGCCCCATCCTGGATATCGTCATATTTCAGGAAATTGTGCGTCCACAGCTTGCCGTTCACCTTCAGTGTACCGACATAACGGTTCTCGGCGGAATTGTTCCGTGCATCGATGACGAATGTCTTTCCGTTTTCGAGGGAAATCTCAGCTTTCCTGAACAACGGAGACCCTATCACGTACTCGTCAGTCCCCGGGCATACAGGATAGAAGCCCAGAGCCGAGAAGACATACCAGGCTGAAGTCTGCCCGTTGTCCTCATCACCGCAATAGCCGTCAGGTACAGCCTTGTAAAGCCTGTCCATCACCTCGCGAGTCCAGTACTGGGTCTTCCACGGCTGGCCGGCATACCCGTACAGATAGACCATATGCTGGGCAGGCTGGTTTCCGTGAGCGTAGTTACCCATATTCGCCACCTGCATCTCGGTGATTTCGTGAATCCTGACTCCGTAATAGGAATCATCGTATACCGGAGGCACGACGAAAACGGAATCAAGCATTCCGCAGAATGTCTCCTCTCCGCCCATCAGGTCGATAAGGCCCTGAACGTCGTGGAATACCGACCAGGTGTAGTGCCAGGAATTTCCCTCTGTAAAGGCATCCCCCCATTTGTAAGGGCTGAACGGAGACTGGAATGTCCCGTCCTCGTTCCGTCCGCGCATAAGCCTGGACGAAGCATCGAATACATTCCTGTAATTCATAGCCCTTGCAGACCATTTGTGCAGCTCGGCTTTCGGACGCTCCATTTTCCTGGCTATCTGGAGGATGCACCAGTCATCGTAGGCATATTCGAGTGTCCTGGCGACATTCTCGTTGATACCGACATCATACGGTATATATCCGAGAGAGTTGTAATACTCATATCCGAGACGGCCCGTCGAATTGGCTTTTTCAAGCACGTGCTCTGTCCCGTACTCTATGGCACTGTACAACGTATCTATATCACTGTCAATAAGTCCCTTCATATAGGCATCGGCCACTACGGAGGCGGAATTGTTGCCTACCATACAGCCGCGGTGGCCCGGACTCGCCCATTCCGGCAGGAATTCGTTTTCACGGGCTATATTAGCCATACCCTGCTGAATTTCGGCATTCACCGACGGATAGACCAGGTTCAGAAGAGGGAACAATGCCCTGAAAGTATCCCAGAATCCCGTATCAGTATAAAGGTATCCCTCGCGGACTTCGCCGTTGTACGGGCTGTAATGCAGTATCCTGCCGGTTTCATCCACTTCATAGAACTTTCTCGGGAAGAGGACGCTGCGGTACAGGCAGGAATAGAATGTCCTGAGCTGGTCTACCGTGCCCCCGCTGACCTTGATGCGGCCAAGGATATCGTTCCATCGGGCTTTGGCCGCATCCCTGACATCATCGAAGGATTTTCCGGACACCTCGCCAAGGTTGGTAAGCGCCTGGGACTCGGATATGAATGATGACGCAGCATCGGCTGTCACCGTCTCTCCTTTTGACGTGGCGAACTTCACCACGGCTATGGCGTGGGCGCATTCTATCCCTTCGGCTGCAGCGCCGGTCGCGGAAACTGATTTTCCGAGTGTCTTGCCGTCATAAAGGTCGAAGCCCTGTATAGGTTTGTCGAACCTTAC
Organism: uncultured Bacteroidales bacterium; assembly: GCA_944325765.1. Classification (GTDB taxonomy): domain Bacteria; phylum Bacteroidota; class Bacteroidia; order Bacteroidales; family UBA932; genus Cryptobacteroides. Next base: position 16,677 of record CALVBH010000065.1, read on the forward strand.
TATGAACCAGTTGCGGAAGTTGTCAGGTACGCCCCCGCTGTTGCGTGTGGTGTATCCGACGACGGCATTGTCCTCAGGGAGAACCTTGATGAAAGAGCCCTTGTCAAAGGCATCGATGACGACTCCCGACGTGCCGCTTTCAGGAAAAGTAAACCGGAATTTGGCCGCGCGATCGGTCGGAGCAAGTTCGACGTTTATATCGTGATCAGCAAGATAGACCTGATAGTAATACGGCCTGGCTGTCTCCGAGTTGTGCGAAAACCAGCTTGCGCGCGCATCTTCATCCACAAGGGAAGCGTCCTTCACCGGCATTATCGAGAACTGCCCGTAATCGTTTATCCACGGTGACGGCTGATGGGTCTGTTTGAAACCTCTGATCATATGCGCGTCATAGCAGTAGGTCCAGCCGTCGCCCATCTTCCCGGTCTGCGGCGTCCAGAAATTCATCCCCCACGGAAGTGCGGTCGCAGGGTAGGTGTTGCCCGTGGACAGGGAGAAGTCCGAGAGCGTCCCCATCAGGGTGGTGACATAGTCTGCAGGCGAAAATACGTCCGTTTTCCCTACATCGGAACCGCAGGCCGTCATTATTGCCGCGGCAGTGAGAATCAATACCTTGTGTTTCATCTTTTGCATATGGTTTCAACTGATTGTCTTCTTCATTCCGCATCCTGTCCTGCTCCGGACAACGACGTGGACGACGTGGCGGATGACGGCTGCTCCTGCACCGCTGCATATGCCTCGTCATACCAGAGGGCCGGTTCCGCTCCCATCCTGAATTCCAGCACATTGCCCGCCTTTATGTCTCCGAATTCTATGTAAGGTTTCGGATACGGCCTGCCGTTCAGCAGGATATCCTGGATATAGATGTTTTCAGGAGTATTGTTCCTGGCCCTGACTGTGAAAGTCCCGCCAGGCACGGAGATTTCCGCCTTGTCAAACAAAGGCGACCCGAACCAGAAGCGGGGACTGGTCATATCCGCCTGATAGAAGCCTAATGAAGAAAGGACGTACCAGGCGGACATCTGTCCCACATCTTCATTGCCGGAAAGTCCGTCCGGAGCATCGTGATACAGGGTTTCCAGTACCTGACGCACCTTTGCTGCAGTCTTCCAAGGCTGGGCCGCCATCGTGTAGAAATACAGGATATGGTGGCTCGGTTCGTTTCCGTGGGCGTACTGGCCTATCAGGCCGGAAATGTCAGGGGAAGAGTCCGCTCCTGCCACATCCGAACCCACCACAAACAGGGAATCAAGTTTCGCGAGGAATTTTTCCTTCGATCCGAAGCAGGCTGCCAGCCCTTCCACATCGTGCGGGACAAGCCAGGTGTATTGCCAGGCATTGCCTTCGCAATAATCATCGGCCCTGTGGGTCGAGGCAAACGGATTGAACGGCGTCCTGAAATGTCCTTTCGAATCCTTCCCGCGCATAAATCCGGTCCCGGCATCGAAAAAGTGCCTGTAGGAGCGGCTTCTCTCCCTGAAATACCTGGCATCGTCTTCCTTTCCGAGAATCTCAGCCGCCGCAGCCACCGAGGCATCGGCAATGGCGTATTCCATATCATAGGCTACCGCTTCTCCGAACAGGTCACACGGGATATATCCGTATTCCATCCTCAGATCCTGCCCCCTGTCGGGCCGCAATGCAGAATTCTTCATAGCTTCGAATGCCAGTTCATAGTCAAAGCCGCCGAAGCCCTTGATTATGGCATCCGCCACCGGGATAATGCCCGGATTCCCTACCATACAGTCCGTTTCGCAGCCCATAAGATGCCATACCGGAAGTTTGCCCTGCTGCTCGTAGATTTTCAGCATTGTATTTATCATATCAGGCATCTTTTCATAGTGTATGATGCTCATAAGCGGCATTGCGGCGCGATAGGTATCCCACAGCGAGAATGTCGTATAGTTCGTGAAAGAAGAGTTTCCGTCTCCTGCCTCATCTCCGCTGTCCTGCCGGGTATGCACCTGATGGTCAGCGCCGTAATAGCTTCCGTCCACGTCACAGAACAGGGACGGGGCAATCATAGTGTGATACAGGGCGGTATAGAATATCTTGCGTGCCGATTCATCGTCTGTTTCCACCCTGATTTTCGAAAGTTCCGCATTCCAGGCTTTATCTGCCTCCTGCACCGTATTTTCGAAATCCCAGCCGGGAAGTTCCGCTTCCATATTTTTCCGGGCGCCCTCGATGCTTGTCGGAGACAGGGCAACCTTCAGGAGGATCTGCTCTCCATCACCTGTGGAGAACGAAGCCCGGCCATACATTCCGTCCCGTCCGTGCAATGTAAAACTGTCGAACGGTCTGGAGAATTCCGCCACGAAATACACCCTCTGGTCACTGGCCCAGCCCTTGGACCAGCGGAAGCCTTCGATGCGCGTATCGCTCACCGCTTCCATTCCTGTCCTGGCCGGGGCATCCCAGCAACCGCCGTTTTCCAGGTCGAACACTATGGCGGCTTCATCGGACTCCGGGAATGTATAGCGGTGGAAACCTGCTCGTGCCGTGGCAGTCAGCTCCGCAAGGATTCCATACCTCTGGAGCGGTACGCTGTAGTATCCCGGCCGGCTTGTTTCCTGTGACCTGTCGGCATATGACCATAGGCCTGAATCAGGATCCTCTTCATTTCCCCGGGCATAGGCCACATCGCCCGTCACCGGCATAACGGTAATGTCGAACAGATCTCCGATACCGGTCCCGCTGAGGTGGGTATGCGAAAAACCGATGACTGTGGAGTCGCTTTCGTGATAGCCGGAAGTCCAGTCCCATTCCTGAGGTATGCTCGTCGGACCGAGCTGAACCATTCCGAAAGGCACGTTCGCCCCGACGAAAACGTGCCCGTGTCCTCCGGTCCCGATTCCCGTATCCACACAGGCGGTAAGGCTTCCGGTATTCCCGGGTGCCACGCTGCAGCTTCCGGCCATATACAGTACCGACATTGCTGCGGCGATGCCGGAAAGAGTCTTTTGCAAAGAGTATATATTCATAATTCCTTATATTGCGTTATACTATGCTTGTGCTTTTCGTGAATTCCACTATTTCCGGGATGTATCCGAAAGCCAGGCCTACGACAGTATCGGCGCAGCCGTAGTAGACAGCCACACGGCCGCTTTCCGGGTCGTGAAGGGCAGCACAAGGGAAGCATACATTCGGCACATCGCCGGTGCATTCGTAAATCGTCTCGGGATGAAGGAGATAAGGGCCTGTACGCGCTATCACTTTCCAAGGCTGCTCCAGATCGAGCAGGGCTGAGCCGAACGAATAGTTGTAACCCTGGCAGGTGCGGTGCACCCCGTGATAGAACATAAGCCAGCCTTCTGATGTTTCTATGGGTGTCGGCCCGGCTCCGATCTTGCAGCACTGCCAGGCGCTCTTTTCGAAATCGGATGGTCCCATCACGAAACGGTGCCTGCCCCAGAACTCCAGATCAGGAGATTCGGAATAGAAGATGTCCCCGAACGGAGTATGCCCCGTATCGGAAGGTCTGGAAAGCATAGCGAAATTCCCGTTGATCTTACGTGGGAAAAGGACTCCGTTGCGGTTGTACGGCAGAAAGGCATTCTCAAGCTGATGGAAAACCTTGAAATCGACAGTCCAGGCCACACCTATCGTCGGCCCGTGATAACCGTTGCACCAGGTGACATAGTATCTGTCCCCGATTCTGCAGACACGCGGGTCATATCCGTAAACCCACTGTCCGACCTCAGGGATGTCGCAGTCGAATTTCAGCGTATCCGGATCTATCTTCCAGTCGATGCCGTTTTCCGAGAATCCGACGTGGAGGGTCATACGGATATTGGTGTCATCTACACGGAAAACCCCTGCGTAGCCGTTGCCGAACGGCACAACGGCAGAATTGAAGATACTGTTGGAGTGCGGCAGCGCGTCCCTTTTTATCACCGGATTTCCGGAATAGCGCCACATAGGTTTCCCATAGCCCGCAGGACGCTCTTCCCACGGCATTTCAGCCAGAGGCCGGCCTTTTATTTCCATCTCTTTCATAATGTCTTGAATATATTTTAAACTGTGTTTACAATCACGCTGCGCCTCGGCATATCCCCAAGCAAGGACGTTCAGGATGACGCTCCGTCAGTATCCCCGCCCTTCTCAGGATATGTGAACGGCAGAAACCTGGTCATCACGAAGACCGGCACCACCGCAGCCATCACTATCACGAAAAACCATCTGTATCCCACTGCATCGCTCAGGAAGCCGGACACGGCGCCCGTCATCATCACGGACAGGTTCATAATTCCGGATGCAAACGCATAATGCGCCATCTGATGCTTTCCCGGAGCCACCTGCTGCATCATAAACAGGGTAAGCCCCACGAATCCGAAACCGTAGCCGAAATACTCCAGAACGATTCCTCCGCCGATAAGCCACATCGTGTCAGGCTGCATCCAGGCAAAGTAAGTGTAGACCAGGAACGGAATATTGAATATGCATACAAGTGAGAAAAGCGCCTTTTTCAGTCCCCTGCGGGCAATGTAATACCCGGCAAGCAATGAGCCGAGCACGAAAGCCCCGGCTCCGAAAGTACCGTAGTAAAGCCCGATCTGCTGCTCCGAGAGTCCCAGTCCCCCTTCAGCGACATCCGCTTTCAGGAACAGAGGCACTATTTTCATCACGAAGCCCTCCCCGAGACGGTACAGGATGATAAAGCTGATATACAGCCAGATGTGTTTCTTGGTAAAGAATTCTGAAATCACGGCGCACAGTTCACGCCATACCGCACCGGCGTTTCTCTGTCCCGGATGCCCTGCCGGACTTTCCGCAGCGCCGGAACTGCGTCCATAAGAACAAGGGAGCACCCTCGAATGGTAAAATGCCAGAAGCGCCATCAGCACGGCACAGGCAGCCATAATGACTGTCCAGGCAGAAAGCACGGCAGAGCCTCTGTCTGCACCTCTTGCTTCGAAACCGTCCATCAGCACGCCCGCGACGTACACCAGCAGCCCTGTCGCGACCAATTTTGCGAGATTGTAGAAAGCTCCCTGCCAGCCGATGTACCTGGCCTGGTCCTGCCGGGAAAGTTCATCCATATACAGTCCGTCCAGGGCTATGTCGTGTGTAGCCCCGCTCAGGGCTACCACCGCCAGCAAGGCTATGCATACGGCAAAAAAAGACGGCAGATGCAGGGCCAGCGCCACCAGTCCGAAACCTATTCCGGAAACAAGCTGGGTCGTGACCACGAAGAACTTCTTGGTCTTGAATATCTCCAGGAAAGGACTCCACAGAAACTTGAGAGTCCAGGGGAACATTATGACAGATGTCCAGAGGGCTATCCTGCTGTCTTCTATGCCAAGTCCCTTGAACATCAGCACGCATACCATATTCAGCACCACGAACGGGAGTCCCATCGCAAAATACGCGCTCGGCACCCACAGGAGCGGAGAGTGGCGACGGCCTGTATTAATCATAGTATTATTATCAGTGGTCATAAGTGTAAAGGATTCACAACACAATATATTAAGACGCCTGAGAAGCGCCAATGGACCGGAGAATTTATACTGTGCCGGCTACAGAGGCTTGAAAACCACAGCCTGACCACCGTCCGGAGACATCGCTATATCCAAAGTGTCGGCAGCATCAGTCCTGATCACCGAAATACGGTATGACCTCTTGTCAGGGGCACTGGTCCCGTCAGGCTGGACGACAACCGGTGCATCCGGGTCGTCGGCATAAATTTCCGCCACATAGGTTTTACCTCTCTCCAGGAAATCCAGCGGGACACGCACAGTCCTCGCCTGATGATTGGTGCCTGCCCCGAGAAAATATCTGTCTGCAGCCCTGCGGGCAACGACGATATAATCACCGGGCTCGCCTGCCAATGCCTCCGACCATTCGCAGTCGGCGTCGAAATCCCTGAAAAACTGGAAAGCAGGATGGCCCTCATAATTCTCTATCAGGTCGCAGGCCATCTGCAAAGGTGAATACAATATGACCCAGTTCGCAATCTGACGGGCAAGCGTGGTCTTTATGAAGCACTGCGAATTGTCCCCGTTCCATTCCTGGCGTCCCGGGTCTGCGGCAGCCCTCTCGTAGTAGATGTCGAAAATTCCCGGAGTATAGTCAATCGGTCCGGAGAGCAGTCGGACAAAAGGAATCGTGCAGAGGTAGTCAGAAGAATTCCCTTTGCTCCAGGCATTCCATTCCATTCCTTTCGCGCCTTCGCGTGTCATCATATTCGGCCAGGTCCGGCTTGTGCCTGTCTCCTTTATCGGCTCGTGGACATCGAGCATCAGCCGGTATTCCGCAGCCTTTTCCACGACTTTCTGGTAGTGCTGCACCGCCCTTTGGGAATGATGGAGGATATTGTCCGGCATTCCTCCGGCATAGCCTGTCTTGAGGGTGTTTATGCCAAAACGTCTGTATGTGGAGAATGCGCTGTCCAGCACGGCTTCATATTCGAATATGCTGCCACCGGTTTCATTGTGGCTCCAAAGGGAGACTCCCTTTTCCTTGGCATAAGCGGCTATTTTTTCAAGGTCGAAATCCGGATAGGGACGGCAATAGTCGAAATGCTGGCTGCCTCCCCAGTTTTCCCAACCGGCGTTCCAGCCCTCGAACAGCACACCGTCAATATTGTTTTCCGCAGCGAAATCTATATGTTTCAGGGCATTCTCAGTGGTAGCACCGTGTCGTTCGTCACAGGTCCAGGTCTGGGTCCCGAGGTGCATTCCCCACCATACGCCTATGTATTTCTGAGGTCGGATCCAGGACACGTCTTCAAGCACGCAAGGTTCGTTGAGATTAAGTACTATGGAAGAATTGATCAGTCCTATGGCAGCCCCCGCAATCTGCACCGTCCTCCAGGGCGTAGAGAACTTTCCCGGAATGACGGCCTTCGTTCCGTCAGGACGCGGTGCCAGTTCCGTGCGGAATGCGAGAGAGTCGCAGCGGTACAGGTTCATTTCCGGAAAATCGTAAAGCGCCGCTTCGTGGATGCTGCCGTAAACATCCCCGGTCTTGAATGTAAAAGGTGTATTGGCTGTTTCCACTGCATCTAACGGAAGTTCACGGGTGTCGAGCTCGTAAGTCTCGAAATTTCCCGGGATGGACCAGCTTATACCGTCACGGACAAAGCCGAAACGGGTGTTTTCAGCCGTCACTGTCAGAGAGTCAAGGTCTGTCGAATATTCATAACGGAAGCCTATACCGTCATCGAATGCCCTGATTCGCAATATCATTTCAGTGTTACCGGAATTTTTCAAGGTGACAGCCATCTCCCGATGCCTGTCCTCGACAGTCTTGTTCTCTCCCCACGGTCTGGTCCAGGTCTCGTGCTTCCTGCTGAAACGGATACGCTCCACCTCGAATCCCCGGGAAAGCTCCGTCTCCTCAGCCTCCAGGCCTGCCGCCGTGACAGCAAGTATTTTTTCACCGCGGAAGGATATGTCAAGCACAGGAATCCCGTCTTCCGACATATGCTGTCCGACTGCTATATCCCCGTCTGGGGAAGTCAGTATTTTATCTTCGCTGCAGGCCGCTGCACAAAGTACGGCCAGGAAAATCACCGGTAAATTCTTCAATGTCATAGTTTCAGTGTCGATAATGATGAGGCCCTTACGTCCGTCGGGCTCTCCCTGGATTAGAAAAAGGCGGAGAGTGGTTCACGTTCAGAATCATCCTCCGCCTGTAAATCAGAACAAGCCGTCTTATTCTGCAGGAGAAATTGCTCCCATCGGGCAAGCGTCCGCGCAAGTGCCGCAGTCAACGCAAAGTGCAGGGTCTATCTTGTAGATGTCGCCCTCGCTGATTGCTCCTGAAGGGCACTCTGAAATGCAGGTGCCGCAAGCAACGCAATCGTCTGAAATCTTGTAAGCCATAATTTTATCCTTTTAAATGTTAGTGTCCAAAACCGTTACGTCTGAAACAGAGGACAAATTTATCCGAATATTTTTAAAATTCAAATAAACGAGGAATGTTTTCCGTATCTTTGACGCTCAAAACTGTTTGATATGAATTCTGGAATAATCGGGAAAATGACGGCAGCTGTTTTTGCCGTTGCCTGTATGGCATCGGTACTGCATTGCGGCCTGTCGGTAGCACAGGAGAAAATCGGAGATGTCGTGGAATTCGACAAGACCATACATAATTTCGGTGATGTGCTGCTGTCTGACGGGCCTCTGGCATATACGTTCACGATGAAGAACATAAGCGACAAGCCGGTGGTCATCTACAACGTGGTCACATCCTGCGGATGCACCGATGTAGAGTGGACCAGGGAACCTGTAATGCCCGGAAAAACGGGGACCATCTCCTCGACATATACCAACGACGAAGGGCCCTATCCGTTCGACAAGACTCTGACCGCATACATATCCGGGATAGGCAAGCCTGTCATACTGAGACTCAGGGGAATAGCGCACGAAAAGCTGTTGAGTCTCGAAGAACTGTACCCTGAAAGGCTGCTGCAGGCCGGAGTCAAGACCTTGTCAATCAAATGCGGGAATCTGGAGCAGGGCGGATATGCAAGCAACGAGGCAAGTATCGCCAACCTGTCGGAAAGCCCTGTGTCCGTTTCATTCAAGGATATAACCGACGGCCTGGGAATCAGGGTAGAACCCAATCCCATCCCTGCCCGTGGGACATCCAGGCTCATATGCACGGTAAGTTCCAGGGAAAACGTTTGGGGCAGGAACACGTATCACGCCACAGCCGTAATCGACGGGAAATCCTCGGGCAAGACGCTGACAGTCCAGGCCTTCTCCAAGGAAAATTTCAGCCGTCTCACGCCGGCACAACGGGCCGACGGGCCGAGACCGGTATTCGACACCAATACATACTCTGCAGGAAAACTGAAAAAAGGGGATACGGTGCAGGCCTCCTTCTCTTTCACGAATGCGGGAAAAAATCCTTTCGTCATATACAAGGCCGACCCTGACTTCAGTGCGGCGGAAGTATCCCTGCCCGGAGCTGTCGGGTCAGGCTGCGACGGAAACGTGAAAATCGGGCTCGACACTTCGGAGATGCCGGAAGGAGAAATGCTCCTGATTACGACCCTGACCACGAACTCGCCCACAAGGCCTATAGTCAACCTGTTCATTACAGGCTGGATAGAATAACTCCATTTCGTCTGCCGAAAGTATCCGAATGCTTCACCTTCTGATCGACACCCTGCGTAATTCCATACTGATCACCGGGATAGTGACAGTAATGATGATGCTCATAGAGACACTGAAGATAGAGTCCAGGGGCAGATTCTTTTCCGCCCTTGGCAAATCAAAGACAGGGCAGGTCGCCCTGGCCTCCTTCCTGGGACTGATTCCGGGATGTATAGGCGGGTTTGCCGCAGTATCGCTATATACGGGCAGGATAATAAGTTTCGGAGCTCTTCTGGCTATGATGGTAGTCTCCTGCGGAGACGAAGCATTTATGCTCATCGCGATGAGTCCGGAAAAGTCCCTGCTCATATTCGCAGGGCTGTGGGTACTGGCATTTGCAGCGGGAATATCCACGGACTTCATTTTCAGGAAACTGAAGATAAAGGATTTCAGGGACTGCAAATGCGGCAGACAGGACAGGATGACAGGGCTCGGGGAGCATAACCATAACGGACACGTACATCCTGCCGGTCATATGCTGCTGAAAAGAGTGGTGATGTTCGTATGTGTGGCAGTGTTCATAACAGCTCTTGCCTGCGGGGTCCTCGATCACGAGCATACCGATATTTCAGCATACAGCTCAGATCCCTTCGATTTCCTGAGCGAAAAATGGATGCAGTATCTTTTCGCCGGCCTCAGCATTATGGTGCTCGTTTTCATCATTTTCGCTTCAGACCGATTCGTGAATGAAAACCTGTGGCATCATATCGTCAGGAAGCATCTGCCGGTGATTTTCTTCTGGACATTCGGGATTCTGCTCCTTGTGGAGCTCGGCTTGAAATACTGGGATATCAGCAGATGGATCAGCGACAACACCGCACTTATGATCCTGCTGGCTGCCGCCGTAGGGCTTGTTCCGGAATCCGGGCCTCACCTGATTTTCGTATCTCTCTACGCCGGAGGTATCGTGCCGCTGCCGGTGCTGCTGGCAAGCTGCATATCCCAGGACGGGCATTCCTCACTGCCTCTGCTGGCTGAAGACAAAATGAGCTTCGCCGCGGCGAAGCTCATCAATTTCCTCATTGCCCTGCTTGTAGGTTACGGGTGTTTCCTGCTATGATCTGGCGGCAACTGACAAGCGGCGGGACTATTCCCCTACCTTGTCGTAGAGAAGTTCGAATTCATCCACATACAGGGTGCTGCCCTCGCCTCCGACAAAATAGTCGCCGTATTTGCTGGCACAGACGGTGATGACGATGTAGGTAGGCTTGCGTGTGAGATCGCGGTATTCCAGAGGAATCTCGAATTTCTCATAAGAAGTCATATCCTGACTGATTTCAGGCTCGAATTTCCCGTAGGCAAGGATGTCTTCCCCGTCAAAGTCCACGAAATCCCCTGCCACCGTATTGACTGTAAACGGTTTTGTCCAGTCGGTGAGCATTATCTGTATCTGGCAGGTGTCTATTTTCCCTTTCATTCCGGCATAGTCGCCATCGGCATTGTCGATTATTTCCGGCAGGTACTTGTAATATCCCGTCAGAGCTGTCGGCCGCTCGGAAAACTCCACGCCCCAGTCAAGGAAAGCCCCGGACATTCCGACAAGACCGCCGAAATCGCCGGTGTACAGGTTTCCTGCAGCCAGTTTTATAACAGCATACAAAGTTTCGAGCCTTGCAGCCTGCTTCCCTTCTCCGGATACGGCTACATCAGTTGTCGGGTTCGTCGGCGAAAAGCCCAGGCTCGCCGAACCGGGATTTGCAGAATCCCAAATATGATTGTTTGCATCCGCATTCGGATACCAGATTTTACCGTCCTGATACCAGTTGTCGAAACTCATATTGTGCAGCTGCACTTCCGCACCCGTAGTCAGAGTCACCGGCTCGGAGACGTTGTCGCCGGAATAAGCCTGGACTTCATATTCCGTTTCCGGATCCAGACCGCCTACATATGCTTCCATCGTTCCGCCACTCACGGTCATATCCACATCCGGCACATCTGTCCATCCGCCATCTCCGCTACCAGATTTCCTGTATCTGAATCCCAGATCCGTGTCAGGGACTCCGCTGCCGGAAAGCCACATAACCCTCGACCCGGCAGTAGCCGAACTGATATTGGCCAGGACATCGGTAGTCTCTACGTAGATATACCAGTCTTCCGAAACGTTATGATATTTCACGTTTACGCTTCCGTAGGTATCGAACCAGAGGGTCTCCCCCACGCTGTGGTCCATAACGGTTATTCCCTCCGGTCCCAATTTCATTTCAAGTATTTCAAGGCTTTTCACGTCAAGATAGTCAGGTACAGTTACCTTCACCGTCCTGTTTCCGGCATCGATCTCGGCGTTTCCTATCTGTCCTTCAACCCTGAACGTCCTCGATATTTCCTGCTCTGCGATGATAATCCACTCATACTGCTGGTAAAGATCGAGTATGATATGCAGTTCCGACCTCATATCGAACGTTCCGGGGAACACCACGTCAGACGTGGCGCCTTCCGTCATCCCTATCTCGGAAATCACGACCTTGGAGGGATCCACGGCCTCTTCGAGATGGATGACGGCTGTCCTTTCCCTGGCATCGATATCCGAGGCGGTGCAAGTAAAGCCTTCCCCGCTGACGGAAGTGATTGCGAGCTCCACCACCGGATAAGGAATGTCATTGCGCACGCAGGCCTGCAAGGCTGCCGTGAGCGCTATCGGTAAAATATATCTTGGAATCCTGAACATAACGTAATCCTATAAATGCACATTGAAACCGATGCCGATGTCGAGCAGATTCAGTTTCCAGTTCATACTGGTCGCCGTCCGGCCGCCGGTATATTTGCCTGCCGCATCGTGCTGGCGGATTCTGTTGAATGAGATACCTCCCAGTCCGAAAGAAAGGTTGCAGCATATTTTAGGCATTATATACACCGCCACTCCGGCACTGATTCCGAGGCGAAGCTGGTTGTTGTTCGTGTTTGTAGTGTTCGGTCCCGAGGCTGTACCGTAGGAAAAGATAGAATTCCCGAACTTGTACATCAGCTCCAGCTCCGCGAACAGGCCGAAAACGCCTTTCGGATCGACTCCTGCGTAAGAGCGCAGGAAAGCTCCCATATTCATTACCTGGCTTCTCAGGAGAATGTCCGACAGCGACAGATCCAGATCATCGCTTCCGAGATTCAACGAGATATTCCCGAGATTGCCGTCTATCTTGGAATAGCCGAACCTTGCACCTACACACAGGTTATCGGAAAAGAAATAGCCCACGGACGGATTCACGGTAAATACGCTGCCCTTGAAATCGAGGTCATCGAGAAGAAGCATCAGATTCGTGTCATCACTGGAAAGGGTACCATATGAAACATCGATTCCGATGGCAATTTCGTTTTTGTAGACATACGTTATGGTGTTGATCCCGCGGTCTATCCTTCTCGCCACAGGCAGGAACCTGTCCTTAATATGCAGTTCCACGCTGTCACGCCCTGCGGGCAGAGAATCGGCAGGCTCCATAAGGCTTCTTTCCGTGCTCCTGTCCATCGGGAAAGCGGTGGCAGCCATAAGAGGCAGCAGCAAAAAAGATATGATGATATTCTTCATACGTCTCTCCTATAAATAAATCGCAAGACCCAAGCCTATGCTCAGAAGATTAATCTTGAAGTTCATAAGGCTCTCGTTTCTCTTTCCGGTCTCCACCTGGTTATGTGTCTGGCGGACTGTCTGGAAAGTAACTCCCATCATCCCGACATTCAGCTCCAACGCCACATCATTCGTGATGAAGGCCGCAACTCCCGGTGTGATTTTCAGGGAAGTCGAAAAGCTCGTCTCGTAAGTCCCCTCCACGGGTATATGAGCCAGATACTTTGCCTGTGAGCCTCCGAAAACCAGCTGCGCCTCCGTAAAGAGGGCAAAACGCATATTGGAGCCGAACGGTATGTACTGGCGCAGGAAAAGCGACCCCTCATATGTGTGCTTGAGAGAATAATAGTTCTCTGCATTCAGGGAAATCCCCGAATCTCCTCCTATGTTTATCCCGCCTTCGTCGAGTCTTAGCAGGTTTCTGGAATAGCCGAACTTGATACCGGCTACAAGGTTGTCTTTCACGGCATAACCGAGCATCGGAGACACGTTCACCGTATAGCCATCCGATTCCACGTCATTTATGATGACGATATTGTACATATCGTTGTTATGAGTGGAAAATGATGCTGCCAGACCTGTAAGCCACTGTCCCTTTGGCACGAACATCTGGGACACGTCCACGAGACCCCTGCGGGATTTGTCCGGTCTCAGGGATGGTTCCTTTTCCGTTTCCTTTGCCGTAAGACAGAGTACCGGCAAGACAGAAAGCAGTAATATGACAAAAGTTCTTTTCATCGATCAGTATTTTCAGTA